>NZ_CP026606.1:0-342983 GCF_002945325.1 Methanococcus maripaludis
AAGTTCATCAAAAAGTTCGTTATAATTCGATCCCATTTTCACAAATTTTCCTTCTATAATGTCCATATTACCACTTTTTAACTCTTTTAGGTAGTTCTAAGTTAGTTCCAATTTACAGGGGTATAAACAAGAGATGAGATCATAGGTGCCTTGTTTTGTTCCTGCAATATATAGTCGTAATTTTTTAATTTTAAAACCTGATTTTTTAGAATTGCAGTTTTAATGTTCTTTTAATTCTAAAATTAGTTTTTTCGATAATTTAGGTTCTTTTAAATTCGGCAAAATTTTCAAAACGTTTTTTGGCTTTTTCTAACCTTAAATCGCCTGTTTTGAATTTTTCGAATATTTACCAAATATATGGTCTGTAATCTAAGTTATTCTCACTTATGTCCTGTTTTAATATATATTTTTTAATCATTAATTTTCCAGTAAATGAATATCAAACTCTCTGCCATGAAATATCATTTTCATCGAAAAATTCTACGTATTTTCTTTTATCTTCGCCATACAACCCTTTCCAGTCGATTCCTACAAAATCAAATTCCTGTTTTGAAGTCAGCTGATTTAATATATTTTCAGAGAGTTTTGCATGTTTCGGGGTCAAATATCCAACATAATATTCTTCTCTTAACGCGAGTTTTGTAAATTTAGGAGAATAGTGACCTCCCCCGATTCCGATTATTTTTTCTTTTTCATCGTATTCAGAATTTTGAATGGAATTTAATGTATCGATCAAGGAATTCGTAATAATTTCTGCTGCATCGTCAATCTGCCACTGTTCTTCACTGCTACCGATCTCTACAAATGCAGATGGGGCCTTTAAATCAGTTGGGCCGTGGTGTAGGACTTCAAAACTTACATCAAACCCTAATTCTTGATATTCTTCCATTTCATTGTATTTATTCATATTTTGAAGCATTAATGTATTGAATACCGGGTTACATGGAGAAATTTCTTCTGGATTTCCACCATGTGAATTATCATCAGTTAAATTTCCGGGAGTATGTACTGTGAGTGTTGGTTTTTTGCTCTCGCTTGCATGTTTTGATAAAAATATATACATTTCAGATTGTGGAAACTCTGAATAATTTGTTTGAGTTGACTTTTTTTCAATATTAAATACACTGTATCCGTAATTTTCAACGTGTTTTTTAAGATTCTGACTTGCAGGGTCGGTTTCTGAAGAAATTAGTAAATAATCCATTTTAATCGCCTGAATTTGTTTGCAATGATTTGTTATTTTTAAATTAATAACCTCAATATTTATAGTTACTTTCGAATTTTTCTAAATACTCCTAAAAATAGCCTATTGAAAAGATGCTCTAAAAGATGTCAATTGAAAATATGAACTTAATTTAAAATGGTTATTATGTTAAAATTTTAAAAAATTGATATCCGTACTCTATATATACCCCGTATTCTATAGTTAAAACGAAATATTATTTAATTCACAAAGTAACTTAGTGAATTTTTAAACTATGATTTTTATTTTGTCTATATTTACTATAATTATATGAACTGTGGTGATTTAATGGCTGAAGATACTAACGCGGTTGTCGAAGAAAGCTTATTTGATGAATTTAAAGAACACTCAATTTCAGAGTTTTTTAGGAAAAACAGGCACATGCTCGGTTACAGCGGTAGATTAAGAAGTATGACTACAATTGTACACGAACTTGTAACAAACAGCCTTGACGCATGTGAAGAATCTGAAATTCTTCCTGAAATTGCGGTCGAAATCAAAAAAATAGGTTCTGAAACATTTGGAGTTAATATTGAGGATAACGGTCCAGGAATTCCTCCTGAATTTGTTCCAAAAGTATTTGGTAAGATGCTTGCAGGGTCAAAATTACACAGGCTGGTCCAGTCAAGAGGTCAGCAGGGTATCGGGGCTGCAGGTGTATTATTATTTGCGCAGATGACAACCGGAAAGCCATTAAAAATTACAACTTCAACTGGAAACGGTACTATTTATGAAATGGAAATTAAAATGAGTATCGAGAAAAACGAAGGGGATGTAGTTTCAAGAAACACTCGAGAAGGATTTTGGAGAGGAACTAGGGTTGAAGGAGAATTTAAAGATGTTACATACAATAGAAGAGAGCAAGGACCATTTGAATATTTAAGAAGGATCAGTCTTTCAGCACCGCACGCTAAAATTACTTTGGAAGATCCGGAAGAAACAATTGTTTTTGAAAGAACTGTAAATGATATACCAGAAAGACCTGAAGTAATGAAACCACACCCATACGGGTTAACAACTGATGAATTACTTCACATTTCAAGAGTAACGGATTCTTCAAGAGTTTCAAGCATGTTAAATAGTGAACTTTCAAGAGTCACCATGAAAAGAATTAAGGAACTTGAAGAGTACGTTTTAAGAGATACGCTTCTTGAAAACTACCGTTCAAGTGTATTTTGGGATACAATTGTAAGCTGTTACTTAAACTTTGATTTCACGAAATACTTTGATATATACGGCCATTATTTTGATAAAAAAGAAATTGAAGATGTAAAACAACTTATAAATGGCCTCCCTGAAGGTTTGGGTGAATTAAAAACTTACTGTATGAAATATCTTGTAACCCAATATTTGGTTCAAAAATTGGATGATGAAGAAATAAAAGAGATTAAAAATCATTTCAAGAAAAAACCTGAAAATTTCATGGAATACATGGATAAAAAATATTTAAATGCATCACTACTTGATGAATTCAGAAGAAAATTGAAAAACATTACAAAATCTCCGGCAGAATTTGTAAAATCCCTCGTGGACCTTGCAATGGTTTCTGATACTGAGCTTGAAAAATACCGAAAATCAATCAAGGACCTTTTAAAGAAAAATCCAAAAGAAATGACTTGGAAAGATTCTGAAGTCATTGTAAATGTTTTACAGGATATGGACTTTATGGCACCTTCAACAGTTGGATTAAGGCCAATTGGTGAGGAAAACATTGAAAAATCACTTAATACTCTTGAACCTGAGTTTTTAAAGACCCTGACAAGAAAACCTAAAACTTACAAGGGAGGAGTTCCTTTTGCAGTTGAAGTAGGTCTTGCTTATGGTGGAGAAGCTGGAAGAAGTGGTGATGAGTCACGAAAGATGGAAATCATGAGATTTTCAAATCACGTACCATTACTTTTTGATACCTCAGGTTGTGGTTTAACAAATGCTGTTAAAAGTGTTAACTGGAGAAGATATGGTCTTAGAAATGATGAAGATGCTCCAGTAACTGTATTTGTAAACCTTATTTCAACACACATCCCGTATACATCAGCAGGAAAACAGGCAATTGCATCAAGCAACGAAGAAAATGAAGAAATTTTCAATGAAATAAGGCAGTCTTTAATGATATGTGCAAGAGAGCTTGAAAAGCACATCTCAAAATTAAGAAAAGAAAAAGAAGAAGAACAGAAACGAAAATATGTTATGAAATATGCGGTAATTTTTGCAGAAGGGCTTGCAAGCATTACTGGAAGACCAAAAGAAGAAATAGAAGCAAATGTTGTTAATTTGCTTAGATAATTTTTTACTTTTTTTAAATTATTTTTTTATTTTGGAACCCTTTGAAAAATTTTAAAGAATTTTAAGAATCCACAAACTTCATTTAAAAAATTAATTATATTCGTTTTTTCATAATTTAATAAAACGAATTTGGGGGATTTTATGCTATCAAAGGGGGCAGTTATCGATAAATTGAAGTCTTACAAACCATGCGAAAATTGTAATGGCCCAATTTCTAAAACAATTTCTATATGTGATTTAAATCTTGATGAAAGAAAAAGAAAATGTGTTTGTGGTCATTCGCAGTTAGATGATGTAATGCTTGACGTATTAAATTTAATGTCTGAGTATCATGAACTTCAAAATAATGATTTAAAAGCTGTAACTTTAAGGGATGCTGGAACTCCGTTGGTCGAAATTGGATACCCTTTAAAATATCTGCCTGTTGTATCTAATGATGAATTAATTGTGATGAAAGATGTATCAAAAGCTTGTGCAACAGAAATATTAAAAATACCCGAAGTTAAAGGGGTTATTTCAAATAACTCAAAAAATAATAGCTTTAATCGTCCAGAAGACTCTGGCGAAGTAAATACACTCATTGCGGGAGACGATTTTAGATGCGACATTTTTGTTTTAAAATCGATCATGGACTGCGTCGTTATATGTAAAAACCAGTCAAAAGTTCACATCGAATTTCCACGACCATTTAATCCAAAAATTGCAAAAATTGACCGTTTAAATCTTAAGGGAAAGGTGGTGGTCGATGGATTCTGCGGATCTGGAACTTTGGGGCTGGCAGCACTAAAAAAAGGTGCAAAAAAGGTTATATTTTCAGACATAAATCCCCATGCATTAAAAGATGTTATATATAACTTAAAGCTAAACTTTTCAAAAGACGTATTCGAAAAAGTTGAAATTATTAATTCTAACTTTTTAAATCTGGATATCACAGGAGATGTCTGCTTTGTAGATTTATTCCCTCACATGGATAGGGAACCTTTTTTAAACAAAGCAAAAACAATTTCTAAACAAATAGTACTTATTTAAACGTGAAATGATGAAAAAGTCTAAAAAATTAGGCCAATGTTTTTTAAAAGATAAAAATTTTGTTAAAAAAGCAATTAATCGTGCAGAACTAAACGATAAAGATATAGTTTTGGAAGTGGGGCTTGGAGAAGGGGCACTGACAAAAGAACTTGCTAAAATTGCAAAAAAAGTTTATGTAATTGAACTTGATGAACGGTTAAAACCTTTTGCAGATGAAATAACTGCTGAATTTGAAAATGTTGAAATTATATGGTCAGATGCTTTAAAAGTTGACTTAAAAAGTATTGAATTCAATAAAATCGTTGCAAATTTACCTTACCAGATTTCTTCGCCAATAACATTTAAATTTTTAGAAGAAGATTTTGAAACGGCAGTTCTAATGTATCAGTACGAATTTGCAAAAAGAATGGCTGGAAAACCAGATACTAAGGAATACAGTAGGTTAAGCGTTGCAGTACAGTATAATGCAGATGTTGAATTTATCTGTAAAGTTCCCCCAAGTGCATTTTCTCCAAAACCGGATGTAAATTCTGCAATTGTAAAATTAACTAAAAGGGAACCTAAATATCATGTCAAAGATGAAGAATTTTTCAAAAAAGTTTTAAAAGCTATGTTCCAGCATAGGAATAGAACAGTTAAACGAGCATTGATTGATTCAAGCCATGAAATTGAAATTGACCGCGATAATTTAAAAGAAATTTTGGAAAAAATTGAAAATGAGTTTGATTTTACAGAACGTGTATTTAAAACTCCGCCTGAAAAAATTGGGCATTTAAGCAATTTATTGTATGGCGAAATGTTAAATTTGGAGTAAAATCATGAAAATCACAGTACTTTATTCCGGAAACTACGGTGAAAGAATATTGAATACGATTTTAGAAAAGTTTGCCCAGAATATCGTTTCAATTCATGAAATTCCTGAAAATTTACCCGAATACATTGATGATGTGACTGAATATGTTCCAGAAAATTTAAAAGACTCTGATTTAATAATTTCAGTTGGCCTTTTTGGAGATATTAATTCAATAGTATGTGATATTGCTAAAAAAACAAATGCAAAATCGATAATTATCGAGTCACACAGTCCAAAACAGATTACAAGGGGGTTAAAATCTGAAATTTCAGATATTTTAACAGGGATAAAAATTGTGTTTCCAAAACCGTTCTGTTCTTTAAAACCAGTTGGAGATAAATACATTGATGAATTTGCACAATATTTTGGATCTCCCGAAATTGAGATTATTGGGGAAACTATCGTTAAATCTGTAACTGTAAATCGAAATGCACCATGCGGTTCAACAAAATATGTTGCAGAGAACTTAACAGGATACCCTTTGGTCGAGGTTGAATTTGAATCCGGAAATAAACTTCACAATTACCCCTGTCTTGCATCAATGGACATTGATAATGAAATTGGGGATACAATTCTACACCTTGCAGGATATAAAATAAAAGAAGCTGTTAAAAAATCTTTGAAGTTTTCAAATAAAATTTTAACAGTAACTAATGATTGCAAAGGGTTTGAATGCGGATTTAAATGCTACAAAATATGTCCTGTTGTTAAAATGGGTGAAAAGGCAGTAGAAGTCGAAAAAACGCATGTAAATATAAATAATCTGTTCTGCGGTTGCTGCATGAAATGTGTAGATATATGTCCTTTCAACGCCATTAAAGTTTTGAATTATAAAATATAATTACCAAATATGTTTATTTATTCAAAACTCCTTTTTTTAATTAAATTTTAGACTTAACAACAATATTTAACCTTTAAATATAATTACTGGTAATTTAATGCCGGTTGTGCTAAACTATATATATTTTAAAATGTCATTATAAATCATGACAATTCGGTGATGGTCATGACGTATAAAAAAATGGATAAAAAACTTGACAACGATTTTTGGAAGACTAAAAATCTTTCATTAACCATTGGTGAAGTCTCTATCGGCAAGCCCAAACAAGAGTTGGACGAGCCAATGGGGCCCACACCAAAACCAAGTGTTACAGACCTGAGATCTTGGGATTTCAAGCTATTAAAGCGTTATCCTCCTTTCTATGCACCTTTCTGTGATATGTGCTGTTTATGTACGTACGGAAAGTGTGATTTACTTGGTAAAAAAGGCGCTTGTGGAATTGATGCGGAAGCTCAACAGGCAAGAACTGTTCTTTTAGCATCGTGCATCGGAACTGCAGCTCATGCAGGACATGGAAGACACATGCTCCACCACGTAATCAAAGAAAAAGGAAAAGATTTCCCAATAGATATGGGTAAAAATATCGATATAGAAGCTCCGATAATAAGAACGATCATTGGTAAAAAACCAGTAACAGTTTCAGATTTGGACGAATCTTTATCTTACGTCGAAGAACAGTTATCGCATCTTCTTTCAGCATGTCATACAGGTCAAGAAGGAAACGCTCTTGATTTTGAATCTAAAGCACTTCACGCAGGAATGATGGATGATCTTGCAAGGGAAGTAGCAGATATTACTCAAATTGTTGCATATGACATGCCAAGAGGAGATGGTGACGAACCACTTGTAGAACTGGGTCTTGGAACAGTAGATAAAGATAAACCCGTGGTGCTCTGTATTGGTCACAACGTAGCACCTGGTGCAGAAATACTCGATTATGTTGAAGATAACGATCTTTACGAAGACGTTGAAATTTGTGGTATCTGCTGTACTGCAATAGATATAACCAGGTACAACCAAGCTGCAAAAGTTATCGGTCCGCTATCAAAACAGATGAAATTCATCAGGAGTGGTGTTTCAGATGTTATCGTAGTTGATGAACAGTGTGTTAGAACAGATGTTTTGGAAGAAGCTAAGCGAAATGGTGCAGTGGTTATTGCAACGACTGACAAAATGTGTCTTGGACTTTCAGATATGACAAAAGAAGACCCTGAATTAATCATTAACGAACTTGTTAACGGAAAAATTGATGGCGCACTTATACTTGAGCCTAAAAAGGTAGGAAAAGTTGCAGTGGAAGTTGCTAAAAAAATTGCAAAAAGAAGAGAATCTTTAAAATGTCTTCCAGATATTTCTGAAATTCCTGAAATTGCAAAAGAATGTACAGAATGCGGTTGGTGTGTTCGAGTCTGCCCAAACAACAGGCCTATAATGGATGCAGTAACTTCCGCAGCTAAAGGGGATCTCAAAAAACTTGCAGACCTTTATGAATACGATATGTGCTACACATGTGGACGGTGCGAAGAAGAATGTGAGAGAAACTTGCCACTAGTTTCATTCATCACAAAAGCTGGAGACCACTTTGTAAAAAACCAGAAATTCAAAATGAGGGCAGGAAGAGGCCCTGTTCAAGATGTCGAAATTAGGAAGGTGGGTGGTCCTATCGTTTTAGGGGATATTCCTGGCGTAGTTGCATTTGTTGGATGTTCCAACTTCCCAAACGGCGGAATAGAAATTGCTAAAATGGCAGAAGAACTCCTAAAAAGAAGTTACATCGTTGTAGCAACAGGGTGTTCTGCAATGTCAATTGGAGAATATGTTGATGAAGATGGACTGACACTCTATGAAAAATATGAAGGAATTTTTGATGCTAGCGGACTTGCAAATATCGGTTCATGTGTTTCAAATGCCCATATTTCAGGAGCATGTATCAAAATTGCAAACATCTTTGCTAAAAAGCCACTTTCTGGAAACTTCGAAGAAGTTGCAGACTATATCTTAAACAGAGTTGGTACCTGTGGTGTAGCTTGGGGTGCATTTTCCCAAAAAGCAGCTGCAATTGCCGCCGGAGTTAACCGATGGGGTATTCCTGCAGTACTTGGACCACACAGTTCAAAATACAGAAGACTCTATCTTGGTAGAATCGATAAAGAAGAGATGTGGGATCTTAACGATTTAAGAACTGGCGAAACGGTTAAAGGGGAACCTGCTCCAGAACATCTGCTTTATGCTGCAGAAACCATGGAAGAAGCACTTGTAAGTACCGTAAAGATGTGCATAAGGCCAAATGATACGCCTAAAGGAAGACAGTTAAAACTTTCAAATTACATAGATTTATACAAAAAATACTTTGGCGAATTACCACCTGACTTAGAATTATTTGTAAGAACCGAAAGAGACATTCCAATTACCCACAAAAAAGAAGTAATGGATGACTTAACAAGCAAAAACTGGACTCCAAGGGAAGCTCCAAAAGAACCCTCATTACTCGAGAGGAAATAGGGTGAAAAAATGGATGGAGATAGAACAACCCCGTGGCAACCAACTGTAATTGCAGGTCCAAAACACGGAATGCTTGTAACTCCTGCAATTGCAAAAATGATGTTGAAAAAGGCTAAAAATCCATTGTTTGTGATCGGGCCTCTTATAAAAGATGATGATGGGTTAATTTCACTCTGCAAAAATATTGTGGAAGCTTGGAATCTACCTGTAGTCGCTACTGGAAATATTTACAAATCTTTAACTGAAAATGGAATCAAATCTAAAAGATACGGTACAATTGAGATTGTAAATCTTTTGAAGGATCCTGAATGGAAAGGAATAAACAGTGAAGGACAGCACGACCTTGTATTATTTATCGGGGTTACTTACTACCTCGCATCGCAAGGCCTTTCATCACTCAAACATTTTGCACCGCATTTGAAAACAGTGACACTTTGCAAATACTTTCATTCAAATGCCGATGCATCATTCCCAAATATGTCTGATTCTGAATGGACAAACTACTTAGAAAAAATGTCAAAAATTTAAGGGAGATACTCATGTTTGGAGACATACCTGTTGAAATAAGTCCTATGTATGAAGGAGAAAGAATAAGGGCAGCAAACATGTTCGTAGAACTTGCGGGGCCCAAATCAGTTGGTGCAGAGCTAGTTTTAGTTTCTGACAATGTAGAAGATGGGAAAATTGAAATTATCGGTCCAGAACTCAAAGACATGGAAGAAGGAAATAAATACCCATTTGGATTATTAATGGAAGTTTCTGGAGAAAAACTTGAAAAAGATCTCGAAGGAGTAATTGAAAGAAGAATTCACGAAATTTGTAACTATGTTCAGGGATTTATGCACTTAAATCAAAGAGACAAAATCTGGTGTAGGGTTGGTAAAGATTCCTATTCAAAAGGTTTTGAATTAAAGCATCTTGGACAGGCTCTTTCGACACTCTTTAAAGACGAATTTCCAATCATTGAAGCAATTTCAATCACAATATTTACTGAAGAAGAAAAAGTAAAAGAATTCGTTGAAAAAGCAGTTTCAGAATACCAAACAAGAGACAGTAAAGCCAGAGATTTGAGTGAAGAAGACGTTGATGTATTTTATGGATGTATCATGTGTCAATCATTTGCTCCAACTCACGTTTGTGTAATCACGCCCGATAGACCCGCTTTGTGTGGTGGAATCAATTGGTTTGATTGTAGGGCGGCTGCAAAAATTGATCCTGAAGGTCCAATATTTGAAATTCCAAAAGGGGATTTGTTAGATCCAGTTACTGGAGAATACACTACGTTAAATGCAACTGTTGCAGATAAATCACAGAGTACATTTGACAAAGTATATTTACACAGTATTTTTGGACACCCGCACACATCATGCGGATGTTTTGAAGCTGTAGCATTTTATATTCCAGAAGTAGATGGAATTGGAATTGTTCACAGGGATTTCAAAGGAGATACCCCAATGGGAATTCCATTTTCGGCAATGGCAGGACAGTGTTCTGGTGGAAAACAGGTTGAAGGATTTGCTGGTCTTTGTATTGAGTATATGAGATCCCCAAAATTCTTGCAGGCTGATGGTGGATACGAAAGAATCGTCTGGCTTCCAAAAGGAATAAAAGATAGGGTCATCGAATCGATTCCCGAGGAATTAAGAGACAAAATTGCAACCGAAGAAGATGTTTCAAGCATTCACAACTTGAAAAAATTCTTGAACGAAAAAGACCACCCTGTTCTCAAAAGAATTGCTGAATTAGAAACACCTGTTGAAGAACAAATGGAAGAAGATGAGGCAGAACCTGCAGGGGAACTCGTTCAATTTGCACAGATTCCTGAAATGGCAATTCCTACATCCGGTGGAATTAAAATTATACTTAAAAATGCGAAAATTTACGCTGAAAAAATTATCATAAAAAAGAAATAGGCTGTTAAAAATGATTATTGCAGTTACTGGAAAAGGCGGAGTTGGAAAAACTCTTCTTTCATCTTTAATAATTAGGAATCTTACTAAAAGTGGAAAAAACATCTTGGCAATAGATGCAGATCCAGATTCCAACCTCCCTGAAGCTCTTGGGGTGGAAGTGACAAAAACCGTTGGAGATGCAAGGGAAGAGTTAAAAAAAGAAGTTAGATCTGGAAATACATCTCCAGAAATGGATATGTGGAATAGTTTAGACTATAAAATTATGGAATCAATTATAGAAACTCCAGAATTTGATCTTCTTGTAATGGGCCGACCTGAAGGAAGTGGCTGTTACTGCGCTGTGAATAACATGCTCAGAAAAATCATTGAAACAGTTTCTTCAAATTATGATATTGTAGTAATTGATACAGAGGCAGGACTCGAACATTTGAGCAGAAGAACTACCCAAAATGTTGATACTCTACTTGTAGTTACTGATTCATCAAAAAGAGGAATTTTAACTGCTAGCAGAATAAAAGAGCTTGCAAAAGAACTGGATATCAGCTTTAAAAATTTATACCTTGTATTAAATAGGATAAAACCTGAAAACGAAGAAAACGTTCGTGAAACGGTTAAAGACTTCGGTCTAGATATTATTGGAATAATATACGACGACGAACTTACAGAAAGCTATGATATGGAAGGAAAACCATTATTTGAACTTCCTGATGATTCAGAGACTGTAAATTCCGTTTCAAAAATCGTTGAAAAAATCTTAGGATAACGGGATGTGAAATCATGGATACGATGTCACAGATTCTAAAATTACTCGAAAAAACCGATTCGATCGAAATAAACGAGTTTAGAATGGATGTAGATGAGTTGGAATTAACCATAATGCCTACACTACAAAATGTTGTTCAAAAAGTTGTTGAAAAACAAATTGAAGCTAAAAAAGAATTCGAAAGTCAGATTGAATTCAAATACCCTGTAAAAGACTACGCTGGGAAAGTAAACGAAGTTAAACTCGGTGGAAAGAACAGAAAAACCGTTAAACTCGGTGGACAGACCAGTCTTTACAGATTTGAAGAACCTCAACCAAATGCACCAACTGTTACTTTCGATGTATTTGATATTCCAATGAACGGTCTTCCAAGACCAATTAAAGAAAATTTTGAAGATGTAATGCACAGTCCTGGAGAATGGGCAGAGAAAGCCGTTAAGGAATTTGGTGCGGATATGATTACACTTCACTTGATTGGAACTGACCCAAAAGTTAAGGATAAATCATTAAAAGATGCGGCAAAAGACTTGGAAGAAGTTTTACAGGCTGTAAAAGTTCCTTTGGTAATTGGTGGTTCAGGTAACCCTAAAAAAGACCCGCTTGTTCTTGAAATGGCTGCAGAAGTTGCAGATGGAGAAAGATGTCTTTTGGCTTCAGCAAACCTTGATTTGGATTACCAAAAAATTGCACAGGCAGCAGTTAAACACGACCATGCAGTTCTTTCATGGGCAATTTCAGACATAAATATGCAGAAAGTGTTAAACAAAGCACTCATGAAAGAGGGTTTAACAGCTAACGATATTGTAATGGACCCAACAACATGTGCTCTTGGTTACGGTATTGAATTCTCAATTGATGTGATGACAAGAACAAGACTTTCTGCTTTGAAAGGAGAAGAAATTTTACAGATGCCAATGTCCTCTGGAACCACAAATGCATGGGGTTCAAGAGAAGCTTGGATGAAGAAAGACGAATGGGGGCCTACAAAGTACAGAGGACCTATTTGGGAAGTTGTCACAGGTCTTACAATGATGCTCTGCGGAGTTGACATATTCATGATGTTGCACCCGCTTTCAGTTAAAACATTGAAAGAAATAGGAACAACACTCACTTACGAATACAAATCAAAAGAATCCCAGGATCTTTCCGACTGGATAACTAAATTCTAAGGGGGTTTTAAAAGTGAAAGTTACAGCAATGGATATTTACAAATTACTTCCTAAGACGAACTGTGGAAAATGTGGCGATGCATCATGTATGGCATTCGCAGCTAAACTCTCCCAAAAGGAAGCAGAACTTTCGGCCTGCCCTCAACTTAAAGGTGCTGATTTTGAAAAACTGGCAAACATGCTCGCTCCAGCAGTAAAAGAAATTAAAATTGGAACTGGTAATAAAGCAGTTACAATTGGTGGAGACGAAGTATTATACAGATACGAACTTACTTACTACAACCCAACCGCAATAGCAGTTGATCTAAGCGACGATATGGATGATTCTGCATTTGATCAGAAATTGGTGAAAATCAAAAACTTGGAATTTGAAAGAACTGGTGAAATTCTTAAATTGAATGCAGTAGCTTTGAGAAATAAATCAGGAGATTCTGAACAATTCAAAAAAGCTGCAGAAAAATTAAAAGATTCAGAAATTCCAGTAATTCTCTGTTCATTCGATTCCAAGGCAATGGATGCTGCACTTGACGTACTCGGATCAAAAAGGCCTTTGATATATGCAGCAACCGAAAACAATATCGATGAAATGTCAAAATTGGCATTAAAACACAACTGTCCGATTTCATTATTTGTTCCAAACGATCTTGAAAAAATGAAACAGCTCTCAAGAAAATTGAGGGAATCTGGCGTTAAAGACATAGTATTAGACCCTGGAACTTACATTGGTGAAGCAATCGCAGATACAATGGACAACTTTATCATGATAAGGAGACTTGCAGTTGAAGAAAAAGACGACGATTTCAGATTCCCAATTTTGGCAGTTCCTGCAGTTTGCTGGATAAATCCAGATGGGGACGAAATATTAACAAAAATGAAAGAAGCAACAACTGCGGCAGCACTCATGAACAGGTATGCTGATGTAATGATATTACACGGAATAGATATCTGGGAGATGATGCCTGTTTTAACACTTAGACAGAGCTTATACACTGATCCGAGAAAACCACAATCCGTTGAATCAAAAATCTATGAATTTGGAACAGTTGATGAAAATTCACCGGTAATTATGACTACAAACTTTGCATTAACATACTACACGGTTGCAGGGGATTTGAAATCTGGAAAAGTAAACTGTTACTTACTTGTGCTTGATACAAATGGAAAAGCAGTTGACGTGGCAGTTGCAGGCGGTCAGTTTAACGGAAAAGCAGCGGCTGAACTTATAAAAGATACGGGAATCGAAAAATTAGTTAACCATAAAAAATTGATCATCCCTGGACTTGCAGCATCCGTATCGGGAGATATTGAAGACCAGTCCGGATGGGAAGTAATTGTTGGTACGAGAGATTCCTCGGAAGTCCCTGCTTTCTTAGCAAAGATATGGTGATTTCATGAAATCATTAATGGTAGTTGATGCAAGAAAATGTACAGAATGTAACGACTGTATAGAAGCATGTAAAAAAGAACACGGGGTTGCAAGAGCTATTAAAACTCATTCAATCCCGATGTTTTGCTTACAGTGCCATCCTGACAAAGCACCTTGTAAACAGGTATGTCCAGTAAATGCTATTGAAGAATTAGATGGTGCACTTGTAGTTGATGAAGAATCCTGCATATTATGCAGACTTTGTATGGTTGCCTGTCCTATTGGAGCACTTACGATAAATAAAGATGCAAAATCAGTTCAAAAATGTACTCTCTGCATGGAAACTGATAGAATGCTTCCAGCATGTGTTGAAGCATGTAAAAGCAATGTTTTGAAGTTATTCTCTGTAGAAGATTTAGAAGAACTTAAAAGAGAAAAATCACACATGGATGTTGTTATCGAGTCCTTAAAAATGTACCGGGATGAATAACATCCTTTTTTAATTTTATTGTATTTTGAATTAAGTAATAATTTATAAAAGTATTTTAAACAATAGGCAGATAAAATTAATTAAAAATAACAGGGGCGATATTTATGTGTGAATCAACAGTTTATTTGGACGATGGTACTGTAGTAATGGCTGATGTTATGAAAATAGTCGTAAATGGTGATACCTTAGAATTTTACGACATATTAAACAATAAAAAAGAAATCAAGGCTAAATTCAATGTTTTGGATTTAGAAGGCCATAAAATAGTTGTTACTGAATTATAATTCTTTAATTTTTTAATTTTTAAGATTCATTATTTTTTCTGAAATTTTTCTAATTTCGATATGCGCTTTTGAATTTTCATATTTTACAAGAGGTTCTCTTTTCATATCTGCAACAGATACTTCTGGGTCGTATGGGATGCATCCTAGTATTTCAAGGCCAATTCTGTTTAAATTTTCACTTGCAAAACTTTTTTCAGTTTCATTTGAAATTTTATTTAATACACATACGATTTTTTTAATTCCAATTTCTTCTGCAAGTTTTTTAATCCTTTCAACAGTTTCCATAGATTTTGAGCTTGCTTCTGAAACAACAATCATTACATCGACAGCTTCTGCAGTTTTTCTGCCCAAATGTTCGATCCCAGCTTCCATATCTAGTATTACAACTTCGTCTTTTTTCAAAATTAAATTTCTAATAAGTGCTTTTAAAAGAACTGATGCAGGACATACACAGCCCGTTCCACCTTTTTCAACGGTGCCCATGACCATTATTTTTAAATTGCCTTGTTTATCGTAATTTACAGATAATTTTTCTGGAAGGTCGCTTGTTTTTGGATTTATTTTAAAAACTTCTCCAAATGATGAACCCTGCTCAGCACCGGTTCTTTCTTTTATCAATTCTTTCATTTTTGAAATAGGAGTTATTTTATCAGTTATTCCAAGACTTGAAGCTAAATTCATGTCAGGGTCTGCATCTATTGCATAAACTTTGTATTTTTCTGATAATATACAAGCTAAAGTTCCGGAAAATGTTGTTTTTCCAACTCCTCCTTTTCCAGTAATTGCAATCTTCATTTACTCACCCGTTTATTCAATGCTTTTTCAAATGCGTCGTGATGAAATGTTGCAGCTTTGTATCGCCCACTTTCTTCATCTGAAAAAAGTCTGATTCTGCCTGCTCTACAAGGATAGTGCTGTATTCTAAGCCCTGCTTTTGTTGGAATATCTGAAATATTTTTTCCAAGTAAATCTTCTGCAACAAAGTTTGTACCCCCACATGGAGAGCCCCTTATAACTTTTATTTCGGTTGCGATGTCATTTTCAACTTTAATCTCAACTTTTGGCTTTCCAAATTTTGATACAAATTCATCAAATATTTCGTTTCCATTTTCAACGAGCTCGCACATGATGTCTGGACATATCACGTTTTTAAATGATTCAAGCTGGTTTTTTAGTCCTTTTCCTTTCCAAGCTCCAACTATTATATATCCAACGTTATCATAAACCTGTTCGACTAAATCGAAAGTAATGTCTGGATTTAGTATGTAAGTAATTAAAATATCTGCAGATTTTATTTTTGCAACCTGTTCTTTTGGAAATTCTGTAAAATCGTCAATAGATTCGGGTTTTGGAATATCTAAAATAATATATTCACATTCAAATTCTTTTTTAATCGTATCGTATGCTCTTTCCCCAAACGGCCCGTCAGAAACTACAAAAACTTTCATTTTTTCACAATTTTAGTTTAAATCAATTATATTTTACTAATTATATACCTATTCCGGATAGACTTATTAAAACTATTAATTAATTGTATCATATTTTGATAGTTAATAACTAATTTTGAACATATGTGCGAAAAAATAAGGGATAAATAGTATATTGATACAATAGTCAAGAGATGCATTATTCAAATAGCTATTAAAAATATTAATGAGGTAACTACATGAATTCAAAATATGCTATTTTATTGGTTGGACTTGTGGCACTCACCGTAATGTTTAGCGGTTGTACATCCAGTTCAAGTGCTGCAGAACCTGTAGAAAAAGAAATATTAACAGTGTACAGTTGTGGCGGACCTACTGAAGCTTTGGCTGATGTAAACGCAGAATTTGAAAAAGAATACAATTGTGAAATTAGATTTACCGGAGCCGCTGCCGGAAAATTGAGGAAAGCTTTAGAAGACGGCGCTTATGCTGACGTATTTTTACCAAGATCTGTTACTCATTCCGAAGTTTTAGCAAATGCAGGATTAATGAACCCAGATTATAAGGTTTACCAGTTTACGGACTGGGTTATCATAACTCCAGTTGGAAACCCTAAAAACGTTTCAACAATTGAGGATTTATTAAATGACGATGTTAACGTTTATACAAACTCAAAATCATCAATACCTGCTTTAAAAGCAATGGCTCCAGAAGCAGAGTCAATCAACGCAATTTATGAAAAAAGTGCAAAAGATTACGA
The DNA here is from genome assembly GCF_002945325.1 of Methanococcus maripaludis. Classification (NCBI taxonomy): domain Archaea; kingdom Methanobacteriati; phylum Methanobacteriota; class Methanococci; order Methanococcales; family Methanococcaceae; genus Methanococcus; species Methanococcus maripaludis. The sequence goes on from NZ_CP026606.1 coordinate 16,924, forward strand.
CTGCTACAGAAAAATGTTAAGCGATGTTGCTTCAGGAAATGCAGACGCAGCTCTTGTTGAAAGAAGATGTACAACATTACCAGGTATTGCTGGAAATATTGAAGTTATTGACCTTCCAAGAGAAACAATGACTCCACAAATAGGCATATTCACTGTTGGTGTTATGAACTATACAGAACACGTAGACCTTGCATACAAGTACCAGGAATTTGTACTTACTGAACAAGCACAGGCTATTCTTGCAGATCACGGATTTATTCCAGTATATTCAGAACAAGGACAGGAATTATACAACAATTACTATCCTGAATATCTTTCATTAAATAACTAATTTTATTATTTTTTTATTTTTAATTTATTTTTAATTTACACAGGTGAAAATTTGAAAGAAAAGAAATTTGAACTTAAATCTAAACTCAAAAAAACCAATTTTTTTAATCTCGTAAAATATGGATTTTTTTTAGTTGCAATTCCATCAGTATTTTTAGTTATATTCCGATGTCCATACACGGTTCCCTTTTTAGTCTGTGATCTCTGTCCTGTTATAGACTGTCCTTCAAAAAATTACAGGCGTTTAATTTTTGGAGCACTTCTTGGTTATGTTGCAATTACAAGAGTTGATTTTTGCGGGAAAGTATGCCCTCTTGGAACTTTAAATGATCTTTTCTACAAAGTAAAAATGAAAATATCTAAAAAACCATTAAAGTTATCACTGGAACTGAAAATAATACTTGATCTACTCAAATGGACCATATTTTTGTTTGTAATTATTGCAATAATCAATGGAAACCCTAGATTTTACATACCAATCCATGCAGGAGAACTTTTAGACTCAATCAGGCTTTCTCTACTTGCCGGTGGAAATGCATATTATGCAAGGCTTATACTTGTTTTAGGTGCAATTTCTTTAGGTGTAGTCATCCCGAGATTTTGGTGCAGATATATCTGTCCATATGGGACCACGATTCAGTTGACAAAAAAAGGAATAAAGAAAGTAAAAGCACACACCTGTACAAATTGTGGAAAACATGATTCAAACTGATGCAATTTTTATATCTTTAGAACATTCCCTTAATTTTTTTTCAGAAGCGTTTGTTTACATACTCTTTGGTTTTCTGATGTCTGCTTATATTAAAGTAAAACTTAAGGGAAAATTAAGACAAAAATTTGTCCATATATTGGATAATTCAAAAAAATCAATAATCATTGCATCGTTAATTGGCGCAGTACTGCCATTATGTTCTGCAAGCGGAGTTCCTGTTGCAAATGTAATGAACTCAAAAGGAACAAATCTTGGAATTACAATGTCTTTTATAGTTTCTGCTTCATCAATAACTCCTCTTGGGGTAATGCTCACTTATTCTTTATTGGGATACGAAATAGCGGTAATGCAGATTTGTGCATCACTCGTTCTAGCCTGTTCTCTTGGAATTATATTTTATAACGATAAAATTCCATTTTATTTTGAAGAATACGATGTAAAAGCTGAAGAAACATTTTTAAAAGTACTTTTTAAACAGATGAAGAATTTAATGCCTGCAATAATGATTGGTTTTTTAATTTCTGGGTTTATGATGTATTTTATTCCAAAAGACATAATATTATACGCCCTTTCAAACAATGTTATGATGTATTTTTACGCGTCAGTTGCAAGAATCTTTATATTTTTATGCCCAAATGCAATGATTCCATTAATTAGTTCTGTTGCAATTAACGGCGTTCCAAAGGGCCTTATCTTATCCTTTTTAATATCTGCCCCATCAATAGGTCTTCCGATGATTTCTGCAATGTTAAAGGTTTATGGTAAGAAAATTGCACTAAAATATGTTTTTGGAGTAATTATGTTGGGCGGTATAATCGGGATTTTAGTAGATATTTTATTATAACCTTTTAATTGCGATTAATCGAAAAAACTATATACTTCTTTAAACTTATTATTTTATGACTACGCGGGGGCAATATTATGCAAAAAATTAAGTTGTTTTCTGGAATTTTAGTTACTGTTTTGATATTGATGTCGCTTTGTGCCTGTATTAATTCAAACTACAGCTCTGACGATTTAGATCAAAGGGAAGTGGTATTAAATGCATTCAATTCCATAATAACGAATTCAGGCGGGAAAATTTTACAAATAAATAATTCTGAAAACACCTGGTCTGAAATAAATGTTACTGTTACTGATGGATTTATAGGCTCAGTAGCATTAAATACTAACTGGAATACAGACTGCTACGGTAAATGCATTGTTGAATCAATTAAAAATTCAGGAATGATTGCAAATAATTCAGTAGTTACGGTAAATTACTATTTAAACAAAAACTTGGTCTCAGTTTATTCTTCGGAAACAGGTCCAAAAGTATATTATAATTTTGAATAATTTTTAAAATTTTAAAAAAAAGAATATTGTTATTAAAATGTTTTTTTAAATTATTCCCAATTTTTAGCTTCATTGAGTACATTTTCTACAATTTCTGGAGCTAATCCAATATATGTTTTATAATCAAACATTTTTTCAATTTCATCAAGTGAAACGTATTTCATAACTTCAGGCTCTTCTAAAAGTACTTCTTTTAAGTGTCTTCCTTCATCGTGGGCTTTCATTGCACATTTTCTAACAGTTTCGTGACCGGTTTGTCTTCCCATTCCACTGTTTGCTAAAAACATCATTACTCTTTCAGCCATGATGAGCCCTTTTGTCATTTCAAGGTTTTTATTAACATTTTCAAGATTTACACTTAATTTTCTCATTCCTTTTATTGAAAGATTAATTATGTGGTCCAAAAGTACGCATGACTCTGGGAACAAGCATCTTTCTGATGATGAATTTGTTAAATCTCGTTCTTCCCAAAGCGGAATGTTGTCGAATTCTGCAAGTGCATTTGCTTTTACAATTCTTGAAAGTCCACAAATCTGTTCAAATGTAATTGGATTTCTTTTGTGTGGCATTGTGGATGATCCAGTCTGCTTTGAAGCGTCAAATTCTTCTTCTAATTCTTTAATTTCGCTTCTCTGCATGCTTCTTACAGTAACTCCTATTTTATTCAAAGTCTGTGCAATTAATGCTAAAGTGGCCATGAATTCTCCGTGTCTGTCTCTTTGAACAACCTGGTTTGAAATTAAAACTGGATCAAGTTCTAAAATTTCACCAACTCGTTTGTGGACTAAAATTCCATTTTCACCGATTGCAGCCATGGTTCCTACTGCGCCTGTGATCATTGAAACACAGAGTCTTTTTTTAGATGCAGCAAGTCTTTCAATATGTCTTTGGATTTCTGAAGCCCACAATGCAAATTTCATTCCGTAAGTGGTTGGAACTGCATGCTGTCCGTGTGTTCTTCCAATGCAGACTGTTTTTTTGTGTTCTTCTGCTTTTTTTAAGAGTTCTCCTCTTAAAATTTTTAATTTACTTTCCAAAACTTCAAAAGCATCTTTAAATTGGAGGGACTGTGCAGTATCAATAATGTCATTTGATGTGGAACCAAAGTGGATGTATTCTCCAGCATTTCCTTCGCACTGTTCAGCAAAAGCTTTTACAACTGAAACAACGTCGTGTCGTGTTGCCATTTCAATTTCTTTTACTCTTTCAAGTTTTACAAATTCAGTTGATTTTTTCCTGTTTATTTCTTCTGCAGCTTCTTTTGGAATCATTCCAAGTTCTGCTTCTGCTAAAGCAAGGGCTGCCTCAACTTCTAACATTTTTTGAAGTTTTGTTTCTTCTTCCCATACCTTTTTCATTTCAGGAGTTCCGTATCTAAAGTCGATAGGGTGAATTGCCATGTAATCACCTTTTATAAAAAATTATTTTCTGTTTCGTTCTATTTCGTATATTTTCTTCACATCATCTAAGGTATTAATGTCATTTATAGATTTGTCTTCCCTTATCTGGACAACTCTTGGAAAACGTAAGGCATAACCCATTTCATATTTTTCAGAAGTCTGAATTTCTTCGTAAGTTACTTCGAGTACTATTTTAGGTTCTAAAATTACTTCTTCACCCAAATCTTCGATTTTTATTTCATTAACTATTTTTGTGAGTTTTTCAAGGTCGTCTTCGGTAAGTCCGCTTCCAACGTTTCCGATAACGTGTAAGTTGCTATCATTATCTTTTACGGAGAGTTCATATGAACCATACCAGTCTTTTCTTTTTCCCATTCCAATTTTTGCACGGGTTACAACAACATCAAGATTTTCTAACGTTGGTTTAACTTTATACATAGTTTTAACACGGCTTCCGGGAGTATATTGTGCATCGGGGTTTTTAATCATGATGCCTTCATGGCCAATGCTTAAACTCCAGTTAAAAAATTCTTTTACAAGATTGGGATCATCACTATTTAATTTAAACGACGAAAATAGCATTTTGTTAGAAAATATCTCTTTTTTAATTTTTTCTAGTTCACTATCCCAGTTATTTGTTCCAAATAGTTTTTCTAAAATTTCCCGTCTTGTTTTTAGCGGAGTATCGATTAAACCTTTTTCATAGTATAAAACATCGAAGAAATATATTCTTAAAGCTATTTTTTCGGCCATTTTATCAATATTATATTTTCGCCTGAACCTTCTTAAAATATCTTGGAAAGGTCTTGGTTTTCCCGAATCTAAATCCATTGCAACGCATTCCCCTTCTAATATGATATTATCAATATCCAGTTTTTTGATTTCTTCAACGAGTTCAGGAACCGAATTTGTAATATTTTCAAGCCTTCTGCTGTATATTTTTACGCCTCCATTTGATTTATGCACTTGAACTCTTGCACCATCGTATTTAGTTTCAAATTGGGGCATTTTAGTCTCAATCATCGCATCTTCAATTGACGGGGTTAGCTGTGCAAGCATCGGTTTTATCGGCCTGAATACTTTTAATTTTAATTCGGGATCTTTTTCAATGTTTGAGCCAGAAATTAACTTTTCGCCCAAAAGTCCAATATCGTTTGTAACAGCATATATTTTTTCGACAGATTCCTTATTAACATTAAAATAATTTGAAAATGAGGCTAAAATTGTTGGAATGTTCATTCCAATCCGCATATCTTCTAAAATAAGCCTTGAAATGTATCTTGATTCAACAGGGTCTGCTAAAATTAGTAAATTTGAAATTATTCTTGTTTTCTTTTTTTGTGAGGAATTTCCTTCGATTTCTGAAAGTTTTTTTAATGTGGAGTACACCTCTTCAAGCGTAAGTGCTTGGCTGAACAATGAAACCTGTTTTATATTTGAACTTAAATTTTCAACAGCAGTTCCAATGTCTCCGGTTTCTTTAATTTTTGATTTTAAATCTTTTTCAGATATCCCTGTGGTTTTTACTGCTTCAAGCAACAAATTTGGCCCAATTCCAATTTCTTTGTTTTCAAATTCTGCAAAAACCCTTCCAATCGTGATTTGTGACACTTGTTTTAAATTTTCCGGTTTTTCATTATTTTTGATAAAATCGATTAATTCTACAAAATAGTCTGTTTTTTCAAGTCTTTTCGTAGTTTTTTCAATTTTATCAAGAATTTTACAAAAATCACTAAAAAGCATTATTACACCTTAAAAATAAAAAAGTAAATTATTTTAAATCGACTTCAATAATTATCCCATCTTCAGATTCTAAAGGTTCTGTTTCTTGTGAATTTTCCGTTTTTTCAGGATTTTTCGAAGGTTCTTCTTCAGAATCTTTAGATTCATCTGAATCGTTTAAATATTTTTCCATATTCATTACATAATTTAAAGACTCATTAAAATCATCAACTGATCGGGATACAGTTTCAATGGCGTTTTCTTCTGAATTATTTCCTGAAAGACTTTCCGTATTATTCACAACCTTTTCTGAAAGTTCTAATGTGGATTCTGCATAGTCAAAGTAAGTTTCAGTAAATGAATCTGTGGTATCCAGCAGTTTTGAGTCATTAATTGTCTTCATTCCGACCATCAAAATCATCAAGACCGCAAAAAGCGATATAAGTAATTTCAGCTGCTGCATCATGTTTTTCACGACAGTACTGATTTTTAATATTTTTTAATTTAATCTTCTTTTAACTGCTTCAGAATGGTTAAATAATCCTTCAGCTTCTGCAAGTGTAGTTACAATGTCACTAATTCCTAAAAGTCCTTCTTTTGTCAATTCTTGAACTGTTGGCTTTTTAATAAATGTTTCAACGCTGAGTCCAGAATACATTTTTGCACAGGCGGATGTTGGAAGAACGTGGTTAGTACCGCTTGCATAGTCTCCAACAGGAACGGGTGCGTAATTTCCTAAAAAGATGCTTCCTGCATTTTCAATGGATTTTAAAACTTCTCTAGGATTTTTCGTCATTATTTCCAAGTGTTCTGGCGCGTAGCTGTTTGAAAGTTCAATACACTCCTCAATTGAGCCGATAACGATTGCAGAATTTAAAATCGATTTTTCAATAATTTCGGTTCTTTTAGCAGTTTTTATTTCCATCAAAATTCTTTCTTTGATTTTTTCTGCTTTTTCTTCGGAAGTGACGGTAATTATACATGAAGCGTTAGGATCGTGCTCAGCCTGTGCTAAAAAGTCCATTGCAACGTATTCTTCATTTGATGATTCATCACACATAATAAGAACTTCGGAAGGCCCTGCTGGAAAATCAATTGAAACTTCACCGTAAACTAACTTTTTAGCGGCAGTTACAAAGATATTTCCAGGCCCTACAATAATATCGACTTTTGGAATAGATTTAGTACCGTATGCAAGAGCTCCAATTGCTTGTGCTCCTCCGATTTTGTATATTCCATCAGCTTTTGCAATGTCTGAGGCAACAAGTGTTGCAGGGTTTCCTTCGGTTCCGTTTGGAGGGGATGTTACAATTACTTCTTTTACGCCAGCTACTTTTGCAGGAGTTACAGTCATTAAAACTGTTGAAGGGTAAAATGCCCGTCCTCCTGGAACATAACATCCAGCTTTTTCAACAGGTCTTATGATCTGTCCAGCTTTAATTCCTTTTTTTTCAATTTCCCATTCGTTTAAATTTTTAAACTGGATTTCGTGAAATTCTTTAATATTTTCGTAAGCTTTTTCAAGAGATTCCACTACTTTTGAATCGATTTTGTCGTATGCTTTATCAATTTCTTCAGAAGATACCTTAAAATTATCAAGGTTTACGCCATCGAATTTTTTAGTATATTCTTTTAAGGCATTATCTCCATTTTTTTGAACATTTTCTAAAATTTCGCTTACTGTTGGTAAAATTCCAGAAATATTTGTCTTATTCCTGTTAAGTATAATATCAAGTTCTTTTTCGTTTAATTTTGATATTTTTTTGACAATCATAATCCACACCAACCAAATCATAGAACCTCGATAAGAGCAATTTTTTCACAAACTCTTTCAATTAGGTTTCCGTGAAGGTTAATTTCAAAAACTTCCCTTATCTTTTTTTCTTTTTCGCTATTTAATTCAAGAACGCTGTCATCAATGCATCCTTTTACCGTATTTTTTATTTTTTCAAACGTTTTTTCATCTTCGCATACAACGCAGATGTTTCCTTTTTTTGCACCAAGTATTTTTATCGCATTTGAAATTTGCTTTTGCCCTGATGCACGAAGTAGTATTTCCATCCAGATGTTTTTTGAGATATTGTGTTTTGTTTTTGCCTGGTATATACTGTGCAAAATATGTGTTTTTGTAGCTACTCTATCTGCATTTAATATCTGGAAGTTAAGCCCCATTTTAAAGATTTCGTCGGGAACTTCTGCATCCTTGATGCCTTTTATTATCATATTTTCGCTCTTATTTTGTATTAAGGACGTTTAAAATTAGACTTAATACCAATCAAATTAATCATGATATATTTTAATATACCTTGATATTTCCTTTTATAAGTATTTATTTTAAAATCGGTTTCCCTAAATTAATATTTGGAAGTGTTTACCAACAAATTACCAACAAATATCAAATTTTATATATAAAATTGAACTTAAATCTCATCTATTGTATATTCATGTATTTTGTAAAATTTAGAGAAAAGGGAAAATTATGAAAGTTATTTTAGTTGGTGCAGGCCCTGGTGACGAGGGATTAATCACATTAAAAGGTGTAGAAGCAATAAAAAATGCAGATGTAATAGTTTATGATGATTTAATCGGGGAAAAACTTTTAAAATATGCTAAAACGGGTTCTGAACTCATCTATGTTGGAAAAAGAAAAGGTAAACATTCATACAAACAGGAAGAAATAAACGAAATATTGATTGATAAAGCAAAAGAAAATAAAAATGTTGTACGGCTTAAGGGTGGAGATTCTTTTGTATTTGGCAGAGGTGGAGAAGAAGTTCTTGCTTTAAAAAAAGAAGGAATAGAATATGAAATGATACCAGGAATTACTTCTTCAATTTCAGTTCCAGAAATTTTTGGAATTCCTGTAACTCACAGAAAAGTTGCAACATCATTTACTGTTGTAACTGGCCATGAAGCAGGAGACAAGACCGAAAAAGAAATGCAGGTAAAACTAAGCGAATTAAATGCAGACACAATAGTAATATTGATGGGAATTACAACTCTTGAAAAGCACGTAAAAGAACTGTTGAAAAATCCAAAAAGAAATGAAAATACGCCTGTTGCAATTTTAATGGATGGAACGAGAGAAAATCAAAGAATTGTTAAAGGAAATTTATCAAATATTGTTGAAAAGGCAAAATTGGAAAATGTATGCCCTCCCGGAATTATTATCGTTGGAAATGTTGTAGATGTACTTTAAAATAATAAAAACTTATAAAAAGTAATACGATATATGGGATTTAAAGGATGATAAATTGTAAAGTATCCGCACAAAATGGTGAAAATTTGAATGAAGACTACCAAAAAACAATTGAATTTCACGGCCATGAATGCCCAGGTGTTACAATCGGTTACAGGGTTTCAAAATATGTGTTAGATCACTACGAAAGATCTGAAGATGAACAGCTTGTTGCAATAGTTGAAAATAACTCCTGTAGTATTGATGGAATACAGCAGATGCTTGGATGCACATTTGGAAAAGGAAATCTGAAATTTAAAGACAACGGAAAGCACGTTTACACATTTTACTCAAGAGATAACGATAAAGCTCTCAGAATTTATTTAAAATACAATCTTGCAGAGAAGGTAGGAAACTTCAACAAAAAGTTCAATGAAGGAACTTTAACTGCAGAAGACGAGAAACAGATGTTTGAAAGAAGAAAAGAAGCTGTTAAACATCTTATGGAAGCTCCTGAAGAAGAATTATTCGATGTACAATGGGTAGAAATTGAAGAACCTAAAAAAGCAAGACTTTATCCATCACTTACTTGCGAAAACTGTGGAGAAACATTTATGGAAATTAAGGGAAGAACTATTGATGGTAAAATAGTCTGTAAAGAATGTTTCCAAAAATTAGTTCATTAACTAAATTATTTTTCTTTTTTTAATCTAAAATTTTAAAATTCAGAAAAGTTATAAGACGTTTTGTTTTACGTAAATATAGGCCAAAATTAAAATAACAAGAAACAACGGGAATATATAATTTATAATAATTTTATTTTCAATGCTTTTTAATCTTTTTTTCTTTGAAATTATTTTTTTGTTCAGGTATCGAATTGATTCCGAACGGGACATCGTGGTTTCATCAGAATATCCTATTTTTTTGTTGATTTCTTCTTTTAGCTCCCCTATTTCCCCTTTAATTTTAAAATACTCCGAAATAGTACCCATAATACCACCTGTATGTAATAGTAGCTATATAGTGTTTTAAAATATTAATACTTTTCAGATGAGTTAATAGGTTTAATAATTTTTTAAATATGGTATTTTTCAAAAAATAAAAAAAGAGTTTTCAATTATTCGCGATTTAAGTACTCGTATGTAAATGCGGCAACTATTGCTCCAAGAATCGGGCCGATAATATATATCGGGAAGTAGTACCACAGATTTAACCCGTAAATACTATCTATCAAATACGGCCCAAAAGTCCTTGCAGGGTTTAGTGAGGCTCCCGCAATATTTCCAGTAGTCGTAATTATTGCACCAACTGTCAAACCGATAACCAGTCCTGCAAAGCCATCGGGAGCACGTTTATCCACCGCAACACCCATTATAACGAACATTAGTAGGAATGTTCCAATAAATTCTGCGAGTATTGCCTGGAAATAGCTTATTCCTGCAAATGGTGCAGTAGCCCCAAGTCCCCCAACTGTTACAGAATCAATTCCAATGCATGCAAAGAACAGTAGAGAACCAATTGCAGCACCGATTAACTGGGCGATAATATATAGAACTGTATCTTTTGTGGGGAATTTTTTAACGGCCCATAGTCCAATTGTAACTGCAGGATTAATATGGGCTCCAGAAATACGTCCCATTGTATAAATTACTGCAGCAATAGCGATTGCAAATGAAAATCCAATTGCAAACCAGTCTCCAAGTCCACCCAATAATCCAATTCCTGCAGTTCCGGTATTATTTGCAATCATTAAAGTCATTGCAGCAGCACCTGGACCAAAAAATACTAAAATACCAGTTCCAAGGCATTCTGCAATTAATTTTTTAAGCATGCTCATTTTTTACCCCCCATAAGTGCATTATAGCAGGGTTTGCAGAGCATTCTTGGAATTGTCTTTTTTAATTTCGTGGCTGGAAATGGGTATCCTCCTTCCCAGTGGTCGATTTCTTCACGTACTACGTGGTCCATACAAACGCCCATTCCACAAACTATGCACGAAGCTACTGCATCGGTATCTTTTCCTTCTAATTTACAGAGATAACACTTCATTTTACCCCTCCGTTAAAAATGAAAATAGTTATGAATTATACTGCTTCTCTGTACTGGCAGTACTGATGTCTAAAGTCCACCAAACAAGCGGTTGCACAGTCTTTACAAACTCTTGCAGGAGCTCCAGGTGTTTCTTTATGCAGTGCAATAATGTTTGTCATCATTGTTGCAGTTACAGGTTCACTCGTTAAAAGACATGGATAGTCTGCAAGCCTCATCAGTGCTGAAAATCGAACTGTTATTGCACAAGCAGGGTATGCATATCTTTGTGGGTTCATAATAACCTCATTTTTGAAGATAGGATCAAGATCTACTTTGAAGTTACCTATTTTAGGAGTTATTGGAGCATCGCTTCCATTTTTAACTCTTCGAGCTTTATCAATTAACTTCCAACCCCTATATATCATGTCCATGAAGTCGTGGTTGTGAAGTTCTGCAGCCGCACCTCTTGTTGGATAGAGCTGTACATAGTTATGGAATCTTTTCGTAAGTAAATCTACAACTGTTGGTGCATTAAATCCATCTAATTCAAGCATGCATTCTGTTGCAGCAGCAGTTGACCCTGTTGCAAGAGATAATACTTCATATTCATTTTTGAAGTTTTTCACGTTTGATCGTAATGTATTGTCCATTACTGTTGAAACAGCTTCGATTACTCCCATTACAACGTCATCTTTGCACATGTTAAATGTTGATTGGGCAACGTGGTGTGCAATATCCCCAACACAGTATGCAGGAATAGTTACAATGTTTCCGTAATGAACTTCTGATTCCATTGCAGCAGATACTGCCGATTCCATTTTCTTTTTGTATTCTCCCATATATTTTCTAACATCGAAGCTTTCATGGCCGAAATCGTCCATAAGTTTTGCTTGAGCGTCAATTGGTTTATCATAAATGAATTTTATCATTTCAATTTCTTCTTTAATGGCTTCATTTAATGATTTTCCTGCTTCAACTGCATTTGTAAATTTTTCCCCAAAACCATAGGATGTATTCATTCCCCATGATTTTGACGCTAAAATCGCTTGTTTGTGTGCAATTGGAATATCTACATTTTTAAGAATCCTGTTTACGATGTTACTCGTGCTTCCAGGAATCAATGCGAAGTCTACAACACAGGTAGGCCCATAAAAACCACCATACCTTCTGAGAACTTCTTTACCTATAAGCGCTTCTGATTTTTCAATTGTTTGAATAAATTTTTCAACGCTTTTTCTAAATTCTGGGTCTTCTTTGTAAAGTATTTCAAGTATGGCTGGAGTTTGATAGTGTTCAACAAATGGGTCATCTTCAGGTCTTACAGTTTTGGTAAGTTCCGATAAAATATCGAAATGCGCATTAATCGAATCTTTATGTAATTTAATTACCGAAGGATCCTGATTCCCAACCGCCTCCATCTTATTTGCAACATCTACGTATCCTTTAGCATGCTTTATCTTAAATTCATGCCCTCTTTTTTCTTTAATTATGTCTACATCCGCCCATTGAGCAGCCATTGCTTCATTAACCATTTTTGAGTATATTTCTTCCATATCCTATCCCCCTATTGATTGGATACCTAAACGGCTCAAGCTTTAAACAGCGTCCTCTTTAATTTACAGGCAGTCTGTTTAATTATTAGCCATATAAAAATATGAACATAGTATATTATATGGTTTTTCAAAATAAATAAAAAAATCCCTATTTTTCTTTAATTTATTAATTAAAGCTTATTTTGGGGGTAGGGTTGTGAAGTTAAAATAGCAGTAAAATATATATACTATAATGGTAGTGTAGTATTAAGACACTACAATAAACTATATTTAATATCTGTTAAATGATCAGGATTTAGATTTTGTAACCCAAATTAAATGAATTTACACGGGTGATAATTTGGTAGTCTGCCAAAAAGAATTTACAAACTTATATTTTAAGCATACGTACCCCCAGTACTGGAACCGTATAATTGAGAAATATGGTTTAAAACCAGTTAATACCAACGAATTTACGGACATTTCCCCCCACAGATTTATTGGAATTTTAGGGGACTTTATTTCGAAAAATATTACTACAGGCCCATGTCTTTTAACACATCAGGAAATTAAAAGTTTAAATTATAACACTACTCCCGAAGAAGTTTTAAAAATGCTTCTAAGGCATCCAACACTCGAAGATTATGTTTCAATTGCCGTTGAAACTAAAGGGGAATTTAAAACGAATATTATACTTGAAACTTATGAATATGCTAAATTAATTGAATATAAAACAAAAATAAGCTTTGAAGAAGCATTAACCCTTACAAAACAATCTGCAGAAAATCTTATACGATATTATGATAAAAAACTCGGCCAAAAACATATAACATATCATTTAACTCATAAAAATTCAGAAGATATTCGTTTAAGGGAATTATCTTCAGAATTTAAAACTTACTTTTTAAATAATGCGAATTTATCAAAAAAAGCAAAAGAAATTATTCAAGAGAATCCTGAAGAAAGTACATGGCTTAGAATCAAAGCATCATTCCTTCCAGAATTTGTAAAAAAAGATGAATCAACTATAATTGAACCTGCTTCAAGTATTGAAGGCATGATTCATGCATCAATTCTTTCAAATTCCTCAGGAATTGTTACAAGAAGCCCTCAAACTCTAAATAATAAACCTGTAATGAATGAGGGGCTTGAAAATGAAATTATATACTTAAATAATGATATTTCAAAAGAATTGAAAAAATTAAACCTTCCAAAAACTAAAAAAACCCAGTATGGATGTCCTGCATACAATATCTTTGCATTTTTAGATACCCGCGATATTTCAGAGGTTGAAATAAACTGCAATGATGAAAATGTTGAAAGTTGTATTTTCAATCTAAAAGAAAACTTAGAATCATTTAAGCCCTAGATTGATTTAAAGCCGATATTTAATATTTTATACTATTTTATATATTTTTAAAAACAGAGTATTATTCAGAACAGCAGGTGGTTTGATGGTATATGATTTAATTATTATTGGAGGCGGTCCGGCGGGACTTACCGCAGGAATATACGCAATGAGGGCTAAATTAAGTACATTATGCCTTGAAAAACAAAATGAAGGCGGAAAAATTGCAGAAGCGGGGATCGTTGAAAATTATCCGGGTTTTGAATCGATAAAAGGTTTTGAACTTGCACAGAAATTTTCAGAACATGCAAAACACTTCGAACTTCCAATAATCCACGAAGAAGTTGAGAAAATAGATACTTCATCAAAACCCTATAAAGTTATTACGAAACATGAAACCTACGAAGCAAAATCAATAGTAATTGCATCGGGAAGTAGGTACAAAAAGCCAGGATTAAATGAAGACGATTTTATGGGAAAAGGAGTCTGTTATTGTGTAATGTGTGATGCTTTCTTCTTTTTAAACAAAGAAGTAATCGTGCTTGGAAGGGGTACTTCTGCGATAATGGCAGCATATAACTTAAAAGATATTGCCAAAAAAATAACGATAGTTACAGACAGGTCCGAATTAAAGGCAGTCGAAAAGATAATGGAAGACAGGATGAACCTAATGAATAATCTTGAAATAGTTCTTAATGCAGAACCAATCGAGATTGTTGGAAAAGAAAAAGCAGAAGGTGTTAAAGTTTCAATAGCTGGAGAAGAAAAGATTATTTCTGCTGATGGAATATTTATAAGCTTTGGGTACGTTCCAAATACTGAATTTTTGGATGGAAGCAAAATAAAACTTAATAAAAGAAAATTTATTGAAACGGATGAAAACTGTAAAACTAGCGTAGAGGGAATTTATGCTTGTGGTGACGTTACAGGCGGAATTTTGCAGGTTTCAAAGGCAGTTGGTGAAGGAGTTACTGCATTTACCGGCGCATTAAGCAGCATTCAAAAATAGTAAAGATGTGTTAATTATGAAACATTTCTTAAATTTTTTAGTAGTTATACTTTTAATCGTATCTGCAGGATGTATTTCAACCGAAAAAACAGATTTAGATATGAATGGGCAAAACCTGATGATTGAATTTTATTCTACAACTTGTCCCGCGTGCGAAGAACTTTCACCCCATATTGATGAACTTGAGGATGAAGGATACAATATATCCAGAATAAATGTAAATGAAAACGGTCAGATGGCTATAAATTATGGTATAAACCTTGTACCAACTGTAGTTTTCATTAAAAATGGAGAAGAAGTTGATAGGGTAATTGGAAATCAGCCTGAAGTAATAAAATCGAAAGCAGAAGAATATTTTAAATAATATTTAAATTTGTGATTTTATGGATCTTTTTTTAATCTTTTTGGCAGGAATCTCAACTGCGCTTGGACCTTGCATTGTAACGGTTTTACCATTTGTTTTAGCTTATACTTTTGGAATATCTAATTCCCGGTTTGAAGGATTTTTAGTATCATTTAGCTTTATGGTTGGTTTTTCAATTGTTTTCAGCACGCTTGGAGTTTTATCTTCAGCATTTGGTATTTTTTTAAATTTAACCTTGTTAAAATACGTTGCAGGAACTTTCGCTATAATTTTTGGAATTTTGGTTTTATTCAATAAAAATTTTACATTTAGAAAAGAAGGTGTTTTCCAGAAATTTTCAAAAAAATTATCGAAAATGAACAATATTTCACTACCTGTTAAGATTTTAAATTCGATAGTTTTGGGGATAGTTTACGGGTTTGGTGCAAATATATGTGCAGATCCAATATTGGCAGGAATTTTAACATTTGTAGCATCAAAAGCAGATGTTTATTATGGATTTTTTGCACTTTTGACGTATTCTTTGGGTTACGGGATTCCAATAATATTTTTGAGTACGCTTGGTGCAGAAAGTAAACAAATAGTTGAAAAAATAGTAAAAAAGAAATTTATAACATATATTTCAGGAATTATATTGATAATTTTAGGATTATTTTTAATATTTAGTGTTTAATTTATTTTTCTGCTGTCTTCTTTGCAGTTGCTTTTTTAGTTGTGGTTTTTTTCGTAGCCGTCTTTTTGGCGGTAGTTTTAGTGGTCTTTGTTGCGGTCTTTTTTGGAGCTGTTTTTTTAGCAGTTTTTGGTTTTGCTTCTTTCTTTGTTTCTGCCTTAGTTTCTCCCGGCGTATCTTCTTTTTTCTTGTCTATCTTTTCAGTATGCCTACATTTTGGGTAGTTACTGCATCCAATAAACTCTCCAAATCGTCCTTTTCTTTTATAGAGGTCGCTTCCACATTTTGGGCATTTTCCAACGATTTCCTTTTCATTGGATTCCCCGTTTAATTTTTCAGTATATTTACATTTCGGGTAGTTTTCACAGCCTCTGAAAACTCCATAAGGTCCTTTTTTAATCAAAAGCTTATTGCCGCATTTTGGACAAATTTTTTCTTCCTTTTCAGCTTTTTCAATTTCTTTTTTATCTTCTTCTGAAATTCTTGTACTGCAGTCGGGATTTACACAAATTTTTATTCTATCAAGCCCGATTACTGGATTTTGGCATTTTTCACAGACTTCGTTTAATACTTTGATTCTTCCCTTCTGCGGGAGCGGGAATGTAACTTCACAGTCAGGATAGTTACTGCATCCAACAAATCTTTTTTTGCCCTTTGTACGGATGATAATCATGTCTCCGCCACATTTACATTTTCCAATTATTTGTAAAGACCTATTTGTCGAATCAAGTTTGTCAACAAGTTCAGTTCCGATTTCCTTTTCTTTTAAGCGGAACTCTCCAAGGATTTTTGTAAGTTTGTCTTTAGTTTCCTGTATAACTTCTTCCTTTTTGATTTTTTTGTCCTGAATAAGCTCTAATTTATCTTCAAGGTCTCTTGTAAGGGTTTCTTCAACAATTTCTGGACAGTATTTTCTTAAAGTTTCGGTAACTCCAATTCCAAGATCCGTAACCGTTAAAGAACCATCTTCAATTACATAACCTCGTTTGGTTAGTTTTTCGAGGATATCTGCTCTTGTAGCTTTTGTTCCGAGTTTTCTTTTTTCAAGTTCCTTAATAATCGAAGCCATTGTGTATCTTTTTGGAGGCTTCGTCTCTTTTGCTTCGAAATTTATGTTATTTACATTTATTACGTCATTTTTCTTTAATTCTGGGAGTTCTATTTCATCGAATTTAGTATAGTAATATATTTCATGCCATCCTTCTTCAACGGTTCTTGAACCGCTTAATTTAAATGTTTCGCCGTTAATATCGAGATTGATTTTTGAATATTCCCTTTTAGCGTTATCCCAGTAAAGTGCAATTGTTCTTCTTGCAATAAGTTCGTATAACTTTAATTCATCATCGGGCAGTTTTTCCTTTGGAACATCTACTGCGTGTACCGCAGGGTGTGCAGGGTCGTCCTTTTTACCTGAAATCGGTTTTCTATTTTCATTTAAAATTGTTTCAATGTATGGTTTATAATTTTTATTTTTTGAAAGGTTTTTCAAGACTTCGTCCATGTATGCCTTGTCGTCTGGAAGTTTTTGTGAACTTGTTCTTGGATATGAACAGTATCCTTTTTCATAAAGTTTTTGTGCAACTTCTTGCGTTTTTTTAGGGGAAAACCTAAACATGTTGTGGGCTTCCCTTTGCAGTGCACCTAAATCGAAAGGCGGATTTGGAGGGATGGTTTTCATGCTTTTTTTAACGTCTGAAACTGTTGCCTGTTTTTGACCTTTTACCTTTTCATAGGCTTTATTTGCCTGTTCTTCATCCCAGAATTTTTCAAGCTCGTGAACTGCAATTAAGTCATTATCTAAAAGAGCTTCAAGCACCCAATATGGGGTTGGAACAAAATTTCTAATTTCTAATTCTTTATCTACTAAAAAAGCAAGTGCTGGACCCTGAACCCTACCTGTACTGAGGGTTTTCCATCGTTTAACTGAACTTACTGCCTGCATAAGTGCTCTTGAAACATTTATACCAAAATACCAGTCGATTTTGTGTCTGCTGTCTCCTGCATCAACGAGTCCAAAATCTATTTCATTTGGATTTTCATAAGCTTTCAGGATTTCTTTTTTAGTTAAACTTGAAAATCTTAATCTGTGAGCGTTTTTCTGGCCGCATGAAAAATTCAGTGCATGGTAACCAATTAACTCCCCTTCAATATCCCAATCCGTTGCAACATAAAATTTGTTTGCGTCTTTTGAAACTTTTTTCAGTGCATCAATATATTTTTGAATGTATTTTTTTTCATCAAGCGTTGATGCTGGAACCCAATTTATATCGTAAACCGGGTAATCTCCAAATTTAGTTTTGGTTTTTTCTTGGAGCGTGTATAAGTGACCTACTGCTGAAGCTACCACTATACTTTCTCCATTTCTTTCTAATTCGTAATAAGGCACTGAATTGTGGGATTTTTTCTTTGGTTTTCCAAGGGCTT
Source organism: Methanococcus maripaludis (assembly GCF_002945325.1). Classification (NCBI taxonomy): domain Archaea; kingdom Methanobacteriati; phylum Methanobacteriota; class Methanococci; order Methanococcales; family Methanococcaceae; genus Methanococcus; species Methanococcus maripaludis. The sequence continues at coordinate 34,979 of NZ_CP026606.1, forward strand.
CTGCAATTTTTTTAGCAACGTTTGGTTTCTCACAGATTATTAGTCCAGTCATTTTTTTCACGTTTTAAATTAATAATAAAATAATTGAAAAAAGCAGTTTAAATAATTTCTTTTAATAATAATGGAATATCCGAAATTCTTTTTGCAACATGTGCGCCTGCATTTTCAAGAGCTTGCATTTTGCTTTTTGCAGTTCCGACTCCTTTTTCGATAATTGCACCAGCGTGACCCATTCTTTTTCCTTCGGGTGCAGACTGTCCTGCAATGTATGAAATAACGGGTTTTTTCATTTTTGAAATCATTTTTTCAGCTGCATCTTCTTCAGCGTTTCCACCGATTTCTCCAACCATTACAACTGCGTCAGTTTCAGGGTCGTTTTCAAACATTTCTAAAACTTCAATATATCTTAAACCAGTTATCGGGTCTCCACCAATTCCAACACAGGATGATTGGCCGTAATTTGATAAAGTAAGCTGGCTTGCAATTTCATAAGTTAATGTACCACTTCTTGATACCATTCCAATGTTTCCTTCTTTTAATATGCTCATCGGGATGATTCCAAGTTTTCCTACCTTTGGAGATGCTAAACCCGGAGTATTTGGTCCGATTATATTTACGCCGTGTTTTTTCCCATATGCTACGATATCCATCGAATCTTGAATTGGAATGTGCTCAGTAATAATTGTAACAAGCTCAACTCCTGCATCAATAGCTTCGTATGCAGCATCTTTTACAAATGGCGCAGGTATAAATATTAAAGATGCATTCGCGTCGTATTTTTCAACAGTTTCTAAAACTGTATCATAAACAGGGACTCCGTAAACATCCTGACCGCCTTTTCCCGGCGTTACTCCTGCCAATATATTTGTTTTGCATTCAAGCATGTTTTTCGTGTGGAATCTACCCTGATTTCCCGTGATCCCTTGAACAATTGCCCGTGTATTTTCATCTAAAAGAATCAACATTTCACCTCACTACTAAAAAGAGTGAATAATCAATGAATATCAAAAATCCGTAATATCCAGATATTATCCTATAATATATAAAGATTCATCTTATGGAATAATATTTGAAAAAAAGGTTCAAAATTAAAAATCCAGTCTAAAAAATAAAATTATGGGGTTATTTAAAAATTTTAGTAAAATTATGAATTATACCCAAATAGGTGTTCAGGGGTTAAAAAAGCAATTTCAGATATGAAATTTAAATGTTTTCAAATATAACTCATGATTCTAAGTATACACACTTAAGGTCGAAAAACCAGTATTTTTAAATAATCGGATTTCTGACCTAATTATATACTAATTTATTATAGTATAAATAATTAGTTCCCATAAGAATATGATCTAAAATTAATATATAAACTAATCAATAAATTTTTTCGTATAATACGATTTATTTCGCTTTTATAACATAATTAATATAAAAATTAGATATAAATATCTAAAATACTAAGTATAACATCTATTAAAAGTACTAAGTATGTTGGATTATTTGGAAATTTAAATACGAGGAAAGAAGCATGGAAGATCAAAAGGCAGTATTTGAGGAATGTTATTCAACTGCAAAAAATATTTCATCACCCCTATTGAAGTATTTTGTAAAATATAATGAATTTGAAAAAAAAGGATACAACATTGATCCTTACACTTATACAAAACTCACGATACACAGCATGCTGGTCTTTAGGCTTATAGAAAAAGAAATAGAATCGATGGATTTAAGTTACGAAGAAAAAAACACGGTAGATGTTTTAAAACGATATAAAAATAGGGATATTTCGGATCTATCGCCTAAAAATTATTTAAAATTTTCAGTATGGATAAATAATGAAGGAAATCTTAGATACCGGCTAAGTGACGTTAGGCAGGATTTAAAAGAAGAAAGCATGTGGACAATGGTTACTGCTTACCTAGTTCCGCATACAAATATACTTAAAACGAGCAATGGGATCTTTTTAAAGGCTGCAATGAAATACGATTTAATTGAATTGTAATTTTTCTTTTTTTCATTTTGAATTTTTTAAATCAAGATTAATTATATAAATGTTCAGAGTATATTCCATGTTAATAGTATTTGGGTAACAATGGTAGCAAGTATTGGGTTTTTTATTGTCCTAATAACGTTGTATGATGACAGTTACCCCCGCTGACTAAATTCGTGATTTTCATGATTTTGGGATGAAGACATCAGCACTATCTGACACAGCTACCATTTATTAATATATTGTTAACTAAACTGTTTTTAAAAATTATAATTGTATTTTAACTGATTCTGTGATAAAATGTTATATGTTGTTGGTATCGGTCCTGGAAATGAGGATTATTTTACAAAAGAAGCCGAAAATGCGCTAAATTCTACTGATTTAATTGTATGCTACACAGGATACAAAAAATATGTTGAAAGATTTGATAAAGAAATCTACGTAAGCGGTATGACTAAAGAATTAGAAAGGGTTGAATATGCCCTTAATGAAGCTGAAAATAAAGATGTGGCACTTGTTTCAAACGGGGACGCCACAATATATGGTCTTGCATCTCTTGCATATGAATTAAATGAAAAGAATTTACACAACGTTACAATAAAGGTTTTAAGTGGACTAACCTCCGCAAGTGTCTGTTCATCCATACTTGGTGCACCGTTAAACCACGATTTTGCGGTTGTTAGTTTGAGCAACCTTTTAACACCTTTAGAAACTATTTTAAAAAGAATAAATTGCGCAGTAGAAAGCGACATGGTTCTTGCAATTTATAATCCATTGGGTAAAAAAAGAAAAGAACCGTTTTTGAAAACTGTTGAAATAATCTCGAACTATTCTAAAGACCGAAATATCGACTATATTGTTGGAATTGTTAAAAATGCCGGAAGAAACGATTCTGAATATAAAATAACTACGATAAACAATCTGGTTAATAATTTAGATGAATTTATGCAGTATATCGATATGAGTACAACTCTCGTTATTGGAAACAGCAATACAAAAATTATCGACGGTATGATGATTACTCCACGAGGGTATATGTCAAAATATGAGTAAATTTGAACTAAAATGCTAAAAAATTATATATATAATAAAAATATATTATTCGAAAGCCTTTTTTCAGGACTAACTAGCTTATATAGCATTTGAGATAATTGCTATATAATTTCAAACACTACAAGCTTAAAATGGTGATATTATGGCAGGAACAAAACCTTCCGAATTGGGAGCTCTTAAAGTAGGACAGTACGTTGTTATTGACGGTATTGCATGCAGAGTTATGGACACAGCACACTCAAAACCTGGAAAACACGGTGGTGCAAAAGTAAGATTAACTGCAATGGGTATCTTTGAACCAGTTAAAAAAGAACACGTAGGACCAGCAAGCTCAAGAATCGATGTACCACTCATCGACAAAAGAAAAGGACAAGTTTTAGCTCTTATGGGCGACCACGTTCAAATCATGGACTTGGAAACCTACGAAACATTAGAATTACCAATGCCTACTGATGTTGAAGGTATCGACAGCGGTGTAGAAGTAGAATACTTTGAAGCAATGGACAGATACAAAATCACAAGAGTTATCAGCAAATAATTTGTCTGATTATAACTTTTTTTAAATATTAATGCTTTTTTAAAACAGTTATTTTTAAAATTAAAAATTAAAAGATTATTTAAAATTTCAATTTACATAAACAACATCATATAAATTATTAAAAAAAGTAAAACTGAATAATCAACTGCTTTTAACGAATTTAGCGCTTTTTCAACAGTAATTTCTCCTTTTCCAAGTTTATAATATCCAATTTTTTCAAGTTCCATATGTAATGAATTTGCAAGCGTTGCCATTGTGTATCCCGAATTTGGTGAAGGGGTTTTGCTTCCTTCATTAAAATATCCTAAAAGTGCAGATTTTACATTTCCGCCGTAAAATGGCGCAGATATAATTAAAAGCATTCCTGCAATTCTTGAGGGAATAAAATTTAAAATATCATCCAAATATGCGGCAGTTTTTCCATAATATAGATATTTTTCCGATTTGTAACCTATCATTGCATCAAACGTGTTAACCGCTCGATATAAAAAAGCTCCAGGAAGTCCAAAAATTGCCGCATAAATTAGCGGTGCAATAATACTGTCCGTAATGTTTTCTGACGCACTTTCAATTGAGGCTGACAAAATATGTTTTTTATCTAGTTCACTTGTATTCCTACTTACAATACACTGGACAGACTTTTTCGCGCTTTCAAGGTCGTTATTCACGATAAATTTTATCGGGGATTTTGAAAATTCAATCAATGATTTGTGCCCAATTGAAAACGAAAGGATTATTGAATAAAGAGATATTTTAATGTAGGAATTTGAAATCGAGTTTATAACCTGTTCTATTTCATAAGCCATGAAAAATACAATTCCTAAAACTAAAGCTACATTTAAAAAGCCAAAAATCAGATCTCTACTTTTATTTACTGAATTGGATGATTTGAAGACATTTTCAAAAAAGCTGATTAATTTTCCGATGAATACAACAGGGTGGACTTTTTCAGGCGGTTCTCCGATGTACCTGTCAAAAAAATCTGCTAAAATTAAATAAATTGGGTTTATCATTGTTCTGACCTTAAAGTTTTCCAAGAGCGTTTAAGAAGTTTTTAGTTTTATCTTTTTTGATTTTACTGTACTTTTCGAACTTTTTAATATCTATTTTATCTTTTAGTAATTCTTTAACATCATTTATTGCAGCCATTAATTTTAATATCTCTTCAATTTCCGTTTTTTCAAATTCAAAAGATTCTACAACATCCCAGTCATAAAGTAGGTAGATTGAAACACCGCCCAGATTTTTTATTGGTATGTCGTATTTTGGAAGTTCTTTTTCAAGTAAAAATTTCAAATCAAGTATTTTTTTTGGTTCGATATTTTCTACAACTAGCCAGTTTAAATGTGCAGGGGAGGGCGTAACAAGTATTGATGGGAACTGGTTTGATCTGGTTCTTTCATCGGCCGATTTTTTTAAATAATACATTAATAAGTCCTTTGAAAGGATTTTTAAAGGAATATCTAATGAAATATTTTCAAGGATTTCATCTTCCATTTCAAGCGATTCTTTAAGTTTTTTCAGGGGTTTTCCATTTTTATAAAGCCCCCTATCTTCTAAATCATTCTTTAGGTTCATTTTTCGAAGTTTAATTTCTTCCATTGCACGTACATCGATTACTCCGCTTTCACAATCATTTCCTTTAAAATCACTGCATATCATTCGGTATTTTTTAACAATACATCTTTCTTCATCTGAAAGTGTTTCTTTTAGCTTTTCATCAATTTTTTCAATAATTTCGTCAGAACATGCACTTAAATAAGCTAATGAAAGTATTTTTTTAACGTACTGGTCGTTTAAAAGTTTATTTTTTGAATAATTTTTTTTAATCGAAGTGATTATTGCATCGCCAAAGGTTTTTTTAATGTATCTTTCGTAATCTTCTTCTTCAATTTTTATTCTTTTAAATTTTCTTTTCCCGTTTTCCAAAATAACTAGTGAAAGCGTAATTGAACTTAAAATACCTTTTCCTTCAGTTTCAAATACGCTTAATATCCTTTTGTAGGATTTTATAAAAAAAGGAGGAATTTTAGAAAGTAATTCTTTGTATGATCCATCATAGGATAAATGTGCGAGTATTTTTTTGTTTCCCATATCTTCTTGAATATTTCCAATAGCAATTTTGTGAGAAACTATTGCGTATTTTACTCTTTCAAGTGCGCCTTTTTTTTCATCGACCATTCTTCTTAGGTATGACGAATAATTAATTATTTCGTAAATATCATCGTCTTCCCCACCTTTCAACCGGCCAACACCGATGTAGGGTGTATCAAATCCCTGAAGTTCCATTTTTTCTCTAAAATTTTCCAAAATTTTTAAATTATTTTCGAGAGTTTCAGATATGGCGTTTACACTATCTTCTTTTTTGGGGTCAAAATCTTTTAATTTTTTCCCAAAATTTGATAAACAATCTAAAAAATCATTGCATTCTTTAATCAAGACACTGCTATCCATATTCTCCCGAAATTATTTCCTTTCTATAAAAGTACCTAACCGTATTTTCGCATTTTCTGGACATACGTACTTAGGATAGGTTATAATGTTCTTTAATTTCCCATTAACAATATCTTCGAATAGTATTTGTATGTTTTTATATTTTCTGGTTTTGTATGCGCAAACATTGCATTCTTTAACAAAATAATGTTCGTTATGCGTTATAAAATTTAATACTCCTTGTTCACTGTATACTGGAGGCCCAATTCTTAATTTTACATCTGGAAGCTCATGAATTAAAAATTCCCAAGATAAATAACAGGTATCATCATCTGCAAAATTTTGGTACCTTAAATATTCAAAATCATGTTCTTTGACTAATTTATTAATACTTTTTTGTATTTTTTCCATTTGTGGGTAGATTACATCTTCAACAACATTTTCAGGTCTTGAAATTTCCAATGTTATTAAATAACCCCTTTTTCGCTGGTTTAACAAATCAGTAGTTTTTTTATAAAACCCGTAGAAAAATTCTTTTGAAGGTTTTTTCAAAAACATTTTTGAATAAAATATAAATTTACATAAGTTTTCTTCATTCAATGCTGCGGCAACGTTTCTATTTAGATCAACAGGGTCGTAAACTACCAGAGAATCATTAAATTTTAAAAAATCATGATCTTTTTTTAAATCATACATTTCGTAAATTTCATTTAAAACTATTGAATGTTTTGGTTTCCACGTTTGTACGGCAGATAAAAGGTTTAAAAATCCCCCGTATTTCAATATTAAAAGTTCGCAGAGATATCCTGAAAATCCCGCAGTTTTTAGGTCTGATCCATATATTCCAAGACCTTTTAAAAATTTTTTCAAAAGACGGATATCATTTGATAAATCATTATTTTCGTATGCATTCAACAAAAATTCGTTATGAAGTGGAGTCCTGTCAACGGCAGAAATTATTTTTTCGCAATTTTCAATATCATAGCAAGGAACGATATCTAAATTAAATTTTCCAATTTCTCCAGAAACATACGGGTGTTCTGCATATTCTATCCATGATTTTCCATTAAAATAATTAATTACATCTTTTCCAAGTTTCAGGCCCAATTCTTTTAGCATATCTCTATCGGTTTCTTTTTCAAACCTTAAAAATATGTCAATGTCGTGATCATTTTTTAAATTTGCATCTCTTGCAGTTGATCCAACTTGAATTATATCTAAGACAGGATATTTTGAAATATCTTTGATTTTAGAGATTATTTTATCCGAAAATATTTTTAATTCTTCTTTTTCCGAGTCTGTTGGACAGATATCCTTTAAAACATCGTTTAAAATATCAATATAATCATCAGCATTTAATTTTTTCAAAATATCCACCTGAAAATAAAATTTAAAAAATAACTATGTAATATATTTAAAAACAGATTAAACCGTGTTTTTTACGTTTTCGTGTTTACATTGAACATCAATCGAATTTTTGACCTTCTTTAAATTTTGATATTTCTCAGATTGCATGTTTATGTATTTAAAAGCGTTTTCAGACAATCTTTTTGAAAGATTTTCTGGGATTGAATCGTCTCTTTGAGATAACCCTTCTGCAAGGCATGCAGCAAGTAAGAAAATAGCGGCTCTTTGTTCTGTTTTGAGTTTGTGGATATGATGGGGCTTTACATCTAGTTCTTCGTAAGTTTTCAAATAAACACAGTCTGTGCCCTCTGGGATCATTTCTTTGAAAACGTGCACGAAAAATTGGTGGAGTTCCATTAGTTGTTCTTTGTGCATTGGTTCCCCCTTTTAAATTTATTATGGGTTTAAGTTAAATCATCATATTATATATAGTTTTCAGAATTTTGGTTCTATTTCCAATTTAAAAATTTAATTAAAAAAGAATAACGATAGCTAATCACAGAAATTATTACCTAAAATATATATTATGTTCTTATACCTGTAAATATAATCCTTTTTGTAGCAAACATATTTATGCAAAAAAACGTACCTAAATTTAAGATTAATTGATATTATTTGGTTTAATTTTTTAATTTTCATAATTCATGGGTGATATTTTGATTTTACTTGCACTGCCAAACAAGGGGAGAATTTCAAAACCTGTAAACGAAATTTTGGAGAAATCAGGTTTAAAAATAAGTGTACATGGAAGAAGCCTTTTTGCAAATACTGTTGATCCAGAAATAAAAGTAATGTTTGCAAGGGCGAAAGATATTCCTGAATTTGTGCGAGATGGTGTTGCTGACGTTGGAGTTACTGGATATGACTTAATGCTTGAGCGGGATACCGAAGAAGAACTTGAAATGCTTTTGGATTTTAAATTTGGAAATGCAAGGCTCGTACTTGCAGCTCCTGAAAATTCAGATGTAAACTCAATTGAGGATGTAAAAGACGGAATGAAAATCGCAACAGAGTTTCCAGGCCTTACGAAAAGGTATTTAGAAAAAAAGGGGCTTAATTTAGAAATTATTGAATTAAGTGGTGCAACTGAAATCGCTCCTTTTATCGGCGTTTCTGACCTTATTTGTGATTTAACATCAACAGGGACAACGCTTCAATTAAACAGGTTAAAAGAAATAGAAAACGTTGTTTCATCAACAACAAGACTCGTTGCAAACAAAAAAAGTATGAAAGACCCAGAAAAAAGTGCAAAAATAAATCAGGTTCTTTCAGGAATTAAGAGTGTAATGTATGCACAGAGTAAAAGGCTGATAATGATGAACGCCCCAAAAGACAAGGTTTCAGAAATTACTTCAGTAATTCCAGGAATGGGCGGTCCAACAGTATCAGAAATTCTTTCAAACTGTGATATGCTTGCAATTAATGCAGTAATCGATGAAAATAAGGTATTTGAAACAGTTAGCAACCTCGAAAAGCTCGGGGCAAGGGATATTCTGGTTGTTCCAATAGAAAGAATACTTTAAAAATTTGATTTTGACTCTTTATTTTTTAGATTGGATAAATATCTCTTAAAAAATCTTTTTATAGTTAAATTTAAAAAGAAAGTAAAGTATATTTATCTAGGTTTGAAATGAAGTTTATTCTTAAAATCTCGGCATGTTAGATCATGTTAATATAATTTATTTTTATTATTTGGGTGAATAAAATGAGCGAAGATCTATCAATGAAATGCGGTCTTGAAATTCACGTGCAGGTAGATACAAATTCTAAACTATTCTGCCAGTGCCCTACAAATTATAAGGACGTTGAACCAAACACGAACATCTGTCCGGTATGTATTGGACACCCTGGTGCAAAACCCATGCCTCCAAACAAAAAGGCAATAGATGTTGCAATAATGGTTGCAAAAATGTTGGATTGTGAAATGGTTATCGATAAAGACATCTATTTCCAGAGAAAACATTACAACTACCCGGATTTACCAAGCGGGTACCAAAAAACATCTGTTCCGATTGGAGAACACGGAACATTTTTAGGTGTTGGAATTACTGAAGTTCACCTCGAAGAAGATCCTGGACAGTATAAGCCAGATCTTGGAACTGTTGACTACAACAGGAGCGGAACTCCATTAATTGAAATCGTAACTGACCCTGATATGAAAAGCCCTGAAGAAGCGAGAGAATTTTTAAGGCAGTTAATGAGATTATTCAGGTACATCGGCCACTTAAGGGGCGAAGGTACTATGAGAGCTGACACCAACATATCTATTAAATACAACGGAATTCAGGGAAATCGGGTCGAAGTTAAAAACGTAAATTCTATAAGGGGCGTTTACAAAGTTTTAAAATACGAGTTGATAAGACAGAAAAACGTTCTTCGAAGGGGCGGAGAAATTAAAATGGAAACAAGGGCTTTCATGGAAAGTCAAATGATTACAAAAGGAATGAGAAGTAAAGAAACTGCGGACGATTACAGGTACATTCCAGATCCTGATTTACAGCCTATTGTTTTAAACAACAACTGGGTTGAAAAAGTTGAAGCCCAGATGCCAGAAACTCCAATGAACAAGGAAAAAAGGTTTGTTGAGCAGTACGGAATAAAAGAAGACGATGCAAAAGTTTTAGTTTCGGATTTAGAACTTGCAGATGTTTTCGAAAAAGTCGTAGCAGAACTTGGAAACGACAAGAATGGAATTTCGCTCGCAGTTACATGGATTAGGAATGAATTGAAGAGAGTTTTAGTTTACAACAAAATAGAATTCTTTGAAACGAATTTAAAACCAGAACACATGGTTGAATTAATTAATTCGATTAAAGATAAAACAATCAGCCAGAAAATCGGTAAAACTATCATTGAACAGATGGTTGAACATAAAGGAGAAAAAACTCCAAAAGAATTAATTACAGAAATGGGTTTAACTGTTATTGAAGACACAAGCGAACTTGAAAAAGCCTGTGAAGAAGCTATTAAAAACAGTGAAAAAGCAGTTGAAGACTATAAATCTGGAAATCAACGAGCATTAAACTCTGTTGTTGGTCAGGTTATGAAATTAACCCGCGGAAGAGCAGAACCTGGAACTGTTGTTGAAATACTTAAGAAAAAAATTGATGGATAACTTTTTTATTTTTCTATTTTTTTAAGTTTTAAAAATTTAAAAAGTACTAAAAATTAAAGAATTCGGAAAAAATTTATTCTTTTAATTTCCAGTCAATTTCTAACAATTCACTGTATTTTTCAAGAACTCTTTTTATATATTCATTGAAATTTCCGTTTTCAAATTCTTTTGACCATTTTTCATTTTCAAATTCAAAAGCACCTGCAATTATTAATTCTTTTACTCTTTCACTTTCCATTTCTGGACAACCGATATTTGAATCGTATTTTGCAATTTTTTTGAATAATTCCATAGATTCTTCATTTAAATTAACGTCACTGACTTCTTTTACAAGTTTGTCAATTATTGGGGTTATCCATTTTCTATGGAATCTACATATTCCAAGATTTTCAAGTGTAATTTCTTCAATTGAATTTTTAACACTCAGTTCTGCAAGTTCTTCAGGTTCTAAAAAAACCCCGCACTGGTAGTGTGTTAAATATTTTCCCTGAATTAAGTATGGCATGAAATTTCCAATTGCCCAGTACATTGTTGGTGAAATCTGGCCCTGTTCTCCAAAAGAATCATAAACTCCAAAGTCTTCGAATTTTTTATCATTAACTCTGTCAGGATATTTTTCATCAAGTATTTTTCCAGCACGCCTAGTTCCAGATTTACAGATTTTTCCAAATTCGTTTGTTTGAAAAGCAATAATTTCTGCAAGTTTTACGGCTTGCTGTGCATTATGCATTGAATTTTTTAATATGTCGTCATCTTCTTCGAAGTTTGAAATGTCAAATACTGGTTTTTCAATTCCAACTTCTTCTGGTTTTAACATTCCGTTATTTAATAGTTCAAAAGTCCAAGAACACAAATTTCCAAATTCGATTGCATCAAACCCGAGTTTATCTACTGTGTGGACCACTTTGTCTGCTGCATAAATATCAAAAACACCGATACATGGTCCGTTTGCTTCATAGGGCTCGTAATCTACATGAAGCCCTTTTCTGTATTTTTTACAAACAACAGGACAGGGTTCTCCACAGTTGGTCCAGTTTTTAGTTTCAATTGCTTCTTTATCAAAACGGTTTACAAAATATTCAATTATTTTTTTGTGAAGTTTCATTCTTTTATTTTTATCAATAAACGGCATTCTCCAGTTAAAAACCGGTGTTAATTCCATTGTAACGTGGTAGTTATTCCCAAAGGTTCCGCCGGTTTTTTTCTCTTCACTGTACCTGTATTTTTCAGTATGTTCTAAAACGACTTTTGTATATGGTTTATTGTAGTGTTCTTCAACAATCTCTTTAAGATTTTTTTCAGGGGTTTTTTTGCCAAAAAATACAACTCCCAAAACATTATGGGCTTGATATAAAACTGAACCGCCTCCCCCTCTTGCAGCCCAATCTTCGGAGCCTTCGACAATTTTTCCATTTCTTATGGTTTGCGAATAAATTCCACCCATATTTGTAGTTTTTGAAGCAGGTCCGACTAAAAATGCCCTGTAATTTTTTTCCTTAAATAAGTCGATTATTTTATCGTTAAATTCATAAATATCAGTTATTTCTTCTGTAAATGGCATAAATTCTATTTTTAATTTATCTTCTTCCCCATTAAGTACAATTACAGTTGGAACTTCACATTTTCCAGTAATTGCAACGTTTTGAATTCCCGTATCTTTAAATGTATATCCAGCACCGCCCATTGCAGAGAAGTGAAATCCATCCCATAATGGAGATCTAAATGAAAAAATTAGCCGGTGACCTCCAATGATTGGTAAAACTCCTTTTCCAAAGCAGAAAATATTTTTTTCATCAAATGCATCGTATTTCCATGTTTCCTGCATGTTGTGTAAATTAATTCCAAAAGAAATAGGAAATTCTGATCCTTCAATTTCTTCATAATTTTGTCTTGATCCGTCAATCAAAATGTTCATATATAACACCCTGACAAATTAATAAATAATTACAATTAATTGGGGTTTAATCCTATATTTGTTTTTATTTATTGATAATGGGGATTTTATGAAAGAAAATGAATATAGATTTTTAATGCGAATTTTTGTATTAATATCGTTTCTATCAGTTTTAATTATTGCCTTTCCATTTTTAGATACTATCGCATTTGCATGCGCGTTTGCCTACATGACCGAGCCTTTTTTCAGCGCATTGAAAAAATATACTGGAAGAACACTTGGTGCAATACTCTGTATTTTAATGATAACAGTTCCTGCAATAATACTCGTATTTTTAATATTAACCGATATTTTTGAATTTTTAAACAGTTTGGACTATGCAGGTTTTGTTGATTATACATTACAGTTTATAAATTATATAGGTTTACAAAATATCGCAAAAGAGGATTTATCTTCAATACTGTCAGAAATCTGGAATTTTTTAAAGCCGACACTTAATAAAATGGCAGGCCAAATCTATGGAATCCCGCTATTATTGATAAAAGGATTAGTTACGGTATTTTTGACATATTATTTCTTAAAAGATGGATATAGATTTAAAGAAGCAGTAATGCCCCATGTTCCCGAAGTTTACCATGTTCAAACTGAACTGTTTATTCGAAAACTTCATGAAGCTTACAAAAATCTTTTTGTCGTAAATGCACTAACTGCATTTACTGTTGGATTAATTTCAATTGCAGGTTTCTGGGCGATAGGCCTTCCAAATCCAGTTACGCTTGGAGCATTGAGTGGTATTTTAACATTGCTTCCAATTGTTGGAGGTTGGACCATATACATGCCATTATCCGTTTATTATATTGCAGTTGGAATGTATTCAAAAGCAATATTACTTTTTGGGTTTGGCGTACTTTTCTTATCCCTTGCACCCGATTTTGTAATACGGCCAAGGCTTGTAAACCATGAAAGCAGTATTCATCCCGCTTTTGCACTCGTTGCATTTTTAATGGGCCCGCTTGCTTTAGGAATCACGGGTTTTGCATTAGGTCCTTTGATAATGGGCACATTTGATGCAATATTCAGGGTAAAAAATGGCAAAGATAGTATTATAAACCTAAAATAGCTAATAAATACAAAGTGATATAATGGAAAAGAAAATAGCAGTAACTGCAGGTACGTTTGATTTACTACACCCTGGACACTTTAACACGCTTAATTTTGCGAAAAAACACGCGGATGAACTTGTTGTAATTATTGCAAGGGATGAAACCGTAAAAAAAATTAAAGGTAGAAGTCCAGTAATTCCAGAAAAACAGCGAAAAATAATGATAGAAGCATTAAAACCTGTTGACCGTGCAGTTTTGGGTAGCTTAACTAATAAACTTGAACCGATTTTAGAAATCAGGCCTGATGTTATAGTTTTGGGTCCTGATCAAACCACATATCAGATTAATGAATTAAAAGCACAGCTTGCAGAACATTCACTATATCCTGAGATATTAAAAGTCGAAGATTATGTAAAATGCCCATTTCACAGTTCTTATGATATTTTGAAAGAAATTGTTAGAAGATGGTGCTGTAAGGAATTAAAAGTATAGTTTGTGTGTATTTATGGAGATTTTTTTAATCTATTTACTTTTATTGGTTGTTGGATGTATTGTTGGTTTTACGACTGGTGCTTTGGGGCTTGGTGGCGGTTTCCTGATGGTTCCAATATTAATTTATATATTCCAAAATCTAGGGATATCTAACGACTATGTCGTTGCAATGGCCGTTGGAACAAGTCTTTCAGTTATTTTTTTAACTTCGCTAAACAGTGCTTATTCACATTCAAAATTTGGAAACATAATTTGGAAGTACTCGTTATTGCTCGGGTTTTCGGGAATCATGGGAACTTTTGTAGGGGTCCAAATCGTTACAAAGTACCTAAGCGGTGATCTTCACCGAATTTTATTCGGCATCATGTTAATAATCCTTTCTTTAAATATGGCGCTCAGTAAATCTGACCCGAAGGTGGAAAAAAGCCAGGAAATTAAATATCTGCCAGTTATATTTTGCGGATTTTTGATAGGAATTTTATCAAGCATGTTTGGAATTGGCGGTGGAACTATTGCAATTCCAATTTTAACGATATTTTTAAAAACGCCGATAAAAAAAAGCATAGGCACTTCTCTTGGAATGATGGTAATAATTTCATTGAGTGGAGCTTTGGGATATTTCACAAACCCCGTTACAATACCGCAAGCGTATAATTATTTAAACTTTATAGGCTACGTATCATTGACATCTGCTTTGTCGATAGGTGTTATGAGCATCATATTTTCAAGATATGGGGCTAAACTCTCAAACAGCATAAATGCCAGCCTTTTAAAAAAATTTTTCGGCATCATCCTCATGTTTGTTGGACTTACAATGATAATTTAATTAAAATCAACCCCCGAATAATTTTAAAATTAATTTATTTTAATTAACGGTGATATATTGAAGACTATTTTAGGAAAAATTCATTTAAAATGGTGTAAAAACTGTAACCTTCCTGTGCTTGATACCAAATGTGCAATTTGTGATTCTGAAACAGTTGATGTTAAAGTAACGCCTCCTGGAGATGCAAGACCTGCATTTAAAGGTGATTTGGAGTTAATAAATAAAACAATAAATTTACAATTTGGAGTAGAAGAAAATTTGTTTAAAAATAAACTAGTTTTGGTAAACAAGGCTCCAGGAATTGAATATTTTCAAGAAATTATTGTTGATGGAATAATTTTTGGAATTTTAAATTTTAACGAGAAAAAACACGAATGGAAGATAATTCCAACAATAGAAGGGGCTAGAAGGCTTATCATCGCAGGTTGTAAGAAAAAATTACTTGTAGTAAAAGAAGATGTTCCAAAATTTATTTTAAATAAAGGAGCATCTGTTTTAAGGCCAGGTGTTGATTATGCATCCGAAGATATAACTAAAGATGACGATGTAATCATTTTAATTGAAAAAGCCGATTCAAGCACTGATTTTAATGAAATGGATGTTTTGGGTGTTGGTCGGGCCAGAATGGACTATGAAGAAATTGTAAATTCTGAAAAGGGAATGGTTGCAAAGGTAAGAAAGTCCGAACTTCCAAAAAATTCTGAAATTCTGCATGAAGTTGGCGAATTTGACGAAGCAATTGAAAAAATGATTTGCGCAAATAAAGACGCCATGCAGAAAGTTGAACGTAATTCTATCGGGTTTATGAGAAATACTGTTGTAAAAATTGGAAAGCCTGCTTCAGTTGCTTATTCTGGTGGAAAAGATAGCCTTGCAGTACTTCTTTTAGCACTTGAAGCGTTTAAAAATACGGATGAGCAGATTGAATTTGATGTATTATTCAATGATACAGGAATTGAATTTAACGAAACTTTAGAAAATATTGAAAAAATTGCAGATACATACAACCTTGAAATTTTAAAAACCAAATCTGGTGATTTCTGGGAAAAATTAGAAGAATATGGGCCCCCTGGGAGAGATAATCGATGGTGTAGTGAAGTATGTAAGGTATCTCCTCTTGGAAAGCTCATCGATGAAAAATACGAAAAAGGATGTTTATCATTCGTAGGCCTTAGAAAATATGAATCGATAAATCGTTCAAAAAAACCGAGAATATGGAATAGCCCAACAATTAAAAAACAGATGTTGTCAGCACCAATATTAAACTGGACTGCAATGCATGTTTGGATTTATATTTTAAAACATAAAGCTCCTTACAATGTATTGTACGAGCAGTGTTTTGATAGGGTTGGATGTTTCATATGTCCTGCAATGGAAATTGGAGAAATTGAGTTAGTAAAACTGAGTTATCCAAAACTCTGGGAGAAATGGGAAAGTTTCCTGAAAAGCCACGCCAAAATTCATGAAAAAAGTGAAGATTGGGTAAAAGGCGGTTGGAGATGGACCAATAAAACAAGAGCAAACAACCAAAAACCCGACGAACCGATAAATGAAAACTGGCTTGGATAGATTTTAAACGTGTGCATATATTAATGAGTTCTTATAATAATCTTATAAAACGAAAGGTGATATATTAATGAGTTCTTATAATAATCTTATAAAACGAAAGGTGATATATTGCCAAAGATGTTACTGCTCCCAAAATTAACGATGTCTCTTGGAGGATACATAAGAGAATCCGTTGAAATTTATAATGAAGATGGTGTAAAAGAATTCCCGCACAGGAACGTTGTAGTTGGAAATCCTACAGCTGAGCCAATAAAAATAGATGTTCCGGCATATGATGAAGATTGGGTAAAAAGACACCAGGAACTTGGTTTAATTGTGGTTCCTGTTGAAATGGACCAGGATTTCGTTGGAATATTTAAAATGGTTGAAGAAAAGGTTAAAAAAGCAAATTTATAAGTTATATGTTACTGGTGAAAACATGATTAAAGGAGTGCTTTTTGACCTTGACGATACGCTTTACAATTCTTCGAGTTTTGCAAGCCGTGCACGAAAAGAAGCTTTAAGGGCGATGATTGATGCAGGTTTAAATTCTACGGAAGAAGATGCTTTAAAAATACTGAATAAGATTATCGAACAAAAGGGTTCAAACTACGGCGGGCACTTTAATGACCTTGTAAAGGCAGTTAATGGAACATATGATCCAAAAATAATCACCATGGGAATTATTACTTATCACAACGTTAAATTTGCTTTACTTAGGCCTTATTCAGATACCATGAATACATTAATGGATTTGCGTAGCATTGGTTTAAGTTTGGGAATATTGACCGACGGAATTACCATAAAGCAGTGGGAAAAATTAATAAGGCTTGGCATTCACCCGTTTTTTGATGAAGTTATAACTTCCGAAGAATACGGGCTTGGAAAACCAAATATTGAATTTTTTAATTATGGACTCAAAAAAATTAATTTAAAACCCGAAGAAGTAGTTTACGTTGGGGATAGGGCTGACAAGGATATGGTTCCTGCAAAAAACGTTGGAATGACCACAGTTAGAATATTACAGGGAAAATATTCGGAAATTCCGGATGACATAAGTGACTATTCTATAAAAAATATATCTGAACTTTCAAAAATAATTAAAACACTTATTTAATTTTTACGGGATAATATGATAGATGAATTAAAAGGATTAGTACTTTTCATGACTCGAATTCCTGTTGGAAGATCAAAAAGCGACTTTGAAGGTATTGCAAAATATTTCATGTTCATGCCTCTTGTTGGAACGTTAATTTCACTTTTTGGAGTTTTTACTGCATATATATTGAATTATTTAGGATTTACCTCTGGAAACATAATCGGAACTGCTGTTTTGTTTACACTTTTATATATTCAGGGATTTCACCATCTTGACGGACTTGCAGATTACGGGGATTCCTGGATGGTAACTGGAAACGCTAGAAAAAAATTAGAAGTTATGAAAGACGTTTACATGGGAATAGGCGGTTTTGTATTTGTATTTTTTGTTGAACTGCTTTCTTTATTTTCATTTGCATATCTTTTTGAAACAAGCACTTTCACATTATTTTTAAAATATATTATAATAATTGAAACCTGTTCAAGACTCGGGCTTTTATCATGTGCATGCTGTGGAATTCCTGCAAATGATGGAACGGGCAGATTTTTTGCAAAAAAATCAAACGAATACCACCTTTTAACGGGTTTGATATTTTCATTAGGTGTTTCAATACTGCTCCAAATACCAAAAATTGGGGTACTATGCTCTATTTTAGCGGTATTTTTAGGAATGTTTATCGCATGGAAATGCAATAATAAATTGGGCTGTGTTACCGGAGATATTTTTGGAGCAACCGCTGAAATATCAAGAATGGTATTTTTGATTGTAATTATTGCATTTACCCCATATTTTTCACTTATTGGGTAATTAAATAAAAAATTAAAAAAGTATGGATAAATAATTAAATTAAAAATATTCAGTTATCTGAATACATCTTCTTCTTTTTTTCTGATTAATTCTTTTCCAGTTCCATTCGTAAATGGAACAGGCGCATTTCTAATAATTACAAGGGGAATTCCCTCATTAGACTGCCCCATAACAGCAGAAGCAGTTGCTGCAAGTTCATCTGCAATTCCAACCTCTGTTGTTTTTAATTCCCTTCCAAATAAGTCTTTTTCCCCTTTTCTATCCCAAAGTCCGCAAACTCCACTAATTCCGATTGCAATACCGCATGAACCTTTTCTAAAAGGTCGGCCCATACTGTCGTTAATAATTACGCCAACTTTTTTTCCAGTAATTTTTTCAAGTCCCATTCTAATTTCTTCTGCGCTTTTATCTGGATTTTTAGGCAGTGGTTTTATTCCTTTTGATGTGTTGCTTTCATCAACTCCACTGTTTGCACAAACAAATCCGTGTTTAGTTTCAGTTATTATAAAATTAGGTCCTAATTTTACGATTTCGTTTGATTCGTCTAAAATTACCTGAACTACTTCTGGTTCTTTCCCAAGTTTTTTGGATAATTCCATAGCTTCATTGGATGGGGTTATTTCATTTTTTAAAATCACATTCTTTTCAATTTTCGAAACAACAGTTTCTGCAATAACTATTACATCTTTATCTTCAAGAGGGTATGTGGAAATAAGCTCTGCTAACGTATAATCTTCATTTCCACTGATTAATGGAATTTCAAGGCCGATTACGTCCATTTTTACTCTTTCTTTTATCATTTTTTCCCACGATTTTTTAAATTTTTGAAATAATACTTTTCTTCATCACGAATATGTCTGGTTTTATTCCTGTCCATATCTCAAAGGAAACTGCACCCTGGTATACCAACATTCCAATGCCATTAATGGTTTTTGCGCCATATTTTTTCGCTTCTTTTAAAAAAACAGGTTCAAGGGGGTTGTATATCAAGTCCATTACAACAGCATCTTTTTTAATGTTATGTAATGGAATAACTGGATCTACTTCAGTATTTGGATACATTCCAACAGGCGTTGTATTTATTATTATGTCAAAATTTTCAATGTTAATATCAAGGCCTCCGTAATTTAGGGGATTTTCCTTTTTCAATTTTTTAGAAATTTCTTTTGAAAGATTTTCTGCTTTTTCAATATTTCTATTTACGATTGTTAAATTATTATCCTTTGCAAGTTCGAAAGAAACAGCTCTTGAGGCACCTCCTGAGCCTATAATTAAAATGTTTTTATTGATTAAAATGCCAGTTTTTTCTTCAAGTGCTTTTTTTACACCAATTCCGTCAGTGTTATATCCTATTGCTTTTCCGTTTTC
Organism: Methanococcus maripaludis; assembly: GCF_002945325.1. NCBI lineage: Archaea > Methanobacteriati > Methanobacteriota > Methanococci > Methanococcales > Methanococcaceae > Methanococcus > Methanococcus maripaludis. The sequence goes on from NZ_CP026606.1 coordinate 54,646, forward strand.
AATTTTTACAGTATTGACTGCCCCAATGACCTCTGCATCACAATCAATTTCATCAAGATATTTCATGATATTTACTTTATGGGGGATTGTAACGTTAAAACCCCTAAAATTAAGTGCTTTTGCACCTGTTACAACGTCTTTTAAATTTTTTTCTGAAACGTCAAATGCAAAGTACCTGTAATTTATTTTAAGGTCTTTTATTGCAGCGTTGTGCATTATTGGTGAAAATGAATGATCTATAGGATGTCCAATAAGTCCGACTAGTTTTGTTTTAGAGTCTATCAAGATTATCACTTTAAATTGTATTCTTTTTTTAAAATATCAATAAACGTATCATATGCTTTTTCTATTCCATTTTCCTGTCTTTTTGTTATGTTCTGTCCTTTTAGTAGATCTCCATAAACATCTGACGAAAAAACATAATCACTGTAATCTGTTAGTATGCAAACTGCACCAAGTCCAATTCCTGCGGTACTCGAAATTGCAATATTACAATTTAATTTGTTTTTGAGTGCTTTTGCAACTAATTTAGCTACTAATATATCATTTTCCTGATTATATGCTTTCGAATATTTAAAAACATAATCAGGCTCTGGTAGTTTAACCTCTAAAAGTGATTCGATTCCTTTTTTCGAGGGTAAAAACATTGAAGCCATTACATATACATTCCCGTGAATCATATCATAATTTGAATCTTTTTCAAATTCTTTATATCCGCAGGCAATTTTGTGTATTTTAGTTCCAATTTTTCCGTGAGTAAAGCATTCTGCAGTAGCGACTGAAATCATAATACTCCCATTATTTTTTATTGAGTGCTATTAAATTATTTAAAAAACTACTATAATAAGGTATTTCAAGCTAAATAGGAACTGCTACTAACGTAAAAGTAGCATAATTGTTTTAAGACTAAATATCAAACAAATATGGTTTATTTAATTTTTAAATTAAAATATATAATTATAATATCAAGGCTAAACATTTTTAATCATAAATGGCAATATAATAATCTTGTTTGTACGAACTTGTGAATAATTTTAATTTTTAATTTACAAAAGGTGTTATTGTGGCCAAATCTAAAATTATAGCAACATTTAAGGGCAAAGGGGTAATTGTAACTCCTTATACGTTAAGAGATCCATTCACTAAATGGAAAAACTTTCAAATGCAGCTTTATGAAGATTCTATAGAATTTATTTTTGAAAATAAGGTAATTGAGGCAAGTTTTGACCAAATAGATGATATGGGATTTGAACTTCCAAGAAAAGCTCTCGAAATTGCAAAAAACAACCTGGACGATATTTCAGTTTACGGCTCTTTTAAATTAAATCCTCCTGATGAAGATAAATTTAGTATAGGTTTTGCACCTGAAGCTTCCATTTATGGGGAAACTACGATAAATGCATTCTTAAAAAAATTATTCCAACAGTTATTGAATAAAAAAGAAATAAAACTACAGTATGCAAGAATTGTTGGCGGTTCTGTAGATATATCTTCAGAATGGGAAGATGGATGTTTGGTATTTGCTAAAAAACCCGTAAAAAAAGGAGTTTCTGTTATCGAAGAAATGGTGCTCGCAGTTGCAGTAACTTCCGGAGATAAACCAAAAGTTTATGATTTATTTAATAATATTGAATCAGTTTCACTTGAAACTAAGAAAATTGACGAAGAAGATAAAGAAGTGCTTGAAATAAAGCAGTTGAGGGGCGGAGAAACAGTAAATTCATATATTCACATCCCTTCAACGAAACTGCTATATGTTTTAAGGTACATTTCCAAATTAACAAAATATCACAACACCATTAAAAGTTTACTTCCAAAATCAGAAGATGATCTTGATTCTGAAATGGCTGTTGAGAGTTGGAGTGGAGATAAACTCAAAAACGAGGTTGAACAGTTAGCGCCAGAAGAACAGGAAATATTAACTGCGATATATACTGGAATCACGTCTCTTGAACTTCCAGGTATGATGGGAATGGATATCGATGAAGTCGAAAAAGTTCTTGAAAAATTGATTGATCAAGGATTTTTGGATCTTGTTAGAATTAGGAAAGAAACAGATTTAACCGAAAAAGGAAGAGCAGTTACAAACTTTATTATTACAAATTTCTAAGTTACAAGCTACCTACATAAAAAATACAAATAGTAGTATTCTAAAAATAACTTTAAACTTGTTTTTATTTATCGAGGTGTATTAATGGCAAGTATTGTAAAAACAATGATTGTAGATGATTCTGCATTTATGAGGAACATTTTAAAGCGAATTTTATCAACAACAAATAAATACGTGGTAATTGGTGAAGCAGCTAATGGAGCAGAAGCAATTAAAATGGCTGAAGAGTTACAGCCTGATTTAATCAGTATGGATATTGTAATGCCTGAAACTGATGGAATAACTGCTACAAAAGCAATAAAGGAAAAAACCCCTGAAATCAAGATAGTAATGTGTACATCCGTAGATCAAGAGCAAAAAATGATTGATGCTGTAAATGCAGGTGCAGATGGATATATTGTAAAACCATTTCAGGCACCAAAAATTTTAGAACAGTTTAACAAATTGTTTCCTTAATCGAGAGGTTTTACCATGAAGTTTTCCGAAAACGAATGGAAGAAACTTCTTGAGATTATTGTGGATGAAGAAGCAGGTGTGGAAACAATGGTTGTTAAAAATAACTATGATTTGAAAGATGTAAAAGCTTTTGAAGATATAGGAAAAGCTGCCGCAGAAAAAGCTGCAAATTTTGTTCAGGAAATGAGTGGCGACTGTGTTGAAGTTAAAATTTTCAAAATAGAACTCAATTCCGCACAAGATTTGATGAATATGGTATCTAGCCCTGAAAATAGCGTTTTTACAAAAATAGACTTTAACGGCGATATTGCAGGAACTGGAGTTTTAATCTTTTCGGAAGAATCCGCAAAAAGCATGGCTGATTCAATGCTTCTTGGAATGGGTATGGAGGGAGATTCTAATGAGACTTTTTGTGAAATGAGAGTTTCTGCAATAAACGAAACCTGTAATCTTTTAATTTCTGCGTTTGTTGATACAATTGCAAATTTCATGAATACATCTCTTAACATGACACCCCCAGAATTTTCCACGGGGCAGTTGAGTAACTTAGTAGAATATGAATTAAAAAATCACGAAATAGGATCTAATGATACGCTGTTTACATTTAATTCAGAGTTATTTTCTAAAGGAATAGGCTCAGGATTTAATGTATTTATTGTAATGGATCCAGAATCTACAGATAAATTATTTGAAAAATTAAATTAAAGGGCTTTCACGGTGTTACTTTGGGAGTAATCGAAACAATAAATAAATTGGTTGATATTGGAAAAGATGCGGCAGAAAACACTGCCAGTGCGTTTACAGGACTTACCTGTGAATCTACAGATATTCATTTTACAGGGCTTAGTTTTGTACCTGTTGAGTACATTCCAGAACAGTTCAGTGATGAAACATGCAAAGTTGTAAAAATAAACTTTGATGGCATTCTTTCTGGAACATCGGTTCTTATGATAAACGAAGAAGATTCTGTAAAGTTAGAAAAGCTTTTATTACTCGATCTTGTATGGGATGGGCTCGTTAATAAAACAGAACTTCCTGATTACGAAGAAATTGAAGAATCTGTATTAAATGAGGTTGCAAACGTAGTTTTAGCTTCATTTTTAAATGTATTTGCAAACGCACTTGGTAGCGAAATAAATATAACAACTCCCGAATTTACAAAAGACAGTGGATTTAATATTGTTGAATCTTTAGTTTTGGAAATGGCAGATAAAGGAATTGATAATATGCTGGTTTTTGATAATAAAATAGATATTATTAGAAGATTCCCCATAAAAATTAATATTTTTATAATGATAGACCCTGAAAAGCTTGAAAACCTCGATAAATTATAATTAATAAATTTTTTTAAGTTTTATTCTTACACGACTTTTTATTTTTTCAGATCTTATGCTGGTGATTTTGATGGATGATATGTATTTTAAAAGGATTAAACGTGATATTGGCACAAAATTAAAAATACAGGTGGACCAGTACAAGGATACTTACATTTTAAGGCGTGTTTCAGTTAGAATGAGGCTTTGCAAATGTAAAGATTTTAAAGAATATTACGAATATCTAACAAAAAATCCTTCAGAATATGAAAAACTTGAAAATACGCTTACTGTAAATGTAACGGAATTTTGGAGAGACAGGACAGTTTATAATGAACTTAGAAACGTCTTTGAAAAGATGGTAACTGATAGAACCATTAGAAGTATTCGAATCTGGAGTGCAGGCTGTTCTTCAGGGGAAGAACCGTATGGTTTAGCAGTTATGATAAAAGAATTAATGGAAAAACACAACCAAAAATTTTTAAGAGTAATGATTACTGCAACGGACCTTGACAAAGAGATATTAGAAAGGGCAAAAGAAGGAACCTACATTTCAAAACAATTTAAAAATATGGATCAGGATGTTATCGATAAATATTTTGATAAATTAAATGATAAAGAGTACCAGATTAAAAAAGAAATAAAAAGAATGGTTCAGTTTAAAAAACACGATCTTATTAAGGAAGGGCCCATGAAAGACATGAATATGGTTCTTTGTAGAAACGTTATAATCTATTTTGAAAAAGATATTCAGGAAAAATTATTTATGAAATTCCACGAAGCTTTAAATGATGGTGGATATTTGGTTTTAGGAAAAACTGAAATGCTTCACGGGGATTCAAGAAATGCTTTTAAACCTTCAAACCACAGGGAAAGAATTTATCAAAAATTAAAAATAAATTAAAAAATTACTTTTTTAAAAAAATAATTATTCTGTTTTAAATTTACTTACATCTTTTGAGATTTGTTCAGATGATTTAGTTATTTCTTCAATTGAATCGTCAATTTCATTCATAATTCTGCTCTGTTCTTCTGCAGATGCAGTTAATTCCTCTGCAGTTGCTGCAAACTCTTCCGAAATTGATGCAATATCCTGTGCATTTTTAAGAGCATTTTCTACGTTGTTCGCGGCTTTTTCAGCATTAATTTTTATTGAATTTATTTTTTCAGATGTGGTTTCTACACTTTCTTTTATTTTTAAGAAAGCACCGTTAACTTCGTCAATTGCGATAACTCCTTTATCAACTTCGTCTTTTCCAGAAATCCCTAGATCAATCGTAGCTTCAACTTTTCTGTTTACGCCGTTAATTGTCCTGTTAATATCTTCAACTGACTTTTTGATTTCTTCTGCTAAAGATTTAATTTCACTTGCAACAACTGCAAATCCTTTTCCTGCATCCCCTGCACGAGCAGCTTCAATTGATGCATTTAGTGCTAAAAGTCCAGTTTGTTCTGCAACGTCTTTAATTAAAACTGTAACTTCATTAATTTTTTTGGATTCATTTCCAAGTTCCTGAATTGCTTTTCCAAGGTTTTCGATAACATTGGTGATACTCTGCATTGTTTCAATTGCATTTTCAACTTTTTTAACTCCCATTTCAGAGTTTTCTTCAATTTCAAATGCTGCAGTAACTGTATCATCTGCTGCATCGGTAACTGCCGAAGTAATTTCTGATGTAGCTTCAAGCTGGTCAGATACATCCTGTAATTTTGCAGATTGGTCAGCTGCCGCAGTTGCAACCTGACTTGCTGCATCCGCAACCTGTTCTGAAGTTTCTTCAGCCCTTACAAGATCTTCTTTTGCTTTTAAAAGTTCAGCATTTAAATATTCAATCTGTTTTTTAAGGTCGTTTACCATTGTTGAGACATTTACTATTGCATTGTTTGTTGTTACTTGTAACGCATTATACTTTCTATTTGTGTCTGCCCTTATTGTGAAATCTCCCTGTTCTAAACTTTTAAATATTGTGTGGAGTTCTGAAAATGTATTTGCAACATCTTTTTTGTAAGTTTTTAAAAAATTTTCGTCTTTTTTTAACTTTTCAAAGTTAGAAATTACTGTTTCAACCATTTCTTCATCGCAATGTTTGTATTCTTTCCCAATTATTTTTGAAGAAGAATTTAAAAAATTTGTTACATTGTCAAGATATGTTTTTTTAAGAATTACATATCCAATTGCTGTAGAAATTACAATTGAAACAATAAACACTACGAATAATATATTTAAATTAAAAGATGAAGCCGCTATTAATGCATAAAAACTGACAAAAATGATTGCCGAGGATAAAATTGCCGTAATTAATAATGGCACATAAGGTTTTTGCATTTTCATATCTATCACCGTATAATTATATAGTTTTGAGTTCACTGCCAGTTCTAACTAAAACACTGCCGTCTTTAAGTGATAATGTTATAGTTCGGCCTGTGTAGCCACCAAGATCTTCAGAGGCTATTCTTAAACCCATTTTTTTGACTTCTTGCCTCGAAGCTTCAATATTTTTTTTGCCAACATCTATCGTATTTGAATTACATTTAAACATTGCAGCGCCACCTGCAAGTTTGGTGGTTAATTTATCTTTTCTAGCGCCAAGTTTAGCCATTCTATTGATTAATTCGGGGATTGCAGTATTTGCATACTTTCCAGGATTTTTTTCTGATGAATTTCTGGATTTTGGAAGCATTACGTGCGCAACGCCACCAATTTTTTTGCCCCTATCGTAAAGTATGATTGCAACACATGAGCCTAACAGAGTTTCAATCGATTCAGGGTTTTTAGCAACGCCAATATCCCCCATTTTTACTTTTAAAACCATGCTGATCGTCCTAAATGTTGTTTAAATCTAATATCAACGCTACGCGACCATCCCCTAATATTGTAGCTCCAGCAAGTCCATTAATATTTTTAAGTATTCCTGTGAGTGGTTTTACAACTATTTCATCCCTTCCAATAACTTCATCAAGGATCATTCCAACTTTTCCTTTATTTTTCTCGACAACTACAACATAGAGGTCGTCGGAATCGGAAAATCCTGATGTATTCAATGCATCTTTCAGCCAGATTACAGGCAAGATATGGTTTCTGTAAATTATTGCTTCCTGCCCTTCTAAATTTTTAATCTGTTCTTTTTCAACTGAAATAACATCTAAAACGCTCGTCAATGGCAGTGCATAGATATGCTCATTTAAGCGGATTAACAGGGTCTGTATGATTGCCATTGTTAATGGAAGATGCAGGGTTATTTCTGTACCTTTTCCAACTTCGGAATTTACTGTAACGCTACCTCCAAGTGATTCAATTTTTGACCTTACAACGTCCATTCCTACGCCACGTCCGGAAACGTCGGATACAACTTCCGCGGTGCTGAATCCTGGAAGGAAGATAACATTAACAGCTTCGTTATCGGTTAATTTTTCAGCTTCTTCTTTTGAATAGAGTCCTTTTTCAAATGCTTTTTTACGCATTGCATCAGGGTCTATTCCCTTACCATCATCCCTAATTATAATATTTACTCTATCTCTCTGTCTTGTTGCAATTAATTTTAAAATCCCTTTTTCAGGTTTTCCTAATTTTATTCTTTCATCTGCATGTTCAATACCGTGATCGAGAGAATTTCTAATCAGGTGAGTTAAAGGTTCTGCAAGTTCGTCGAGAACAGTTCTATCCAGTTCAATATCTGAACCCTCTATTTCAAAATCAATTTCTTTGTCGAGCGCTTTTGCAGTATCCCTTACGGTTCTTGGGAATCTATTGAATACAAATGCAACCGGGATCATCCTCATACCCATTACTTCTTCTTGAAGTTCTGTTGCAAGCATGTTGAGTCTTCCAACTGCATTATGGAGTTCTTTTAAATCGTATTTCGTAGCAATTTGGGTAAAGTTTGCTCGGTTTATTACAACCTCACCGACTAAATTCATCAATTTATCGAGTTTTTCAATGTTTACCCTTACAGTCTGCGACTTTTTAGATGAAGAATTTTCAGCCTGTTTTTTTGAAGTAGCATCTACCGTATTTTTAATTTTTGTATTGTCCTTTGAATTATTGGTATTTTTTTGAACATTTACCAAAAATTCAGTTATTTCAGGAGTTTTTGAGATTATTTCTTTTATATCATCTTCTGATTCATCGCTATCGTAATAAATTGTAACTGTGTTTCCGCCGAGATTTCCTTCCTGTATTTTTTCTTCAGGAGGTTCGGTTTCCAAAACATTTCCTTTTTCCTTCAAATCTTTAATGACCATGTATGCTCTAACGGCTTTTAATAGACATTCTTCATCTATTTTAATATTAATTTTGAATTTTGCAAGTGTTTCCAAACTTTTTTCTTTTTCTAGAACTTCTGCATCAGCAACTTGATTTACTGTTGTTTCAAGTTCAAATTTGACTTCTGTTGATACCACATATTCCATTTCACATACTGAATCTAAAATATCTATACTGTCCAAATCAGTTGAGATTAAAACATCCAGTTCTCTAGAACCACTTGATAAAAAGTTTTCTTCTGCAGGAACTGATGCTATTATGGTTCCAATTTCTTTTAATTTAGAAAGCACCATTGTTAACCGAACTGCTTTTAACAGGCAGTCTTCAACAACTTTTGATTTTACATGGTAAATTTTTTTATTTTCATTTATTTCAGAAATTAATTCTTTGGAAACTTCTTCTAAATTGAATATGGTATGGTCCAAAATGATCTCTTTATCATCTACTGATTCGCCAACAGTTTCTGATAATGTAATTGAAATTTTTTCATTTAATTCTGAATAGTCGTAGTTAGAACTGGATCCTGTTTCAACTACTTTTGCAATCTGTTGCATTGTTGAAAGTGCTGATTTTAGAACTGAAAGTGAATTTTCAGTTATTGCAACAGTTTCATTTAGCATTGCAGTTGAGAGTTCATCGATATTTTTTACAGTATCTTTTAATTCACTGTATTCGAGGGCATCAAGGATTGTTAGAAGTGCGGAAGCTGATTCATGCATTTGATTTAAAACACTGTCTAAGTTTTCAGGTTTTTCAACTACAAAATTATTAGATTGTCCTTCGATAAGTATGATTGAGGATTCATCTACTAAATGGATAGAACCTGAATTGGACGAGATATTGTTAACAGTTTTTTCTTCAACCTGTTTTTTAGCAACTTCATTAGGATCACTACAATCTAAAGGATCTTCTTTAGGGTTTTCTCCAGAAAGATACTTCTCTTTAACAGATTTAATTACCTCAACGAGTGAATCCACATCAACACTTGTTGTATCTTCTCCATCGCTAACTTCTGAAACCATTGTTTCAAGAGCATCGAGGCATTTGAAGAGTAAATCAACTATTTCAGGATTTACTTTTATTTTTCCATCCCGGATGTAGTCCAAAATATCTTCCATGTGGTGAGTTAATGAGGATATATGTTCAAATCCCAGTGTTCTTGCTGACCCTTTCAACGTGTGTGCAGACCTGAAGATCATGTTGATAATTCTTTCAGAGTCTTCAGGGCAGTTTTCAAGTTCAACCATATTTTGATTTAATGATTGCAAATGTTCTTCCGCTTCAGTCATGAATAGTTCTTTATACTGTTCCATATCGTCCATGGTATCAGCCCCCTATTTTTTTGGCGAATTTAATGATTTCTAAAGGAATATCTATTGGATCCATAACTTTATCGACTACATTCATTTCGATTGCTGTTTTGGGCATGCCGTAAATAACACATGTGTCTTGATTTTGTGCAATGGTATATCCGCCCTTATTTTTTACCATTTTTAGCCCGTTTGCACCATCTCTTCCGATACCTGTTAAAAGTACGCCAATTGTGTTTTTTCCATAATATTTTGTGACGTATTCGGCAGTTACATCCACGGTTGGTTTCGTTCCATGGATTTTTGGCATATTTTCATCAATTATGATGTATACATTGCCACCTCTTTTTTGAAGAACCATTTGGGAATCGCCTGGTGCAACGTAAGCATGGTCGGGTTTTACAATTTCACCATGTTCTGCTTCTTTAACGGTAATTGCTGAATTATTGTTCATCCTTTCGGCAAAAACACGGGTAAATCCTTTAGGCATGTGTTGAACTATAAAAATTGGAGGTGTGTTTTTAGGAATATTCGAAATTATGCTTGAAACCACTGGTGGCCCACCTGTTGAAGAGCCTATTAATATTGCAGTATCATTTAATTTTTCAGGAGAAAGTCCAGAAGTTTTTTCAACCTGCGGTTTTGGAGTACTGCTTTCCGCCTGTTTTTCTTTTTTAATAGTTTCTAAAATTCGAGATGATTTAATTCTTACTTTAGATTTTGAAGCATTTTTAACCTGTTTAATTATTTTTTCCCCGATTTTTCTAATATCCAGTGAAACAGAACCTGAAGGCTTTTCTATAAAATCAACTGCGCCATTATCCAGTGCTTTTAATGTAGCTTCTGAGCCCTGTTTTGTTACTGCGGAAAGCATGAGTATGGGGGTAGGTTTGTATGCCATGATCTGTTTTGTAGCATCAATTCCATTCATGATCGGCATTTCAACATCCATGGTAATTACATTTGGTTCTAATTTTTTCACAAGCTCGAATGCTTCCTTTCCATCTTTTGCGGTAGCAACAACTTCTATTTCGTCATCGGATTTTAAAATGTCTTCTAAAACCTTCCTCATAAATGCTGAATCATCTACAATCAGAACCTTTATTTTACTCATGTTTTCACTTGTTTTTGGTAATTAGGGGATTTTTTTAGGTTATTTAAAATTCTTGCGGGTCAATTAAATTTTTGATATCAAGAATAATGATTAATCTATTTCCAATTTTTGCAATGCCTTCAATGTATTCTCCGCTTGCATTTTTCTTGATTCCTTCAATGTCTTCGATCTGTTCAGCTGAAATCTGCATTACGTCACTTACGGAGTCGACCAATATTCCAATTGGAACGCCATCAATTTCTACAACCATTACAAGCTTTTCATCAACGCCTTCGTCGCCTAAATCTTCAAAAAGATTTAATTTTCTTCTTAGATCAATGATGGGCATTATTTCGCCACGAATGTTTGTAACTCCAACAATGTAATCAGGCGTATTTGGAATTGAAGTAATATCTTGCAATTTTAAAACTTCTCTCACACCAGTTACTCTTAAACAATATTCATTGCTTGCTAATTTGAAAACTACTACTTTTGGAACATCATCCATGCTAAAAACCTCATTTTAACCTATCTAATATATTATGAACAAGAATTATGCAGTGATCGGCATGTAATTCTAAAGGCGACAGCGATATTTTTTCTGCACCAAGTTCTTCCAAAAATTCTTCGTCCTTATCGCCAATTCCGATATGGTCGCCAAGTACGAATAAAAAATCTTCGTCATCTTTAAATTCAAAATCTTCAAGTGGTTTTCCGTTTAAGTGGAGGTAAAAAATTCGTTTTCCTTCATTTTTCTTTTCCAGAATAATATCTCTAAATTCACGTTTAGAAGAATATATTCCAGAAGTACTTTCTTTCCAGAGTTCAGAAGCATCTTTTTCAAGTGCTTTTTTGATAAAAAGTGCAATACTCCTTTCATCAGGACTGACTCTTTTTAATTCACTTCCAACGAATTTCAGTGCAACTGGAGGGTTTGGAGATCCATAGTTAACACTGTAAAAAATAGTATCTCTTCTCATATCGTGAGAAAGAAAAAATGCGCTGTTTACACAGCGACATAGCAAATCCAATCTTCCAGAACTTCCTGGAAGATCTTTTAAGTTAATTTCACCATTAGTTACGGCTTTGTTAGCTTTAATTATAAATTCTTTCAAAATTTCACCTAATTAAGGTCTAAAACATCAAAAGTATTGTAAATACCTTCTTTCTTTTGAGCAACAAATTTAATTGCAAGGACTGCTCCTGAAACGAGGGACTGTCTGCTGGTTACCCTGTGTGAAAGTTCAAGCCTTTCTCCTTCTGTTGTGAATATTACGCTGTGGTCTCCAACAATATCTCCGCCTCTTAACGCGTGGATACAGATTTCTTCTTTTGTTCTTTCTCCAGTCATTCCTTCTCTTCCGTAGATTACGTTGGAGTCTCTGTTTAAGTTGTTTTGAATAATTTCAGCAGCTCTTAATGCAGTTCCGCTTGGTGCATCTTTTTTGAATTTGTGGTGCATTTCAAGAATTTCGATATCGTAATCCCCGAGTTTTTGTGCTAAAAGTTCAAGGGTTTTAAAGAATATATTTACACCAACTGCATAGTTTTGTGAAATGGTTGCAGCAACTTTGTTTTTTGAAATTGCATCTTCCATTTCAGCTCTCTGTTCAGGCGTAAATCCAGTAGTTCCAATAACTAAATTTACTCCAAGTTTGCTCGCTGTTTTTGCGGTTTGAACACAAGGCGCTGCTGCAGTAAAATCAACTAATACTTCTGCACCAGATTCTTTTAAAACAACTTCAAGTTCGTCTGAAGTACTTAAGGCTACACCAATTTTTCCAAGGCCCGTTAATTCCCCAACATCTTGACCTTTTTTTGGGTGATTTGGAATATCAATTGCTGCAACTACATCTAATCCATCAGTTTCAGTAATTGTTTTTATAATTCCACTTCCCATTCTACCGAGTGCTCCTGTAACTGCTACTTTAACCATATTTCCACCTAAGCTTCCGCTTTTTCGTTAATATTGTCCATATAACTATCAATTTTACATTTTAAATTATCTACAACACCAGAAGCTCTGTCTATATTTTCAGGAGTAAACTCTTTTAAAATATATTTTATGTCCTGCACTCCTTCGTAAATTTCCTGAAGAAGGTTTAAAAGTCCTGAAATTTTGACATCTTGGGCATCCAATGCGTCGATTATTTTTTCAGAATTGTTATCAATACTTGATAATACGTTATCGATTTCTGAAGTAATTACATCTAATTTAGATGTCTGTTCATTATTTGAAGCTATTAATATATCCAGTTTATTATTAATTGATTCTAGTAAATTATTGTTTCCTTCAGAGCCTTTTTCAATTTTTTCAATCGAAACCGCTGGTTTATCCATTGCGAGTTTGATTTTGTTGAAAATATTGTTCATCGAATTTTTTAGATTATAAGCAAGAGATTCAAAGTCCTCATTTTCAGGGTTATCATATTCAGACTCTGGAAAATCAGGTTCTTCGCACGTAAATTCTTCAGTATTATATAAATCTTCGGAATTTTCGTTATCATTAATATTATTTTTAAAATCGCTATCTTGGTTTTGCTGATTTTCTTTTATTTTTTCGAATCGCTCAACGCTACTATCAAAAACTTCCATGATTATCGGCTCCATATAATGTAAGAATTTTTTTGCCGATTATATACTATATTGTTTTTGTGTAGGTAATTATGTTTATTACTAAAAATTTACGTATTGTTCAAAAAATATTTTTATTTTTTTGCCGTTTTTATTGGAATTCTTGTAATACTGTTGCAATCAAGGCAGGTAATTACAACGTGCGGGTAATTTTTTGCTTTTGTTCTTACTCTTGCATTTTTACCATATATTAAAAAAGAACCGCAATTTTTACAAATCCTTCTTTTCCATTCTTTTGGATAGGGCATTCTCATTCGCATTGCAATTTTTTTGCCCAAAAGTACGTAATTTTTTGAACGCTCAGTTTTTCCAGAGTTTGATTCTTTTTCAGCCTGATTCATCAATATATTGATACGTTCTTCTGCAACTTTTTTTGACTTTTCTAGAAATTTCTTTTTTAGTTTCATGTTTTTCCCTTATAATAATTATAAAAAATCAAATAGAAATCTGGTAAAATTATATAAAAAGGAATGTAAAGAATAGAGATTTCTTACTAAAATTTATATTGTATGAAACCGAATATGATTTGCTAAAGAATTTGCTAAAGATTTTTTATAATTATGGTGAAACAGTGAGTAATGTTAAGGACATGAGTCTTGCTCCAAGTGGGCACCTGAAAATGGAATGGGCAAAACGACATATGCCTGTTCTTTGTCGTATAGCGGAAGAATTTAAAAACGATAAACCTTTTGAAGGACTTACAATTGGAATGGCACTGCATTTAGAAGCTAAAACTGCAATTTTAGCAGAAACACTCCTAAAAGGCGGTGCAAAAATTGTGATTACCGGATGTAATCCACTTTCTACACAAGATGATGTTGCAGCAGCATGTGTTGAAAAAGGAATGGAAGTTTATGCATGGCGTGGAGAAACCAACGAAGAATACTACGAAAATTTAAACAAGGTTCTCGATTCAAACCCTGATATCGTTATCGATGATGGTGCAGATTTAATATTTTTAATTCACACCGAAAGGACGGAATTAATCGGAAAAATAATGGGCGGTTGTGAAGAAACTACGACTGGAATAATTAGATTAAAATCAATGGCGGAAGAAGGAGCGTTAAAATTCCCTGTTGTAAATGTAAATGATGCTTATACAAAACACCTCTTTGATAACAGGTATGGAACAGGTCAAAGTGCAATGGACGGAATCATAAGAACTACAAACCTGTTAATTGCAGGTAAAAATGTTGTAGTTGGTGGATACGGCTGGTGCGGAAGAGGAGTTGCATCAAGAGCTGCAGGACATGGTGCAAATGTTATTATTACTGAAGTAAATCCTATTCGAGCATTAGAAGCTAAAATGGATGGATTTACAGTATTAAAAATGGAAGAAGCTGCAAAAATTGGAGATATTTTTGTAACAACAACTGGCTGTAAAGATATTTTAAGAATGGAACACTTTTTATTAATGAAAGATGGCGCTGTTTTATCAAATGCTGGACATTTCGACAATGAAATTAATAAAAATGATCTAAAAGAACTTTCAAAATCCGTAAAAGAAGTAAGATTCAATATTGAAGAATACGACCTTGGAAATAAAAAGATATACTTGCTTGGTGAAGGAAGACTTGTAAATCTTGCATGTGCAGATGGACACCCTTGTGAAGTAATGGACATGAGTTTTGCAAATCAGGCATTAAGTGCAAAATTCATTAAAGAAAACAAGGGAAAACTTGAAAATGAGGTATACGAAATACCTTATGAGCAAGATTTTAAAATTGCACTTTTAAAATTACATTCAATGGGTGCAGATATTGATGAACTCTCTCCTGAACAGAGAAAGTATTTAAGCGACTGGAAAGAAGGAACTTAAATTTTTAATTTAACTTTTTTTAGTGATTATTATGG
Source organism: Methanococcus maripaludis (assembly GCF_002945325.1). Lineage (NCBI taxonomy): Archaea > Methanobacteriati > Methanobacteriota > Methanococci > Methanococcales > Methanococcaceae > Methanococcus > Methanococcus maripaludis. The sequence goes on from NZ_CP026606.1 coordinate 69,680, forward strand.
AAAAACCAGTTATGTGTAAAATAATTGATGTAATAGACGAAAGTCCAACAGTAAAAACTTTTTTACTCGACAATGAGTTTGATTTTAAACCTGGCCAGTTTGCAATGGTGTGGCTTCCTGAAATTGATGAAAAACCATTCGGATTTTCAAGTAAAAATTCAATCAGTATTGCAAAGGTAGGTAAATTTACTGAAAAAATTCACTCGTTAAAAAAAGGAGACCTTTTGGGGATAAGGGGCCCTTATGGAAATAATTTTGAGTGTATCGGCACTAAAATTCTTGCAGTTGCAGGCGGAATTGGAAGTGCTCCAGTTATTTCAGCAGTTGAAGCGTTTTCTAAATTGGGTGTTGAAATCACTTCGGTTATTGGGGGAAGAACCAAAGATGAACTTTTATTTTTGGATAGATTTGAAAAATGCGGGAAAACTTTTGCGTGCACAGATGACTGCAGTTTTGGATTTGGTGGATTTACAACTGAAAAAATGTTAGAATTACTTTTGGAAGAAAAATTTGACATGGTAATTACGTGCGGTCCAGAAATAATGATGAAAAAAGTTGTAGAGATTGCAGAACAAAATAATATTCCAATCCAAGTTTCACTTGAAAGATACATGAAATGTGGAATTGGAATTTGTGGCCAGTGTGCTGTTGATGATGAAGGACTCTGTGTCTGTAAAGATGGCCCTGTATTTTGGAGCGATAAACTTAAGTTTGTAAGTGAATTTGGAAAATACAAAAGAGACGCAAGCGGTGCTATTTTATAATAAATCTGCAATCGAGGATTAAGTATTTAAACTACATATATTAAGAAATATTAATATTAATAAAAATTACTTTTTTAAAGATAAATGTGAGTAGAAATGTGTTCGATAAGTGGAATTATAGCAAAGGACGAGGAGGGCTCGGGGAGCCGTAGTCTGCTGAAAAATATCCAAAAACATGTTATAAACATGATGAAAATATTAAAGCATCGGGGTCCGGATTATTCTGGAATGATGTTTGATGATGAAGTTCTCTATTTTGAAAATTTTGATGATATTACCGAAAATACTGAAACAATTTCTCGAATGGCAATGGGCCACAACAGGCTTGCTATCGTGGGAACTGCGGTTCAGCCGATTCCAAATACTGACGAATCTATTTGGATTATCTGTAACGGTGAAATTTACAATCACGTTGAATTGAGGGACGAACTCTCAGTAGAACACGAATTTAAAACTGATACTGATTCTGAGGCAATTATTCATGCCTATGAGGATGAACTCGTTGATGTTTTAGATGGTGATTACGCCTACGCAATTTACGATAAAGAAAAAAATATTATTGAACTAAGAAGAGATTTAATGGGCGTAAAACCGCTTTATTATATTGATATGGATGAATATTTTGCGTTTGCATCAGAAAAAAAGGCTCTTTACTACTTATTAATGGAAATTAATGAAATGGATTACAAAAGCGCTTTTAATTACGATATATCACGGCTTAATCCAAATTCAAGGCTTGTTTATGAATTAGATGAAAATTCATGGTATATTGAAGAAGACCTTGAAAAAGTAAATCCCGATTATTTCGAAGAAAATGATTATGAATTGTGTAAAAATGAACTTGAAACTACAATTTTAGATTCGGTTTTAAAAAGAGTAAACGGACTCGAACGCGTTGGAATAATATATTCTGGCGGTGTTGACAGTACCCTTATCTCAAAACTTGCATCTGAAAACTGCGATGTTACACTTTATTCCGTGGGTTCAGAGAATTCTGAAGATTTAATATATGCTGAAAGGGCTGCAAAAGACATGGGGCTTAACTTTAGAAAAAAAATAATTTTAGAAGATGAATTTGAAGAATACGTTATAAAAGTTGCAAAAGCAATAGATGAACTCGATGTAATGAAGTTAAGTGTTGGAATTCCGATATTTGCAGCTTCAGAAATGGCAAAAGAAGACGGAATAAAGGTAGTACTTTCAGGCCAGGGTGCAGATGAATTATTTGCAGGCTACAATAGATACCAGAGAATTTTAAACGAAAAAGGAGAAGAAGGCCTTAAAAAATCAATAATTTCAGATGTCTTTGATATTCACAAAGTCAATCTTGAAAGGGATGATCATTGTACGATGGCAAACGGTGTTGAATTAAGGGTTCCTTTCTTAGATAAGTTTGTAATTGATGTAGGACTTTCAATTCCTGTCGAATATAAAATTGAAGAGCCAAGAAAAAAGATATTAAGAGACATTGCTTCAAAATATGTTCCAGATTATATTGCACAACGGCCAAAAAAAGCAGCACAGTATGGTAGCGGAAGCGAAAAAATGGTCTATGCAGTTGCAAAAAAACACGGATATTCTAAAAAGGAAATTAATAAATTTTTTGAAGAATACTTAATTGAAAAAATAAAATTTTAAACTTTTTTTAATTTAATTTCTAAATATTAATTAAATGTCAATTTCTCCTTCAAAGACGGTTGTTGCAGGACCTGTCATGTAAATGTGGTTATCGTTTTCATTCCATTCAATTATTAAATCTCCACCGAGAAGTTTGACTGTTGATTTCCTACCAACGTATCCTTTTAAAATTGATGCCACTAAAACTGCACAAGCGCCAGTTCCGCATGCGAGTGTTTCGCCAGCTCCTCTTTCCCAAACTCTCATTTTAACAGTATTTTTATCAATTAATTCAACAAACTCGACATTTGTTTTTCTTGGGAATTTTTCGTGGATTTCAAATAAAGGTCCTATTTTTTCAAGCGGGAATTCGCTTACATTTTCGATATATGTTATTGCATGTGGGTTTCCCATTGAAACACAGGTGAAATAGTAGCTGTAATCTTTTGCAGTAATTTCTTCATCAATTACAGGATGTTTTTCACTTAAAACAGGAATTTCTTCTGCTTTTAAGATTGGTTCTCCCATATCAACTTTTACTAAAACTACTTTACCGTTTTCAACAGTCATTTCGAGAACTTTTATTCCCGCGAGTGTTTCAATAGTTATTGTTGATTTATCGGTCATTTTTTTATCATAAACGAACTTTCCAACGCATCTAATTGCATTACCACACATTTCAGCTTCTGAACCATCTGAATTAAACATCCTCATTTTAAAATCGGCTACATCTGATGGGAGAATTAATACAAGTCCGTCTGAACCGATTCCAAAGTGCCTGTCGCTTACAAATTTTGAAATTTCGTTTGGATTTTCAATTTTTTGTGAAATTGCATCTACGTAGATATAATCATTGCCTAAGCCGTGCATTTTTGTAAATTTCATTAAAACCACCATATGATATGGGTATTTTGGTAAATCATTTTTAAAAATAGTATGGGAAATAATTTAAGCTTTAGCATTTATCTTTGATTCGTCAATAACAACAACGTCTCTAATTGCAGTTACTGTTCTGTATGGAACGAAAGTATAGTTTTCTGATGAGGGGGAAACAGGGCTTTGTTCTGAAGGTTCAATATTTAATGAAATTATTCTACCTGTTTTTTCATCAATTACGATATCATCAACGGTACCGATGATGCTACCTAAACTGCCAACTATGGATCTGCCATTTAATGATTTAAAGGATAATTTCATTCAATCACCTTATTAATTAAAGTTTCAACCAGTTTTTTATCGGAGAGAGTATTGACATTTACAATAATATCTTTAATAACATGGAGAATTTCGGTCTGTTCACCATGTTTTGGAGTTAATATATTGATACCTAAAGGTATGTATCCGCCCATATTAATCGAGGGCGTTCCAACATAGTCATCATCTTTTGTGACTACACAAAAGGACTCTATGCGATTACAAGAATTGTTAACAAATAGATAATCCTGTATTATACTATTAATAACTTTCGGCTTAATTGTGGGGATGTCGCTTGATAAAATTAAAAATGGTTCTTTAAAAAATTCCATACATTCATTTAGGTCATCGACATAATTTGTTCCCGAAGTACAAATTATATCTATCTTTGGATTATAATTTCGGTCTAAACGATATTTTTTTTCCAAATATTCTTTTGTTTTAGGGGTATGAATTGATACTGCGACATATATTTTTTCGATTTTGGAGTTTAAAAGGGAGTCGATAACATAATCGATCATCGGTTTTTCGCAGATGTTTAAAATTGGTTTTTCCACGTTTTCTTTTAGCCGCGTTCCTTTTCCGCCCGCCATGATTAGTGCATCCATTTTTTTCACGCTAACATGATTAGTATGATTTATATAACCCTGAAAACATATTTAAATGTGTCATTATCAATTCGGGGGATAATTATGGAATATGTTTCTAAAAAAGAAATAAAGTATAAAGAACCTCTCGTAATTAGTGGTTTTCCAGGAATTGGCCTTGTTGGAAGCATTGCTTCATACCATCTTTTAAAAAACCTAAAAATGGAATATGTGGGGTACATTGAAGACCCGATGCTTCCAGAAATAATGATTGTTGAAGAAGGAATTGCATACCCTCCGGTTAGGGTTTATGCTCGCGATGATTTAGTAATATTTTTTTCAGATGTAATGATTCCTCCTGAATTAGTATATCCTATGTCAATTATGATATCTGACCGTTTAAAAGAAATAAATCCAAAAATGGTTGTAACACTGGAAGGATTTGCGTCGATGACTCCTGAAAAATCATTCTGGGTTTCATCGTCTGAAAAAATCCTGAATTCGGTTAAGGATGAAGAAATTCCTGCACTGCAACTTGGAATTATTGGGGGAATTTCAGGAGCACTTATGAAGTGCTGTAATGACAGGGATATTCCATCTGCATGTTTAATTACCGAAACGGTCGGTCTAAGGCCTGACCCTCGAGGAGCTTCTAAAATAATTGAAAATTTAAATAAAAAATATAATCTGAATGCAGATACTGAAGAACTGATAAAAGAAGCTGAAAGTATCGAAGAAAAAATGAAAAGCCTTGCAAAAGAACATGCAAAATTAATGTCAAAGCCAAAAACTGAAAATCCTATGTATATGTAAAACTAAAAAAGTGATATCATGAAAGCATTAGCTTTGACGGGAGTGGGACCTTATGCAATTTCTGAAATTGTAAAAAACCACGTTAAAACGTTAAGTTTGAAAAATATTTGTAATTTGTTAGCATTAGAATCTTCAAATGTTGGAGATTTCTTATTTATTACAAATGTTTCAAAAGAAGACGTAATTTCCGGAACTGAGGGATTGATTGTCCAGGTGAAGAATATCTCTATTAATAATCAGAACGGATATTCGAGAAGCTGTGATGAAATAGAATCAATAGTTGGTAAAGTGCAGGTGGAACTTTTAGGCTATGCATCCTGTTCAAATGTGGTTGAAACCGGATTAATGGATCCATCAGTTGTAATTTTAAAAGCAAAATCAGTATATGAACTTTAATTATCACTAATAACCATTAAAACTAAAATCTGGTGAAAAAAAATGCCCGTAATAACAATAGAAGCTGGATTAGTAAATAACGAGCAGAAAGAAAAATTAATTAAAGAATTTACAAAAGCTGCAAGCGAAATAATTGGACTGCCCGAAGAAAAATTTATCGTATTTATAAAGGAAAATGCGGATGAAAATGTCGGCGTTGGCGGAATTTCCCTTTTAGAACTTAAATCAAAAAGATAACCGATAAGCATTTATTCTATTTTTCATTAAAGTTTTTTTTAATTTTTAACAAGATATTAGCGAAGAGGCGATTTTTTTGAAGATACTTGGAATAAGCGGTTCACCAAGAAAAAACGGGAATACGAGTACCCTCGTAAAAGAAGCGTTAAAAGCTGCCGAAAATGAAGGTTTTGAAACAGAATTTATTTCACTCTCAGGTCTTGAGTTAAATCCTTGCATTGCATGCGATATGTGTAAAAAAGATGAAGGATGTATTATCGTAGATGATATGGAAGAAATTTTGGAAAAAATCGAAGATGCTGATGGCATAATTATCGGATCTCCAGTTTACTTTGGAGGGGTTTCTTCACAGACAAAGATGTTAATCGATAGGTCAAGACCCCTTAGGGCAGGTTTTAAATTAAAATACAAAGTTGGTGCTGCAATTTCAGTTGGTGCTTCAAGAAACGGCGGTCAGGAAACTACTATAAGACAGATTCACGACTTTTACCTTATACAATCAATGATTGTTGTAGGGGATAGCGCTCCTACCGCACACTATGGGGGAACAGGTCGGGGAAAATCTCCAGAAGATACAAAAGAAGATACTGTTGGACTCGAAACTTCGAGAAATACTGGAAAGAGAGTTGCAGAAGTTTTGAAAAAAATGAAATTATAATACATTCATAATTTATTTTTTAATTACCATTATGGGGGATTTTATGGATTTAACAGAAAGCCTGGAAATAAAAAAGTATCTAATAGAAAATGAACTTCAGGTTTACCCAACTCAGGACGTTCCTGAGGATTTACCTAATATAATTTGGGAAGGAGATAACTGGAAAGATTTTTTGAAAATCGCAATTTTTGAAAAAGCATCGATAATATTTTTTAGAGAAGAGATTTTTAAAGATGCACACATCATTTCAAATATAATTCCAACAACCGATTCTGATGAAAAAATCGTCGAATTTAACAATAAAATAAGATCTTTTGATAAATATATCGGAAAATTGGCAATATTTACAATGTACTGGATAAAAAATGATATCGTTTATTCGTTTACCCAGAGTTCACAATGGGCTGAAGATTTTTTAAATATTTCGGTAATGCTTGAAAATACGGAAGATAGGGAAATTTTAGGAATGTAATAATTTAAATTATATTTTTTTTCAAATCATTTTTTTAATTAAATTATGGTGTGTGAAGGCCAAATAACAGTCCTAAACTGTATCCAAAATATGCTACAAGTAAAAACCTAGGAATCCTTCCAAGAAGGGTTCCCGCACCAAATGAAACAAGATTCATTTTGAATATTCCTGCAAGCCATGCAAAAACCTTGTACGGAATCGGGGTAAAGCCTGCAATTGCAACATCCCATACACCAAATTTTTCGAAAAATGCTTTTCCTTTAATAAAATATTTTTCTTTGAAAATTTTCAAAAATACATTTGTTCCAAGTTTTTTTCCAAGAAAATAACCCGTATATCCGCCAGTAAGTGATCCAAAAGAAGCTACAAGGGCGCAAGTTACGGAATCTAATCCGAAAGCCGATGCGCCAATAATAAATATATCTGGTAGAATTGGCTGGATAACTGCCTCAGTAAATGCAATTAAAAATATTCCGAAATATCCATAGTTAAGTACAATATATTCTGCAAATTGGTAAAAATCCATAATACACCTTATTTTTATCCTTTAACGAGTGCTCGAAGTATGTCCGTTTGAGATATAACTCCAACTGCATTTTTTTGTTCATCGATTACCAAAAGGCCAGATACATCTGCATGGAGCATCATCTGTGCGGCATGTGTCACATCTGCATTTTCATCTATCGTTAATATTTCTTTTGTAGAAACATCTTTTAGAGTTACATCCATTAATTCAAAAACCCCTTTTTCAAAGAACAGATGCGCCAAATCCCTGTAAGTTATAACTCCATCGATATTTTCATCTATCCTTACAAAAACCCTTTTAACGCCCTTATGGTTCATTACTTTAAATGCCTCAAAAAGACTTTTTTCACTGTCAATGGTAAAAATTGTCGGGTTCATTAACTCTTTTACTTTCATAAACGTTCCCCTCTCTTTTTCGATAGATTAATATATAATTAAAATAAAGAAATGTGTATTTGTGACACATCCGCCGTATTTATGAACTAGCGTGAAATGTCTTATTTATATTATTTTAATGCAGTCTATTATTTTGAATTCACACTATATAATGGAACTCATAGATTATATTCTTTGGTGGTGCAATGAGCAAACTGGTACTTAATATGCCCTGCAACACATTTACACTTGAAACAATTATGTGTTGCGTGTTTGGACTGAAAGCATTTGATGTTGCAGTCTATTTCGAAATTTTAAGGTGTAAACCTGCAAAAATAAACGAAATTGCAGAATCACTAAATAGGGAGAGAAGCACAATTCAAAGATCAGCGCAAAGTCTGATGAATGCTGGCCTTATCCTTAGAAAACAGATAAATATTAAAGAAGGCGGTTATTACTACAAATACGAAGCTGTTCCTTTCTTAGACGTCAAAGAAAAGATTAAAAAAACTATGAATGACTGGAGTCGCGACGTTTGCAAATGGGTAGACGAAATAGATGAAAATGATGCAAATGAATTGATAAACAATTTAATTTAAAGTAATTTGATAAAATATATGTGAAAATATGAAAATAACTTTTCTTGGAACCGGGGCTGCAATACCTACAAAATACAGAGCACACCCTTCAATTTCCCTTAAATTCGATGGGGAAATATTTTTGTTTGATTGTGGTGAAAATACACAAAGACAGATTATTTTTACAGATGTATCTCCGATGAAAATTAATAATATATTTATTACACACCTTCACGGCGACCACGTGCTTGGGCTTCCTGGATTATTACAATCGATTGCATTTCAGGGTCGGAAAAAAACATTAAACATTTATGGTCCATCAGAAACGGCGAAAATGATTGAACATATCATGGGTGTTGGGTACCACTCGATTGATTATCCAATAAATGTTTATGAAATTTCTTCTAAAACGCCTGAAAAAATTATTTCAACGAATAATTACGAAGTTTTCAGTTATCCTGTAGTCCATTCAGTTCCTGCACTTGCATACGTATTCAAACAGGTTAAAAAACCAAGAATGGATTTGGAAAAAGTTAAAAAATTGGGGATTGAAATCGGGCCTGATTTAAAACGGTTAAAAGATGGTTTTAATGTCGAACTCAATGGAAAAATAATTACTCCAGAAGATGTATCACTCCCTCCAAAAAAAGGAATATGTGTTGGATACAGTGGGGATACTATTCCGTTAAACGAGTTTGCAGAATTTTTGAAAGAATTAAAATGTAATACATTAATTCATGAAGCTACATTTGACAAAACAATGGAAAGAAACGCAAAAGAAACGCTCCATTCAACAGCAACAGATGCATTAAATATTGCAAAACTTTCAGGGGTTAGTACGGTACTATTAACCCACATATCTGCGCGATATGATAATATAGATGCTTTTGAAAGTGAAATTGTTGAATTTAAATCAGAAAATCCGGAAATTCATGTTTTAATTGCAGAAGATTTAATGGAGTATCCTTTAAAATAAAAATAGGTGAAAATGTGACAGAGTATTTTGAATATGCCGGAGTTGAAAATACGGAAAATACACTAAAATATGCGATAGAACGGGCAAAACTTGGAATTTCTGACATTGTCATTGCTTCATCTTATGGTGAAACTGCAAAAATACTCCTTGATATGCTAGAAAAAGAAAATTTAAATGTAAATGTGGTTGTTGTAACATACCATCAGGGATTTTCTGGACCTGATGTTGTAGCAATGCCTGAAAATGTCAAAAAAGACCTTGAAAAAAGAGGAGCAACAGTATTTAGCGGAACTCATGCGTTAAGTGGTGTTGAAAGGGGAATTTCAAAAAGATTTGGCGGATATGGGCCTGTAGAAGTTATTGCACAAACTCTAAAAACACTCGGACAGGGTGTTAAGGTATGTTATGAAGTAACGGTAATGGCGGCTGATGCAGGACTTGTTTCAACGAAAAAAGAAATTATTGCAATCGGTGGAAGTAGCAGGGGTGCTGATTCTGCAGTTGTAATCCGGCCATCAAATATGAATACATTTTTTGACATCGAATTAAGAGAATTAATATGCATGCCAAAAAATAAGAAAAAGCATGAATAGTTGAAAATACATGATATATGAAATGTTTATGAATATCCCTCAAAGGTGATAAAATCGAAGAGGAAATAAAATTAACAAACATGGTTACACTACACGGATGAGCTTGCAAACTTCCAGACACCGAACTTGAAAATTTAGTAAAAGGCATAATTTCTGAAGATGATTTAAAATATGCAAAAGTGGGCCTTGGAGACGATGCCGCTGTTGTTATAAAAAATGGAATGGCAATTGTAAAAACAATTGACGTTTTCACACCGATTGTAGATGATCCCTACCTTCAAGGAAGGATTGCGGCATGTAATTCTACCAGTGATGTATATGCAATGGGAATTTCTGAAATTATTGGTGGACTTGTATTCCTTGGAATTCCTCCAGAACTTCCAGTACCCGTTGCAAAAAAAATGCTTCAGGGTTTTCAGGACTTTTGCCGGGAAAACGATACCACGATTATTGGTGGACATACCATTTTAAATCCGTGGCCTTTAATTGGTGGCTCGATTACTGGCGTTGGAAAAGAAGAAGACATTCTTACAAAAGCAGGATGTAAAAATGGCGATGTATTAATTCTTACAAAACCGCTTGGAAACCAGAGTGCAATGGCGCTATCAAGGGTTACCGAGGAATTTGAAGATTTAATCGATATCCCAAAAGAAGAACAAAAATATATCTTTGAAAAAACCATTGAACTGATGACAACGTCTAATAGAATTGCTCTTTTACATTTAAGAGAACTTGAAAATGAGTTAGGCGAAAAAATTGCAAATGCAATGACCGATGTCACAGGATTTGGTATTTTGGGCCACAGTCAGGAAATGGCTGAACAAAGCAATGTTGAAATTGAAATATCCTGCCTTCCAGTAATTAAAGGAACTCCAGAACTTGCTTCACTATTTGGACATGCTCTTTGCAGTGGAAAAGGTGCTGAAACCGCTGGAGGTCTTTTAATATCTACAAAACCAGAATACAAGGATAAATTAATTCAGAAATTCAAAGAAAATAATGTTTATGCATTTGAAGTCGGAAAAATAGTAAATAATGGTGTCGGAATAGCTAAATTATCCGAAAATGTTGAGATTTTAGAAATATAAATATAATCCGAACCTAAATTTAGGAGGATTATTTTTTAATCGCTTATTTTAAATATATATTTGCATTCGGGGCAGATTATCTTTTTCCCTACTGAATTAAATTCTTTTCCGCATTTTGGACATTTTGTCTTATTTGTTTTTAATTTATCGAGATCTATTGTTGTGTACTTGCTGATTTCATTTTTAAAATTCATAATATTCCTCTTAAGCAATAATATTTATATTTAAAATTATAATGATTTATATAAGCTTAATGTTGATTTAAAAGTTACAGTGAAAAAATGGGTTTAAAATATTTAGCATTCAAAAATCGGGGCCAGATATCTCTTGAACTTGGTGTTTTGGTACTGGCTGTAGCTATGGTTGCAGTATTTGCAGGGTACTTGTACATACAAAGTACGTTAGAATCCGCAGTTAAGATAAATCAGACAGCAAATGGTACTGTCGGCATGTATAACAGTGCAGTAAACAGAATTACTGAATCTGTTGGAAACTTAAGTAATAATTAAATGGTGAAACTTTGAAAGAGCTAAATGGTAGAATTATTTCAAAAGGAGTCGTTGAAGGGGAAGCAATTATTTCAAAATCGCCTATTTCATTTCTTGGTGGCGTAAATGAGGAAGGAATTGTAACTGACAAGGAAAATGAACTTTTTGGAAAAAGTATTGCAAATAAAATATTTGTATTTCCAAGTGGAAAAGGAAGTACCGTTGGTTCTTATGTAATCTACGGGCTTGCTAAAAGAGGACTTTTAAAAGGAATGGTAAATTTTGAGTCTGAACCAATTGTCGCAACAGGTGCAATTCTTGGAAAAATTCCACTCGTGGATAAAGTTAATATAGATGAAATTAAAGATGGCGATATAGTAGTAGTTGATGGAAACACGGGAACTGTTAAAATTAAAGAACAGTAAACTAAAAACATACTTTCCTACTATTTTGAATATTTATTTACATTTTAAAATGTGTGAGATGAGACTATGAGGAAATCGAGAGACGCAAACCCATTTAAGGCAATGCCGAATATATTATACCCTGACGAATTGATGGACAAGGCTTACAACAGGTCAGAAAAGATCGCAGGGGAACTTAGAACAACTACGAGAGGATTAAGTACTCCAAAATCAAAGATAATCGAAGATAATAAAATCAGGACCACTGCATCAGTTATTTCAGATAATCTTTTAAAAATTGTGGAAAAAACCCCTTCAATAGATAATTTGGATCCATTTTATAGGGAAATTCTTGAAATCATGGTTGGAAGCGACGAATTTAAAAAATCGCTTGCGGCAGTTCAGTGGGCTTCTGAAATCGTGAAAAAATTAGGAACCCAATATTCAAGAAAAGTTAAGAAAGCACCAAGCCCACAAGCGACGTCAATTGTTAGAAAAGAATTTATCGGAAGGGTTTCATCAGTTTTAAAACAGATTTACCCAAATATGGCGTTTTTAGGTGTTGCAAGAAACAAGCTTAAAAACATTCCAACAGTAAAAAATTTGCCATCCGTAGTTATTGCAGGATACCCAAACGTTGGAAAATCAACACTCCTTAGAACACTTACCGATGCAGAACCTGAAGTAAATTCTTACCCATTTACTACAAAAGGACTGAATATTGGATATACTGAAGAAGGAATTCAGATAATTGATACACCTGGTGTTTTGGACAGGCCAATTTACGAAAGAAACGATATCGAACTTCACGCGGTAGTTGCAATAAACTATCTTTCAGATATGATTTTATTTGTAATTGACCCAACAGAATTTTGCGGTTTCACAATGGATGAACAGTTTAACTTACTTCAAGAAATTAGAAAAACGTTTAACGTTCCAATTTTAGTTGCACTTACAAAAATGGATGTTGATGAAATAGAAGGATTAGATAAGCTTGAAGAAGATCTTGGGGAATATGAAGTATTAAAAGTATCTTCATTTAAAAAAGAAGGTATTGCAGACTTAAGAGAAAGACTCTTAGATATCCTTGACGAACAGGGTTTAATGGATCTTTTAGAAGAATAATTTTCTTTTTTTAGTTTTTTATGCTTTTTTAGTTTTTTGAAATATTGTAGCTTTTAAAGCCACCTACAAGTCTTTTTACTTTAAATCCTAATAGTTTTAGTATCGTTGCAATTGATTGGCTTCTCATTCCGCCCCTTGCACAAAACACTACTAAATTTTTATTTGGATCTAATTTTAAAGATTCTGAAACTATTCTTTTTATTCCATCTTGAATTATAACTCCAGCTTTAGCAACTGCAACTTCTTTTCCTTCGTGTTTGTAGAGTTTTCCGATAGTTTCGTATTCATCTGTTAAAAAAAGTGGTATGTTTACTGCGTCAGGTACCGTTTTTTCAGAAAATTCTCTTGGGGACCTTGCATCAACAATTATTGTGTCTTCAAAGTTTAACTTAAAAAACTGGTCAATTGTAATAACATCGTCTGAAAGCTCACTTCCAATTGATTCAAGGTATTTTTTAATATTTACTGGTTCAAAATAAAACATTTCGCCAGAAAATTCTAAAACAGTCGGTTTTATAATCTCTTTAGAATTTTCAGAAATAAATGATGCAATTTGTCCAGTTAATTTTCCAGCAGCAATTTTTCCATTTCTTAAAATTACTTTTTCACCAGTTTTTAATCTGATTACTAAAATAACATCATTTTTAAAAGTAAGAAGCCTTGAAAGAATGTTTTCGTCCATGTTTTCACTTTAATTTTTAATTCCGTGTTTTTTCAAAATTTCATCAACATATTTTGATATTTCTTCTGCGGATTTTAAATTATCTTCGTTATTTATTACTAAATCATGTTTTACCTTTCCAATATGTCTTAAATAGTGTTCGCTGTAAAGTCCATCTTCAATTAATATTGCAGCATCGTAATATTCATCTTTTTTTATTAAATCAATTATTTTATCCATTAATTCGATTTTTTCAGGTTTTGAAAGTACTGTTTTTAAATCAACAAATTTATCGATTAAAATTTCCTTTTCGCTCTCGTTTTTTGGACGGTACCAGTTCAAAAGCCGTTTTATCTGGCATTCATGGGGGCAGTTTACAACTATATTGTAATTGTAGCATTTTAAATCAGAAAACGGTTCTGGGATTGTTACTTTAGTTCTTCCGCCAATTTTTTTTCCTTCAAATTCGACTATGCAATATCCAGTACTTTCTGCAATTTTTTTCTGTTCTTCAATGCACGCATCAAACTGTTCTTGGGTACTTGATGATAAATCGTATAAATCGCCCAAAATACTGCCTTTATTGTTTGCACAGCCTTCAATATCAACTACAGTATATTTTTTCTTTAATTCGTCCAAAATTTCGGTTTTTCCGCAACCCGTTTTTCCAAAAAGTCCAAAAATAATCATGTTTACACCAGAAATACAGTAGTAAAAACATATTAAAAAACTTAATGGATATTGATTTAAATTCATGAATATTTTGAAAATTTTGGAAAATAATACTTTTTTGACATTTTTAAGATAAGCTACTCCATAAAATTACCCAATTTTTCCAACATAATCCTTAAAACATTTATTATCACCTTTAATACAGAACAGATAACTCAAATGGAATTTGAGAACCATTTTGAAGTTCATTTACAAACGTTAATATAGCGGTGATATTATAGTTTTTACCTTATTAGTTAACAATCAAAAGGTGATTTTTTGAAGGTAAGGTATTTCATAATTACCAGTTTTATTTTTCTGCTCTGCGCAAGTTTTGTAAGCGCAGAAGAAGCAGTCTGGAATGATACATTTGGTTATGGGAACGGGCAGGATATTGCATTAGATGGGGATGGAAATTCTTATGTTACAGGAGGTAGTGAGGACGTTATAACCTTAAAATATGCTCCAAATGGAACACTCCTTTGGAATAGTACAATGGATTTTGGTATGACGTCTGAAATGGGTAATTCTATTGCACTGGATAATAGTGGAAATGCATACGTTGCAGGTCGTGGAAATGATAATGTTGTAATTTTAAAATATGCTCCAAATGGAACGCTTCTCTGGAATAATTCATATGATTACCTGGGCTCAATAGATTATGGGAAAGATATTGCACTGGATAATAGTGGAAATGCATACGTTACAGGAGCTGGTAAAGGTAGATATCATTTTTATTGTATAGTCCTGAAATATGCTCCAAATGGAACGCTTCTCTGGAATTCTTCATTAACTTTAGATGACACTAATGGTTTGAAAATTGCACTGGATAATGGTGGAAATGCATACGTTACCGGAGATGGTGATAGGAGCATTTTAACAGCAAAATATGCTCCAAACGGAACACTCCTTTGGTATACTAAATACGTCTGTGGTTCATCAACAATGTCTACTGTTGGGGAAGATATTGCACTGGATAATAGTGGAAATGCATACATTGCAGGTATTGGAAATACAGGTGTTTATGAGGATTATCTTTATATAACCTTAAAATATGCTCCAAATGGAACGCTTCTCTGGAATAGAACTGTTAATCTTGGATTAACTGATCAAGCTTTTGGTATTGAAGTAGATGCACTTGGAAATGCATACGTTACCGGTTGTGTGGATAATGGAGTAACCCAGGATATAATGACAATAAAATATGCTCCAAATGGAACTCAAGAGTGGAACAGATCTGTAGATTATAATGGCCGAGATAATGCACTCGACGTTGCACTGGATAATAGTGGAAATGCATACGTTGCAGGATATATAACTGATAGTTCAGATCAGCAAGTTTTTGTAATTAAATATGCTCCAGATGGCAGTGAATTATGGAACAGTACCTGCCTTTACCGGTCTACTTCCTACGGGATAGCTATTGCACTGGATAATGATGGAAATGCATACGTTACAGGATCTGTTTCAGGTGCTACGATTGTAACCGTTAAATTTGGAATTCCTGTTGACGAAACTGCGCCTGAAGTTACAATAAATACTTTAGAAAAATCGTACAACACAACATCAATTGTTACAAATGCAACTGCAACCGATTTAAACTTAGATTCAGTTATTGCTGAAATAAACGGAACTGAAAATATAACTTTAGAAAACATTTCAGGATACTTTGTAAATTCCACTTTCGAGTTTTCAGAAGGATTGAATACACTTAAAATATATGCAAATGATACTAGTGGAAACATAAATTCAAGCGAAAATATAACTTTTATTGTAGATACTACAAATCCAGAACTTAGAATTGAAACTTCAAACGTTTCAAACACGTCTGAATTAACAATAAACGTTACAGTAACGGATAATATTGGGCTAAACTACACTAATATTTCAATAGTTGATAATTATGGAAATTTAGTAAATTCAACAATAAATGAAACTAATGGAACATATCAGATTACTTTAAGAGTTCCTGCGGATGGAATTTATAATATAACCGCAACTGCGTTTGATATGGTTGAAAATAAAAACACAACAGAAGCAATTGCTGTAAATGTGGATGAAAATGCACCATTGGTCACAATAAATACTTTAGAAAAATCGTACAACACAACATCAATTGTTATAAATGCAACTGCAACCGATTTAAACTTAGATTCAGTTATTGCTGAAATAAACGGAACTGAAAATATAACTTTAGAAAACATTTCAGGATACTTTGTTAATTCCACTTTCGAGTTTTCAGAAGGCTTAAATACACTTAAAATATATGCAAATGATTCGTTTGGACATATGAATTCAAGCGAAAACATAAGTTTCATTGTAGATTTAAATTCACCAGAAATTACAATCAAATTGATCGAAGGAAAATACCTTAACAATGGATCAAACGTTATAAACTTCACAGTTAATGAAAGTAACCTTGATAAAGTTACTGCATTCAATGGATCAACTGAAATACTTCTTAATAACCGTACGGGAAACTACTTAAATTCTGTAGTTTTAAATGAAGGCATTTACAACGTAACGATAAGAATAAACGATACTGCGGGAAATATTGCAGAAAAAAGTTTAAATTTCATAATTGATACAACTGCACCAGTGGTTGCAATTAACACCCCAATAAACGGAACTACATTTACTACAAGTTCTTTTTCAATAAATATATCTGCAAATGATTCATTATTAAATGTTTCATCAGTTATTGCTAAAATTGGAAGTGTTAGAAACGTAACACTTTCATTTGATGGAGATTACTACACTGGAAGTACTGGGACTCTTTCAAACGGAAACTATGAAATAACAATTCTTGCAACGGATTTGGTAGGAAACGTAAATTCAAACGAAACTGTAAATATAACAGTTGCAGTTCCTGCTTCAATCTCATCATCTGGAAGTGGTGGAAATCACTACAGTTCAGACCTTTCAAATGGAATTACTTCATCAGTTATTAAAACTGCGGTTTCAAACTCAAATATTGTATATGGAAGCGATGTAGATGAAGGATATGCCCAAGATTTAAGAGAAAACCTCTACGATTCAGAAGATTACGAGATATCTGGAGATACAATAATTGTTGGTGGGCCAAAATATAACGTGCTTGCTAACAAATACGATTCCAAATTTGGAATATCAATTTCAAATGACTACCCTGGAGAAAATAAAGGGGTTATTCAGGTATTAAAAGTTCAGGACAACTCTGGAAAAATCGTTCAAAGCTACACGGTAGTATATATTGCAGGTTCTGATAGACTTGGAACACAAGCTGCATTAGAATACTTCAAAACTTTGGATGAGTTGCCAGAAAGGCCAATCACTATTGAATGGACAGAAAACGGTCCGGTCTTAGCTTAATATTTAATTAAAATAGATATTTTCTTTTTTAGCTTTTTTGCAAAAATTAAAAATTTAAAAAAAGTAATTTTATTTAAAAAATTTTAAAAAATTTAGGTTGTATATTCTGAATTTATTTTAACGTAATCATACCCTAAATCGCATCCAAAGGCTGTGTTTTCAAAGTTTCCTCTTTTTAAATCCACGATTATTTTGATTTTATCTTCTTTCATTATTTCTTCTGCAAGCTTTAATTCCGGAGTTCCACAGTCTGCAATTTGTTCCCCTGCTTTAACTAAAATTGCCTGCTTTTCTGAAGAAATATCGCTTATTATAATATCAAAATTGTTCATATCCATTTCAGCACCGCTGTATCCAACTGCCGCTGCAATTCTTCCCCAGTTTGGATCGGCACCAAAAACCGCAGTTTTTAAAAGAAGTGATCTAACAATAGACATCGAAGCTTTTTTTGCATCTTCTTTTGTTTCTGCACCAAAAACAGTTGCTTCAATTAATTTTTTAGCTCCTTCTCCATCTGAAACAATCATTTTTGCAAGTTCTTTTGAAACATAAGTTAAAGCGCTGTCAAAATTTTCTTTACAATCGTTATAATTTACACCACTTTGGGCATTTGCCAAAACATATACTGTATCATTTGTGCTCATGTCTCCATCGACAACTGCATTGTTAAAGCTTTCATCAGCTGCATTTTGAAGGGAATTTGTTAAATCTTCTTTTGATATTTCAATGTCGGTAGTAATAAATCCAAGCATTGTTGCGTGAAGCATGTTTGGTGCAATCATTCCAGCACCTTTTGCAATTCCGCCGATTCTAACCGATTTGCCATTTACTTCAAATTCAACTGCAATGGTTTTTGGAAAAGCATCCGTTGTCATTATCGCTTTTGATGCGTTTTCATTACTGTTTTCTAAATTTATATTTTCAAATGCCCTTTCAACTTCTAATGATATAATATCCATCGGCATTTTTCTACCAATTACTCCTGTTGAAGCTGAAAGAACCTGATTTTCTGGAATTTTCAATAACTCAGCTGCTTTTTTTACGAGTAATTCTGCATCATTCATTCCACCTTTTGTAAAGCAGTTCGCATTACCGCTGTTTGCAACAATGGCCCTGAATATTTTATTATTTACTAAAGTATCCTTTGAAAGAGCAACAGGATGTGCGTAAACTTTATTTGTTGTAAATACGCCTGCTGCAACTGCATCTGTTTCTGAATATATTAATGCGGCACCGTATTTTCTATCCTTGTGCCCGTTTGCCTTAAAACCCTTTGGAGCTACGACCCCTCCATCCACAACCACGAAATTTTCGGCCATGTTTCATCATCTCTTAAAATTAATTAACTCTGGAAATTATTTTTATTCTAAGTATAAAAAATTTATTCAAAACAATATCTAAAATTAAAATTATTAAATTTTAACTATTATTTTTAATTTTTTTAAGCTTAGTAAATGTAATTATCCAGATCAATACAAAAACAACAAATGACGATGAAAGAGTTGCAATTGCACCGCCAATTATACCCATATGTGGAATCAGGGTGTAATTAAATACGGCATTTAATAAAATACCTAAAAATAAAACATATACTGGAATTTTTGCATATCCAAGACCTTGGAGGGATGATGCACATATCGTATACGTACTCATGAATACTGCTGAGACAGAAAGTATTTTTAAGGAAGCAATGCTTTCAGGAGTACTTATTCCAAAAAATAAGTTTAAAAGTTCTTTTGAAAATAAAAAAATCACTAACAACGCAGGTAAAACTATTGAAATGTTTAAAATCGTTGCTTTTTTAAAATATGAAATGTCTTTTGATTTTGAAATTCTTGGAATTAACACTATTGCTATTGCAGATGCGAACAAGAAAAGAAGCCTTGAAAGAAGTGAAGCGTATCCATAAACACCATTATCATAAGCTCCGAGCATCGAAAGTATGAAAATGCCATCAAGATCATTTATCAGCCTATAGGATGCAGTCGTAAGTGCGATAGGAATTGAATAATATATAACTTTTTTAACAGATTCCTTCTCTTTTATCGGTGAAAATATATTTTTTAAAATATTTGAAAATGAATATTTTAGATTTGATTTTGATAAAAGATAAATTCCAAAAATTCCACCAAGTAAAAATGAAACTGAAATCGATAGAATTCCACCAACTACGCCGAATAAATAGCTTAAAATTACTAAAAAAACGACTTTCGAAGTATTTTCTAAAATCCAAGTTTTTGATAAATTCTTTATTTTTAAATTTCCCTGTAATACGCCCCTGCTCCATGAAATAACTACAGAAAATGGCAGAGCTACTGCGACAGCGTAAAAATAAACATCTGGTAAATTAGAATAGTTTCCGCCAAGTAGATATTTTAAAAATACTGTAAAAATTGCACCAAAGATTGAAAAAATAAACATTACTTTTAAAATATCATATATCCAAGTATTTTCGTTAAAATCGCCGCCAGAAATAAATTTTGCCATTGCTGGCGGAATTCCCGAACAAAAAATAATAACTAACGTATCTAAAATCGGCATTAGCCCCTTGATTACACCAAAACCCTCAGTTCCAAGAATAAATGGTATTAAAAAATAAAAAAGATAGGCTGCAAATTTGGAATACATGTTTGAAAATATCATGTAAGCACTGTCTTTTAAAATTCCATCTTTTTTTAAGTTTTTAATCATGAAATCACAAACGAAATAAACTTAATTTTTGATTAACTTTTGAACCATTGCTTTATTTTTTAAAGCAGATTCGAAATTGGGATTTAACGTAACAGCTTTTTCAAAACACTCGAAAGCTTTTTGGTAGTTTTTAACCTTGTAGTACTCGACACCCTTATTATTCCACCTTATTGGGAGAATTTCTTTTAATTTAATGCGTGTCTTTTCAATATTTTTTCTCAAAGTTTCTGAATACGGATTTATTTCAAAAGCTTTTTCAAAATAGCCAAGTGCCTTCTCAAAATTGCCCTGATTGTAGTTTTCAACACCCAATTTTGAAAATTTATTATAATTTTCGTTTTCCTGCTTTTTTAACTTTTCTTCTACCATCTTTTTATTTTTTATTGCAGGAATATATGAAGAATTCATGTTTAAAACGCTGTTAAAACATTGCAGCGCTTTTTCGTTTTCCTTAAGTTTTAAAAAAACCATTCCCTTTCCAAACACTGCTAAAAAATCGTCTGGATAGTATGAAAGTATTTTATCATAGCACTCAAGTGCTTCTGCATATTTTTCAGAATTACAGAGCAATGCTCCGTGACTGTGCCATTTTTGAATGCCGTAATTGTTCTTCATGTTCAATCCTTTCAAAAGTTAAAAACAGTCCAAATCTTTTGATATAATGAATAATGAAGTTTGAAAATAAATAGCTATTGTGTAGGTAAAATTTAATTTTAAAAAAGAGATGTATTTTAAAGAATTATTCGAATTCAATTGTTGCTGGCGGTTTATCGGTTACGTCAAGAACTACTCTTGTAACGTTTGGAATTTCTGAAGTTATTCTTTTGCTGATTCTTTTTATAAGATCAAATGGAATTTCAGGAGTGTGTGCAGTCATTGCATCAAGTGAGCTTACAAATCTAAGTGCAACAACCCAGTTGTAATCTCTAATGTCGCCTTTAACACCAGTTGCTTTTGTGTCAAGCACTGCTGCAAAGTACTGCCAGAGTTCGTTTTTAAGTTCAGTTTTTTCAATTTCTTCTGAAACAATGAAGTTTGCTTCTTTGCAGATTGCTAATTTTTCATCTGTAATTTCGCCTAAAATTCTAACTGCAAGTCCAGGTCCTGGGAAAGGCTGCCTGTGTGCAATCTGGTCAGGTAAACCAAGTGAAACTGCTAAAAGTCTAACTTCATCTTTGTAGAGTTCTCTTAATGGTTCAACAACATCTAAAACCATTCCACCAGGTAATGCAATGTTGTGGTGTGTTTTAATCTGTCCTTCACTTTCAATCCAGTCTGGAGCAATTGTTCCCTGAACGAGTACTTCTTCACCCTGTTCTTCTGCAACTTTTTCAAATACTTCGATAAAGAGCCTTCCAATTATCTTTCTTTTTTCTTCCGGATCAGTAATGCCTTCGAGTTCTTTTAAAAATATGTCTTTTGCTTCAACAATTTTTAAATTGAGCCCCATCTGTTCTTTAAAAATTTTCCAGATTTCTTCGGACTCGTTTTTTCTCATTAATCCGGTATCAACATAAACTGCAAGTAATTTATCTCCAATTGCTTTATCCGTAAGAACTGCAGCAACTGCACTGTCAACTCCACCGCTCAGCGCAATGATTGTTTTTCTATTATTAATCTGCTTTCTTATTTCTTCAATGGATTCTTCTATAAACGGTTCGGTCTTGAACATTGATATTCCTCCAAATAATTAATTATTTTTCAATCGAAGCTTTTACCAATCCATGAAATAATGGGTGAGGTTTGTTTGGTCTTGATTTAAATTCTGGGTGTGCCTGTGTTGCAATAAAGTACTTGTGATCTTCAAGTTCTATGAATTCTGCAAGTTTTCCGTCAGGTGACATTCCCGAAATTATTAATCCGTTTTTCTTCAATATTTCATGGTATTCTGGATTTACTTCGTATCGGTGCCTGTGTCTTTCAGATGCATTTGTTGAACCATATAATTCACTTGCAAGCGAGTTTTCTGCTAAAATTGCAGGATATGCTCCAAGTCTCATGGTTCCTCCTTTTTCAGTTACTTCACGCTGTTCAGGAATGTAATCGATTACAGGGTGTTCTGTTTCTTCATCAAATTCTGTTGAATTAGCATTTAAACCACATACATGTCTTGCAAATTCGATTACTGCGCACTGCATTCCAAGACATATTCCTAAAAACGGAATATTTTTTTCTCGTGCATATCTTACCGCATTTACTTTTCCATCGATTCCCCTATCGCCAAAACCACCAGGAACTAAAATGCCATGTAATTTTTCATCGTCAACCATTTTGTCGAGAATTTCTTCATAATTTTTGGTTTCGAGTTCTTCTGAATTAATCCATGCAATATTTACTTTGGTATCGTTTTTAGCACCTGCATGGCCTAAAGCTTCCATTATGCTCATGTAAGAATCTTTTAATTCAACGTATTTTCCAACGATTCCAATTGTGATTTCATTCATCGGGTTTATGATTCTGTCAACAATAGCTCTCCATTCAGTTAAATCTGGAGTTGAATCTCTTAAATTAAGTTTTTCAGTAACTAATTTTCCAAGCCCTTCTTTTTCAAGATTTAGGGGAACTTCGTAAATTGTTCTTGCGTCTTTACATTCGATTACTGCTTCTTTTTCAACATCACAAAAGAGTGCAAGTTTGTCTTTTATTTTTTCACTTATTGGAATTTCTGATCTACAAACCAAAATATCAGGCTGGATTCCAATTCCTTTTAATTCTTTTACTGAGTGCTGTGTTGGTTTTGTCTTTAATTCTCCAGCACTTCTAATATATGGGAGAAGTGAAACGTGAATGTATAGTACATTTTCTTTTCCAACATCTTTTTTAAATTGTCTGATTGCTTCTAAAAACGGTAAACTCTCAATATCTCCAACAGTTCCACCAATTTCAATAATCGTAATGTCAGAATCTTTTCCAAGATTTTTGATTCTATCTTTTATCTCGTTTGTAATGTGCGGAATTACCTGAACCGTTTTTCCAAGATAATCTCCTCTTCTTTCCTTTGAAAGAACGCTCCAATATATTTTACCTGTTGTGATATTGTTGTCAGCTTTCAATCCAATATCTACAAATCTTTCGTAATTTCCAAGGTCAAGATCAGTTTCTCCGCCATCATCAGTTACAAAAACCTCGCCATGTTCAAATGGAGACATCGTACCTGCATCGATCTGTAAATAAGGGTCGATTTTAATCATATTTACGTCTAAACCCCTGGCTTTGAGAAGTCTTCCAAGAGATGATGAAGTTATCCCCTTACCTAAAGAAGACACTACACCGCCTGTAACAAATATATATTTCATCAGAATCCCTCGATAAATAGTAAAATCAAAATAATAATTTTAGAAATATTATTCAATCAAATATAAATGTTTCCCGATTTTCTGAAAACAAAATTTTAGAATAACTAATAAATTCATGTATGTTTTAAGGGTATATGAAGTTATCAGACGCCGAGAGGAAAATATGGTTGAACTTAAAGTAGATTCAGAAATTGTTTTAAAAGAAATAGAATTGTCCGATGCAGAAGATATTTTTAAATTAATCGACTCAGATCGAGAAAATCTCAGAATTTGGCTCTCTTTTATAGATTCAACAAAAGAAATAGCCGACACTGAAGACTTTATACGTTCGATACTGTTTCTTCCAAAAGATATTCGAGATCTTGTCACTGTTATTATTTACAAAGGCCAAAAAATTGGATTAATTGGATTTAAGCTAACAGATTTTGTAAATAAAAAAACGGAAATTGGCTACTGGATTTCAAAAGAATTTGAAAACAAAGGAATTGTAACTAAATCTGTAGTAAAAATGATAGATTATGCATTTAATAATTTAGAATTAAATAGGATACAGATAAAATGCGGAATTGGAAATGAAAAAAGTTTAAAAATACCAAAAAAGCTAAATTTTAAATTTGAAGGTATCGAAAGAAGTGCAGAATTGTTGAATGGAAAATTTATCGATGCAGAAGTTTACAGCATTTTAAAAGATGAATGGACTTTTAAAAATTAAAAAAAGAAATTTAATCTTTTTTTATGTGGTTCATCAGAACGCCTTTTTTGTAGCAGAGGTATAATATCCCGGTATCGTACCTTGCATCGTGAAATCCAACTTCGCTACAGCCATACGCTTTTTTTGTAAATTCAAGTCCTTCATTTGGGCACTGTTCTAAAAATTCCATTAATTCAACTAATTTTGGTCTTTTATATCTTTTCTGACCCGGAAGTTTACAGATTGGGGTAAAATGAAACATCGTACAGAATTTATCTTTTGGAACATATTCTGGACCGAGTCTTTCAAACTCTGCTTTTAAAAACCGTATATCAAAAGAGATATTGTGCCCAATTATTACGGAATCTTCAAGGTCTTCCCGAACTTCATCGACAGTATCTTCAAAAGTCATTCCATTTGATAATTCGTCAAGTATTTCCATTGTAAGCCCGTGAACTTTTGCAGCGCTTCTTGACATGTGGTCAACTGAGTAGTATTGATTAAAAACTTTTTTTAAGTTTAAATCTTCGTCAGTTACTAAATAAGAAAGCTGTGCAATCTGTCCGGGGTGAAGTCCCGTTGTTTCAGTATCTAAAAAAACATACATCTTTAACACGTTTTAATTTTAAATTTTCAATAACTCATTTCAAGATAACTCAACTATATATATCAGGTTATTTAAGCTTTATATCTAATTATCTAATTAAAGAATATAAAGAATATTTCTCTGATTTAATTATGCAATGATGAGTGCCGACTTCACTGAGGATTTTTCCGATGAAGACAACGGGGACAGCTGAGCATAACTTTTTTAAAAAATTTATATTATAATTTTAAATTAATAATTAAGGAGAGTCTGCTGGCCGTATTTCATTCCAAGGTCTCCAAGGATTTTTTTACCGATTTTTTCGCCGAAAAGTTCAAGGATTTTTTCAGGATTATTATTTATTTCAACTTTGGACTTAATTCCTGCATTATAAAGTTTTCTCGACCTTGCACGGCCGATATTCTTGACTTTTAATAATTCAATTAATTCTTCTTTTGCACCGTATTCAATTCTTAATTCCATTTCCATAAGGGCTCTGTATATTTCACTGCTGTCTAAATTAATTAGTTTTGCAATCTCTTTTGTTGAATAAATCATCCATTTGGCCTGTTCAACTTTGTATCTTAAGATTCCGGGTTCAACACCGTACTTTTCCAAAATTAGTTCTTCAGGTATTTCACTTACCCAGTCGCAGAACATTTTTGAATTTTTAAAAGCTTCAACATTTTCCGCAGAATACTCATTAATTCCAAATTTTTCCATTTCAAGGATTAAATCAAGTTCTTCATTCGGCCTAACTCTTAAAAGTGGCCTCATTTCGTTAGTTTTTGAAATCAAATAGAATAAATACTGATCAATTTTTGATCGATCCAATTGAGCACATTTTTTCTTCAATTCATGTAATTCTTCTATTATAATTTCAGAACTCATCGGGTCGATATAAAGTTCAGAAATTCTTTTTCCAAGCTTTGTTGATTTAAATTCAACTTTTGAATTGGGATTTGAAAGATCGAATGAAGTTTCTTTTGAATCTAAAACTAAATTATTTGAAGAATCAAAGGAGAGTTCAACTACTTTGTTTTCCGCTTTTTTAAGAACTGAGGTTTCTAAAAATTTATTTTTTTCTAAAAATTCTACAACTTCTGATACATTTAATAAAACTGCGCCGATATTTCCAAACTGGTAAGCGTAAAACGTATTTTTCATGAAATTGACAAGATTTTGTCCGTCATTAATTTCTCCTGTGGAAATTAAACCCAAAATATGAATTCTCAAAACTTTCTGGTTTGCTAATTTTGAATATATATTTTCAACATTTCCAGTAAGAATTTCATAAGCTTTTTCAGAATCGCGCTCATTTTTGATATAAATTATTCCTTCACCGTAAGGGTCCAATCCAGGTCGGCCAGCTCTCCCAATACACTGCTGAATTTCCATTCTTGGAATATCTACAAGGCCGTTTTGAGAATATCTTTTTATATCTCGCACAATTGCTCGCCTGCACGGTAAATTCAAGCCTGCCGAAAGTGTTGGCGTACAGCAGATTACTTTTATTAATCTATTTCTAAATCCATCTTCAACGATTTTTCGATGCTGATACGTGAGTCCTGCATGGTGAAATGCTATTCCTTTTTTAATACATTCTGAAAGGGCTTTACAAGTTTCAGTTGGCGTATCGAGAATTGATAAAATTTCTTCACTTAATTTATTTAGTTCATGCTGTTCAGTTCTTGTTAAGTACTTAGTTAAATTGTGTTTTTTTGCTTCGCCAACTGCATTTCTTTTTGAATTGCAAAATATTAAACAAGAACCTTTTTCTTCGACACTATCAACTATTAAATCAGTTATATTATTTTTAGAAACCTGCTTTATTTTTTTTGCAGGGCTTTTTACAAACTCAAGTTCATTTTCAAAGTAAATTCCTTTTTTTAATTCAACTGGCCTCCATTCATCAACGATTAATTTCGCGTTTAGCCAGTCTGAGAGTTCTTCGGGGTTTCCAATAGTTGCAGAAAGGCCGACAATCTGGGCATTTAAATTTTTCAATTTCGTTAAAATTACTTCTAAAGTTCCGCCCCTGTCGTTATCCCCTATTAAATGGATTTCATCAATTACTGCTAAGGATACGTCATTTATCCATTCAACTTCGTGTCTCATCAATGAATCGAGCTTTTCAGAAGTAGTTATAATGATATGAAACTTTGAGAGATTCTCTTTAGTATCAAAATCCCCGATTGATAGCCCTACTTTTATTCCATATTTTTCATATTTTTCCTTAAATTCATCAAATTTTTCATTTGCAAGCGCTTTTAGTGGGACGATGAATAACCCTTTTTTTCCAGTTAAATTTTTATTTTCATCTAAAATATGGTTTAATAAAGCCATTTCTCCAATAAGCGTTTTTCCACTCGCAGTTGGAATACATATTAAAAAATTCTTTGTTTTATCAAAAAGTTCTTCATCAATTACTTTTTTTTGCGGAGGTCTTAATTCAGTAATTTTGTTTTCTTTAAGTATATCCAATACATGCATTTTTTCAACATTTTTGTTAATTCTTTTCTTTTTAATTGTAATCCATTTGTAATATAATTTTGCCCATATGAGTAATAATAATTACTGAGTATTGTTACATAGTAATAAAATATAACAACATATAAATACTGCGTTATATCAAGTATTATCTGTAATAAATATCTTAAAAAATTATTACTCTAAAAATGGGTGAGGCAATGCACATACCAGATGGATTTATCCCATTGTGGGAAAGCGGGATTTTTTGGGTAATTTCCCTGATATTTTTAAGTATGTCTTTAAGATGGGCATCAAAGGAAATGAATGAAAAGACAGTTCCACTATTTACGGCACTTGCAGCAGGTATTTTTGCAATTCAAGCAATGAACATGCCTATACCTTGGGGAACTAGTGGACACATGGTTGGTGCAGCACTAACTGCGATAGTATTTGATAGCCCTTGGGCTGCTGTATTAATGTTAGCTCTTGTTTTAATTGTTCAAGGATTATTCTTTGCAGACGGTGGTTTAATCGTCATGGGTGCAAACATCTTTAACATGGGTGTTGTAGGTGGATTTGTAGGATACTACGTATTCAAATCATTGAAAAAAACAAACTTCCACGCAGCAGTATTTACTGCTGGATGGTCTGCAACATTTATAGCAGCACTTGCTTGTGCAGCAGAACTTGCAATTGCAGGAACATTCCCAATTGACCTTGGAATTCAATTTATGGGTCTTTACCACGCAGTTATCGGAATTATTGAAGGTTTAATTACTGCGGTAGTGGTAGGCTACCTCGCATCAGCTCGACCGGATCTTGTAAAGAGCGTAAAAAAGGTGGTTTCAAATGAGTAACAACAACTCGATATTAGTTGCAGGACTAATCGTTGCATTATTAATTGGACTTGCAGCACCATTTTTAGCTTCAGGTGACCCTGATGGATTGGAAAGCGCTGCAGAAAAAATTATTAATTCAGATGTTTTGGATGCAAATTTAGATGAAGCAGGACTTGAAGAAGAAGGAACAGTTGCACCTTCACCAATGCCTGACTATGCAATTCCAGGAATGGACAAAATAGGGGAAATTGGTGCATTAATTATTGGTATTTTATTAATAACCTTACTTTCATTTGGCGTTGGTTCAATATTTAAAAAATCAACTTCAGAAAACTAAAAGATCTGATTTACTTTTTTCAATTTTTTAAAATTTCAAAAGATTAAGAGTTCGTTTTTATTACATATTTTTATATAATTTATACCAAAAACATGATTTTAAAATTAAACAGGTGTATTTATGATAAAACATATCGTTATGTGGAAATTAAAAGAAAATGATAAGGATAATGATAAATTTGAGAATGCAAAAACCATTAAAAATAAATTGGAAAGTTTAAATGGAGTTATTCCTGAAATAAAATACATAGAAGTTGGTGTAAACTCTGAAAAATTTGAAAATAACTACGATGTAGTGTTGGTATCAGAATTCGACAGTTTTGAAGATTTAGATGTTTATCAAAAACACCCAGAACACGTGAAAGTTGGAGAATTTGTAAAATCAGTTGCAGAACTCAGAACTGCTGTTGATTACGAATTTTAATTATATTTTTTTAATGAATATTTGTATTATTTTCTCCTATTTTTTTCAAAATAATATGGTTTTTTATAGATTAAGAACTATTTTAAATTAATAATACTCTATAATCATTTGCGAAATATTGTAATAATCAAATATTTTCAGGTCAAAATTTGCACGGATCAATTCACAGTTTGGAAAGAGATGCGTTTGTCGAAAGTCCGCTTCACAGAATAGATGCTAGAATCAAATTAATTTTTGTTTTTACCGTAGTTTTGACTGCAACAATTTTTAACAATGTTTATTTAATGGTTTTAATGGAAATTTACATGTTATTTGTAATGCTCTTTTCAAAAATCCCTATTTCAAATTTACTTAAAAGAATAATCATGATAATCCCATTTGGTGGATTTATAGCATTATTCCAGCCTTTCATTCGAGGAGAATCTGTAATATATTATTTAGGAATGCTTCCAATATATTCTGAAGGATTGGATTTTGGAATTTCATTATTTTTAAAATTTCTGGTTTCTATAACTTCAGTGGTGCTGTTATCCTCGACAACACCAATGTATGAAGTAATAAATGCTGGAAAAAAACTTGGAATTCCAAGCATTATGTCTACGCTTCTTGGAATGATGATTAGATACTTATTTGTAATGGTTGATGTTTTAGAATCCACGATAAAAGCCCAAAAATCAAGGGCACTTAACAGGAAAAATTTAAACTACAAACAGCTTCTAAATACATTTGGGTCATTAATCGGGCTTGTTTTTTTAAAATCATATGAACAGGGTGAAAGAACCTATTTAGGAATGCTTTCAAGAGGATATTCGAAAGATTCGAATATAAAAACACTCGGTCAAAAAATCGGATTTAATGACATTTTGTTTTTGTCCACTACAACGCTAATACTGTCAATTGGAATTATCTCTTTTTAAACTATCGAATGCCTATCCAAATTGACAGTTTTTAAGTCATAATACTATATCTAAAATTATATATGTTAATTTAAAAAGGTCGTTATTCACAAATAAAAAGTTAGATAAAGATAAAACTTCAAAAGTATAACTATAGAAATTTAAAAAGGCGCACCATGGGACTATTTTCAATTTTTAAATCAAAAGATCCAAAAAAACTGCTTGAAATTGGCACTGAATATTATAATAATGGTAAGTATCAAAAATCCATAGAATATTTTAATAAAACTTTAAATTCAGAGCCCAAAAACCCTGATGCATGGTATTTTAAAGGAAATGCATACCAAATGCTTGGTAAATCAAAACTTGCTCAAGATTCATACGAAAAAGCGCTTTCTATACGTCCAAACGATCTTGAAATAATTAAAAGCTATACAATGCTACTCAATTCGTTAGAACTATTCAAAGAATCCGTTGAAATCTTGAAAAATGTTTCCGAATCCGACGATGAAATTATAGAAATTTTAGGCGATGCCTACTTAAAAACAGGTAAATTTGAAGAAGCAATTTTACATTATAATGATATTTTGGAAAGAAAACCAAGGTATAAAGAAATCCTTGCAAAAAAAGGAACTGCACTTGTAGGGCTTAAACAATTTGATGAAGCTCTTGAAATTTATGAAAAAGTTTTGAAAATAAGCCCCTATGATACTGAAGTCTGGAAAAATATAGGTAATGCATTTTATACTGTTAAAAAGTATGAAAAAGCAATTCAATTCTATGATATGTACTTAAATGAACATAAAGGAGACTTTGGAGTAACTCTTTCAAAAGGAGACGCTTTGAGAAAACTTGGAAAAACCAACGAAGCACTTGATCTATATACAAAAGTGCTCGAAAAACATATACAAAATTATGAACCGTGGTGCAGGGTCGGCCTTTTATATTACGATACTGAGGATTACGAAACTGCCATTTATTACCTGGAACTGGCAAATGAAAGAAACCCATTAAATCCATCCATACTGGTAAAACTTGGAAGAACGTATGTTAAATTAAGGAATTATAATAAAGGACTCGAATTTATGGAAAAAGCTTTAGATAAAGACAGCGAATACGCAAAAGCATGGTGCTACAAAGGATACATATTAAATCTTTTGGAAAGGCATTATGAAGCAATAGACTGCTACAAAAAAGCTATATCGATAAATAAAAACGATTCTAAATTTTGGATGCATTTATCAAATGTATACAAAACCATTGGAAAAGAAGACTATTCAAAAGAAGCTTATGAAAATGCAGTAAATCTTGAAAATCATAATATGCTTCCAAAAAGTGCTGAAAATTCAGTACTTTAACATATTATTATTTCAAACGTGAACAATACCGCATAATTTAAATAGAATAGGTTTCATACGATTAGGAAACTTGAAATTTGAGCAGGGTGAAAACGTGGAAGAAGAAAGGTTCTATGTAACTCAGGCTTTGTCTGAATCCGAAGTATTTGGAAAGTTAAGAATGCTGATTGCTGAAAATGTCTCAGGACTCTATAATTTAACTGTTAAAAATAACTTAAACCATAAATTCTATTCAATAAAATTTATTGTTAAAGCAAGAAGCGAAAATTACGCAAAACTCTGTGAAATTCTCCAGAAAAATGAAATAATTTTGGTAAACTGTTATGAACTGATTTTCCCATCGTATAAAATTTCAATAAAAGGGGATTCAGAACAGTGTTTAAACATACAAAAAGAACTATTGGAAGTATTAATGGCTTATGGTTCTGTTCCAATAAAATCTAAACTTTCATCAGACGAATTTGTTAATGGATCATTAGAAATAACTGTTACAAATAAGGACCCCTCAAATTGCATCAAATTTTTAGAACTTATGAGAAAAAACAAAGATATGGAATACAAAGTTACTCCTGTCGATGAAAGCGAATTTTAATTTACTTAAAAAAGAAGGGGGATAGGTGATTTAATGGTCATCGGGTTTTTTCGTTCGAAATCTAACAAATTAAAAAAGCTTCTTGAAGAGGATATGATTAATGATGCCCAAAAAATGTTGGATGAGGACGATTCATTAACTTCGGATTTATTTAAATATTTAAAAATGAATAGTGAGAATTTAAAAGCTAATGCTATTTATTTGCTCACAAAAAATTATTTAAAAAATAATAAAGATATTTCTGAATTATATTCCCCTTTAAAAGCATTTTTATCACAAAAAAGCGAAGTTTTAGTTTTAAATTCATTAATGTCACTCAAACTGATAACTGATGTTTTCCCTGAAGTTTATGAAAATTTTAGTTTAGAGGTAACTCAAATTAATAAGACTTTTGTTAATTTGGATATTAGGAGTTATACTGGGAATTTGATAAAAAAATACGGCAAATTTAAGGAGTATAATCTTTCGGATAATCAAAAAATGCTTCAAAAACATGTTAAACAGTTAATGAAGTCTTCAAAACAGGAATCATTGTTTGGACGATTAATGGAAATTGGATCCTCATTGTTTGTTATAATGCCTGAAAAACTGGAAGTTACTGAAGAAATGCTTGAAGATTCAATTTCAAAAGATGATTTACAGTTTAATGTTTTCACGATTGAAACACTCAAATCAGGTAAAATAAAAGAAATGGATCCTTTAAATATTGTATACCAGCTATCGAAACTGCCGACACTTACTAAAGGACAGGTGGATGATACTATGCCTCAAACGCTTGATTTGATGGGATGTTCAAAAAACATGATTGTAAGAAACATGGTATTAAATACAGTTTATGAAGTATCAAAGAAGTATCCTGATGTACTTTATAAACACATTTCAGGACTTGAACTTTATGAAAAACAGTATGGTGGAAACGATCCAGTATTTAAAGCAATTATCAAAGAAATTGCCAAAAAATATAATTTAGATAACTCTCCTCTTTCAAAATTACTTTAAAATTTAATATTTTAAATAAAAAAATATTTAGGATTTATACGGAAAGTTTTTTATTAACTCATTCATTTTTTCATTATCAATATATTCGTTATTTCCAATTTTTAGAACTTTTTCAGAAGTTACCCTTCCAAAAGGAGTTAATGGGCATCTATGTTTAACCGCAATTTCTAAAATATTTGAAACTTCATCTTCTGGAACGCTTACTAAATATGTTCCAAGATATCTTGTAGCCCTTGGATATGGAAGTCCTGTTATTTCAACACCATTTTGAGCTTTCAAAAGCATTTCTAAAATGTTACAAAGCCAGCCTCCTCTTGAAGCATCTTTACAGGCGTGAACTTCAATATCATTTTTTAAAATATCTAAAAATGTATCAAATTTATTTTTTGCTTTTTGAACTCTTTCTCCAATATCCCCTTCTACAGGGTGTCCGAGCATTAGCATTACATCGTTATCTTTTGAACCAGAATCTCGAATTATTTTGTCTGAAATAAGTTCACCAAAAACAACTACACTCATGCAGGATTTTAATGACTCAATTGTTTGGGTGTTTCCACCTATTATTGGAATATTAAGTCCGATTGACTGTTTTTTTAATCCATCTATTGCAATTTCAATTTCTTCTTCGTTTGCAGCCTGAATTGCATCCATTGCATAAAGCGGTTTTGCACCCATTGCAACGATATCACATGTAGTGTGGATAAGTGCGGTTTTTGAGCCTAAAATTAATGGGTATGGCCCTTCCATATTGTAAACAGATTTTCCGATAACTACTCCGTCATCTCCTGCGCGAATACCGCATGAAAGACCTGGAACTTTTGAATCCATGCCCCAAAATTCTTTTCTAGGATAATTATTTTCCATCATATGTTCTATTGCATAGTTAATTTCGTACTCGATATTTTCCATGTTCTCACGTTAAATTATATAAATCATTTAAATTATAGTTTAAGAAGATTTAAAGACATTTTTAATTAGTTATAATGATATCTATTCAAGATAGGGATTATTTTTATATAAATATTCCTTTTATAAGGTCATTGAGCAATATAAAAATTTCATAACTACTGAGTGTGTGAAATAATGGTAAAACTTAACAAAAATGAACTTGAACTTATAACTCAAGTGTTAAAACGAGCAGAATCAATTTCAAGGGATGTTAATCCCGAATCTTTTATTTATTCGGATGATATGTATATTGGAAGAAATGATTCCTGTAGAACCGCACTTTATGCGATAGATAATAAAGAGTTTTTGGAAGATTTTGGTGAAGAAGAATTTGAAGAAATAGTTTGGGATGAACTTAAACTTTATGAAGATTATCTTTACGAAAAACAGGCTAAGTCTGGGAAATCAGAAGAAATTTCTGAAAAAATTACCGAAGTTAAAAAATTAATTAAAAAAATAAAACCTTATGAGGAATAAATATTAATTTAATTATTCATTTATTTTGATGTTGCATATTACAGAGTATTTTTATACGCTTAAGGCATATTGTATCTCTGCTTTAAATTGAACAATAATAAGGTGCGAGTTTTTTGGTGGTTTTATGAGAAACACTCCCAAAATTTGTGTTATCAACGGTGACGGTATTGGAAACGAAGTAGTTCCAGAAACGGTGCGAGTTTTAAATGAAATTGGTGACTTCGAATTCATTCATACCCATGCAGGTTACGAATGTTTTAAAAGATGTGGCGATGCGATACCTGAAAACACAATTGAAATTGCAAAAGAATCTGATTGTATTTTATTTGGATCAGTTACCACACCAAAACCGACTGAATTAAAAAATAAATCATATAGAAGTCCAATATTAACTTTAAGAAAAGAACTTGACCTTTATGCAAATATTAGGCCAACTTATAACTTTGATAATCTTGATTTTGTTATAATTCGAGAAAATACTGAAGGACTCTATGTAAAAAAAGAATATTACGACGAAAAAAACGAAGTTGCAATTGCTGAGCGAATAATTTCAAAATTTGGAAGTTCTAGAATTGTAAAATTTGCTTTTGATTACGCAGTTCAAAATAATAGAAAAAAAGTATCCTGTATACATAAAGCAAATGTATTAAGGGTTACTGATGGATTATTTTTAGAAGTTTTCGAAGAAATATCTAAACATTACGAAAAATTAGGAATAAAATCTGATGATTATCTAATTGACGCGACAGCAATGTATTTGATTAGAAACCCGCAAATGTTTGATGTATTGGTTACAACAAATCTTTTCGGAGACATATTATCTGATGAAGCTGCAGGACTTATTGGTGGACTTGGAATGTCTCCTTCGGCAAACATTGGCGACAAAAATGGATTATTTGAGCCAGTTCACGGATCTGCACCAGACATTGCGGGAAAAGGAATTTCAAACCCGATTGCAACAATATTGAGTGCTGCAATGATGCTTGACCATTTAAAGATGAATAATGAAGCTGAATATATTAGAAATGCGGTTAAAAAAACGGTTGAATGTAAATATTTAACTCCTGATCTTGGGGGAAACTTAAAAACTTTTGAAGTTACGGAAAAAATCATTGAATCCATAAGGTCTCAGATGATTCAGTGAGCATACTAAAATTTAAAAACTATTAGGTAAAACACATATCTGTAAATTGATCGGTGATTTTCATGAGATTTGAACTTGAAGGGAGAATAATTTTTAGCAAGGATGTAGAAGAAGAAACACAAAAAGATATTATTGAAGTTTTGGAAAATGGGGACATTTTTTTAAAGGGTGTTCCAGAAGGCAAAGAAAACGAAGCTTCAAAAATTGAAGGTTATGAATTCCAAGGAAAAGATTTAAAACTTAACATGACTTCAGGAACATACACGCGAGCACACGAAGGTATTGTGAGATTAAAAAAACCGATAATGGAAAAAGTTGGAAGAAAACACCAGATCGGTATTCGAGATGTTGCAATTGATAGTTACGTTGTAACAATTACCGCAACACCTTCAAAAGTTGCTGAATTAAAAGGATTAAAAGTTCCAGAATGCGAAGTTGAATTAGATGGCGAAAAAATTAAAATTCTCTTTAAAAATTTGGGCGATGGAGAATTAAAAAGAAATATAATCGATAGGGCAATCAAATTTGTTAAAACCGAGCTTGATAAACAAGAACAGGATTTAACTTTTGAAGTCTGTAAAATTGCACCTGGAACTATTGTTTCAGACTACAAAGCAAAAAGAGAAATTACATTTGATAAAGACCCAACTGAATTAGCAGAACCCTATGGGTGGGTAAAAAGATTCCCTGGAAGAGGACAGTGGTTTTACACAGCCCCAATGGCAAAATTATTCAGAGCATTTGAAAGCTTAATTGTCGAAGAATGTATCGAAAAAATAGGATTTGACGAATGCTTATTCCCTAAATTAATTCCTCTGGATGTAATGTATAAAATGAGATATTTAGAAGGACTCCCTGAAGGAATGTACTATGTATGCCCTCCAAAAAGAGAACCTGAAATGTTTAAGGATTTCGTAAATGAAATGATGATTAAAAAAGAAATTCCAATTGAAAAATTAAAAACATTATTGAGAGATCCAGGATATGTTTTAGCACCTGCACAGTGCGAACCATTCTACACGTTCTTTGACCACGAATTAGTTGATGTTGACAGTCCTTCAAAATTCTTTGATAAAAGCGGATGGACTTACAGATGGGAAGGCGGCGGAGCTAAAGGTCTTGATAGGGTAAATGAATTCTTAAGAGGGGAATGTGTATGGATGGGAAGCCCTGAATTTGTAGAAAAAGTAAGGGACGATACATTAAAATACGCAGAAAAATTAGCAGAAAAATTAGATTTAGAATACTGGACCGAAGTTGGAGACGATCCATTCTATTTAGAAGGTAGGAAAAACGAAGACAGAGGAATTGAATTCCCTGACGTTCCAAAATATGAAATGAGACTCTGGCTACCTCACGTAAAAGATGAAAGAAAAGGAGTTGCAGTAACTTCAGCAAATATTCACGGAACCCACTTTGTAGAAGGATTTGGAATTAAAGACTACAAAGATAGAAAAGTATGGACTGGATGTACGGGCTACGGATTATCAAGATGGTTAATTGGATTTTTAGCACAGTACGGCTACAACTACGAAGACTGGCCTGAAATAATTCAGAAAAAAGTTGGAAAATTGCCAGAAATCCCTAAATTAATCACTTGGCCATAAGCTAAAAATATCTATTATATCCTTTTTTACGGAATATTATTGATTATTTAGACTATTAACGTAAGAAAAATAGTTTTTTTAAGGAGCAATATTTTATACAATAATTTACACAGTACATAATGTCACTGGGGGGTGTACATTATGGATTTAAACTATGTGATAAATACAGTTCTCGGCTGTTATGATACTATCTTCATATCTTTAGCCGTCGTTGGAATTTCTGTATGGAGTACTTTTTGGTTTTGGGTAACTACCTTAGAATCCTGAGATAATTACTTTTTTGGGCCTTTTCTTTTTAATTTTTGTATAACTTTATAGTACGGTTCGTGGGGCACGTGCAAAAATTTCTCACGAATGTGTTTTACAGAGTTTGAAATTCCAATTATACGTATGTTTATCGGCTTTTTTTTATGTTCACCCATTAAACTTAGTGAACTTCTTAAAGTATCGACTTCTTCTCGTGAAATTCGAAGTATTCCATACGGATGGTTGTAATCAATTAACCATGGATTCGTTTTTGAACAACCCAAAACTCCTGAATAGTTCAATAAAGCATTTCTAACAACAGATATTACGTCTTTTTGAGATAGTTCCATCTCGTAAATAATCTCAAGTGCTACGTATCGTTTTTTTTCTCTTAATGTTGGAGGTAGTGTTTTTAACATCTTATATTTCCCCTATATATACTAAAATAAAAATAATAAACGCAATATTTATAATAATTGGGCCAGTTATAAAAACTTGGTGATTATTGTGTTGAAAAATCATGCTTTAAGGATATTGGAAGAATCACTCGATTATGATGTAGGTTTTGGAGACCTGACTACAGAATTAATGATACCTAAAAATCAGGAATCAGAAGCAGTATTTATTGCTAAAGAAAAATCTATAATCTGTGGAATTGATTTTGTAATTGAATTTATGGAAAAAAACGGATTAACCTGTACTCCATTGGTAAATGAAGGCGATAATGTTATTGGACCTTTTTTAAAAGTTAAGGGAAACACAAAAACGATAATAACTCTCGAAAGGACAGCGTTAAACTTTTTAATGCACCTTTCTGGAATTTCAACTAAAACTAACAGGATAATTAACGAAGTAAGAAAAATTAATAAAACTGTAAAAATTGCAGCAACGAGAAAAACTCACCCGCTACTTTCAATGATCGAAAAATATGCAGTTTTTGTTGGCGGTGGGGATACCCACAGATTCAGGCTTGATGACATGGTAATGATTAAAGATAACCACATTCAGGCAGTTGGAATTGATGAATGTTTTAAAAGAGCTGAAAAATTAAGCTTTTCTAAAAAAATTGAAGTAGAAGTTGATAATCTCGATCAGTTGAAAAAAGTAATCGAATATAAGCCTGACATAATACTTCTCGACAATTTTGAATTTAAAAATATAGAAACTGCATTAAATATCGTTTCAGAATTTGGAAAGAAAACCGGGTTTAAACCAAAAATTGAACTTAGCGGCGGAATAAATGAAAATAACGTAGAAAAATATGCAAAATATAATGTAGACGTTATTTCAATGGGTTCATTAATTCATTCGGCCACTTCTGTTGATATCGGACTTGATTTACTTTAAAATATTAATTTAAAGGATTTATATGATAACAAAAAGTGAAGCACTTGATTTTTTAAAATCTAATTCAACAAATTCCATTTTGGAAAAATTAGGGAAAATAAATGCAGAAAATACATCAAAATATGTCACTTTTTCAAAGAATGCATTTATTCCAGTCTGCAACTGGTGCAGGAACGTCTGCGGATACTGTACCTTTAGAAACGAAAACTTCAAATTGTTAAAAATGGATGAAATGAAAGAAATTTTAACTAAAGCAGATACTTTCGGATGCAGGGAAGCACTTTTTACTTTTGGAGAAAATGTTGACGAAAATGAAAAAGTAAAAGAAGAATTGAAAAAAATGGGATATTCTGGAATTTTAGAATATCTTTATGAAATAAGTGCGTGGTGCCTTGAAAACACGAATCTTTTACCGCACACTAACTGCGGTATTTTATCTTATGATGAACTCAAATACTTAAGGGAAGTAAACGCTTCAATGGGTTTGATGCTTGAAAATTCAAGTGCGAGATTATGCGGGACTATTGCACATGAAAAGAGTCCTGGAAAAGATCCCAATTTAAGAATTGAAATGATCGAAAATGCTGGAAAATTAAAAATTCCATTTACTACGGGAATATTAATTGGGATTGGAGAAACGCTTGAAGAACGTATTGATTCCATATTTGAGATTAAACGAATTTATGAAAAGTACGGGCACATTCAGGAAGTAATCGTTCAAAATTTTAGATCAAAACCACAAATTCCAATGGAAAATTACAGAGAACCAAGTCCAATTGAAATGTTTAAAATGATAATTCTTTCAAAATTAATTTTAGATGATATTTCAATTCAGGTTCCACCTAATTTAAATCGAGAAACAGGACAGTTATTTTTAATGGCTGGAATCGATGATTGGGGGGGAGTTTCACCATTAACTAAAGACTTTGTAAACCCCGAAGCCCCATGGCCAGATATTGAAGAATTAAACAGCTTTTCAAAAGAACTTGGATATACTTTAAAAGAAAGGCTTCCAGTTTATGAAAAATATATTACAAAAGAATGGATTGATAAAAAAATTTTAGAAAAAATTAATAAATAATTTACTTTTTTAAATCATTGCAATTAAGGCATTTGCTGCTTCTGTTGTAGCGATTCTATCGCCACCAGCAACAACTAAAACATCGTTTCCATTTGCAGTTTCAGAAACTACTGATAAAGTTGCAAGGGAATCATCATTAATTGCAATTAATCTAGTATCTGCTAATTCTTTAGTTATGGAGTTTACAAAAGGTCCTCCAACCAATATTAATGGATTTTCTGAAGATTCCATTGACGTTTCAGTATCCAACTTAACAACTGGGGCATTTACGGTTAGGGATTCCTCATCTCCTGCGAAAATTGCATCTGCAACAATTTCTGCATTTAGTACATTTACTTTTTGGTTTTTTACTATGCTAACTTCTTTTTCTTCGTTCATTTCAAAAAATACACTTAATTTATCGTCTTCATCTTCATCATCAAGGGTAAATGTTCCATAATTTGCAATGGTTATCTCATCTCCAGACCCAATATCTTCTAAATCATCTCCGACATATTTCAAAGCAAGTCCAACTTTTTTCTGCCCATATTCAAAACTTTTAAAATCATCAGTATATTCTAAAGTATTATTACCTTTTAAAATCCCGTATGTTTCCCAATCTGGAATATATTCTTCCCCCAAGGATAAGCACTTCATGTTGTTAACGATTACAAGTTCCGCATAACCATAATCAGAACCGATATTTTGCCAAGCGCTGTTAATCCTTACCCCGATTCCATTTGAACACATGTTTAATCTTGGGTTATCAAATACTTCTGTTATAACCTTGCCATCTTTTAAAAGCTGAGCATTTACCTTACATTCATTTTCATCATCTAAACTTTGTATGATATTTAAAATTTTAACTTCATATCCGTTGCCAAGAGTATATGATTCACCTTCTTTAATTACTCCATCATAAACTTCTTTTCCAAGAGCAAATGAATCTTTATCAGCACTCATACCAATAATAACCCATTCTTCACCCATAAAAGGAATTCTTTTTCCGGGACAAAGTGTTGTTATGTCGTCAAAAGAAGAAGCATCGTCTTTAAATGAAATAACTGCGTAAGCTAGCCCTTCTTCATTTATATTCCATTCACCACTATCATTATTTAACTTTGCAAATAAAAATTCATAAGCATCGTCATCGCTATTAAACCAGTCTGATGGATCGATATCATCAACTGAGGATAATGTTGATAGTTTACCAAGTGACTTTGCACCATTATCT
This sequence comes from Methanococcus maripaludis, assembly GCF_002945325.1. Taxonomy (NCBI): domain Archaea; kingdom Methanobacteriati; phylum Methanobacteriota; class Methanococci; order Methanococcales; family Methanococcaceae; genus Methanococcus; species Methanococcus maripaludis. The sequence goes on from NZ_CP026606.1 coordinate 110,536, forward strand.
GCATCAAGGCCTGTTGAATCGTCATAAGTAATATCTGCTAAAACATCTGCATAATCATCATCTGCACAAGCAATGAAAAGCCCGTTTCCATTTGATGTGAAGTTAATAGAATCATCTGCTGCATCATCATTTAGTAGATCGAAATCATCAGAACTTGCGGATGCACTGACTGATAAGGTTGCAGAAGCGCTTTCATCATGCTGTTCTAAAAAGGATAATGATCCAATTTTTGCCGCGATATTAGCAGCAGATACAACATCTGATGCTACTGAATTTGAACCAACAATAATATCAATATTTGAATTATTCCCTGAAACAATGTCTGAAACGAAAGAATCTACATCCCCAACTTGCTCTACTGCAAAAGCGCTTGAAGATAATGTCGTGCCGAGCATCAAGCCACCTAAACCGATGCTAACTATTTTTTTAATACTAATTGCCATTTATTCACCTGTTTATTTAATTTTTTAAAAATAAATTATCTGGAATTTAATAAGTCTCTCAGTTATTGTGATTATACGCACCCCTATTTTCACCTTTATATAATGTAATTATAAATAATTACTTTTTTTATAAAATAGTAATCACTATAGTTTACTATTATATATGTATTCTTACATATGGATACTTTAGCAAATTAAACGAGGTCTGTTGAAAATTCTGTATGATATATTATAAAATATATCATATTTAGTATATTCATTTACAAATTATGTAATAATTATGAATAATATTTAAATTTTATGATTTTTTTAATAAATTTTTAAAAATAAATCATATGAAATATATACAAGAACACAAATATTGTTACAAAAATAATAGGGTGAAATTATCGAAGTAGACTGGGCTGAACATTATCGGAAAAATCATGCAAAAACACAATTTAAGTCTGAAATGGAATCGAAAAATTTTTGGGATACCTTTTCAAAAAATTACGCTAAAAATGTATTAAATAAAAAAAATAGATGGGTCGAAAATAATATTGAATATCTTAAAAATGAGTTTAAAATCGATAAAAACACATCCATATTAGAAATTGGACCAGGACCTGGAACTTACACAATACCCCTTGCAAAGGAAGTTAATGAAATTACTGTTGTAGAACAGTCTACCGGAATGATTGATATTTTAAAAAATAGAATGAAAGAAGAAGAAATTGACAACATAAATATAATAAACAAAAGATGGGACGATTTTAAATTAGATGCAGGTAGTAATCACGATATTGTATTTTCATCGTACTCGCTCGGCGTAGATGATATGGAAAGTGCCCTTAAAAAAATGAATAATTATGCAGAAAAATACTGCTGTATCTTAACATTTGGGACTCGCCAAGCTTGGAGGCCAATATATAATAAAATTGGTGAATCCATTTTAGAACATGACCCCAAAAGAAAAGAATATGGAATGACATACATTTTAATTTATAACATATTATATCAGCTTGGAATATATGCTGATGTTAAAATAAGTGAAAAACCATTTTTACAAACATTTGAAAATCTGGACGAAGCTGCTGAACATTATTTGGATAGATTTAGAGCCCGTGGAGACATAAAATTAAATAATGAACAATATTCAAAAATAAAAGAAATATTGTCAAATGAATTAACTAAAACAGGCGATTCTTGGAAATTTGAAAAAAATTCAAAAGAAGCCCTGATTTGGTGGAAAAAAGAACAAAATATTTGAAATATTTAAATAATTAACTTTTTTGAATTTTTAATTTTTTTAAATGTTTTATAAGTTTTTTTAACTCTAAAACTTCCTTGATATTCCCGTCTGACCTAAATATCTTAACCATTGATTTAACCTGAGCAACTGCTTCATCATATCGTTTTAATGCAGCATACATTGCGGCTAAATTATATATTGCAGCCCAATAATCAGGATCAATTTCAATTGCTTTTTTGTAGTGTTCTTCTGCTTCATCATATTTTTCAGATTTTGCTAAAAAAGTTGCAAGATTATTATGGGCTTTTGAATTTGAACCATCTAAAGCGATTGCTTTTTTAAATTCAATTTCTGCTTCACCATATTTTTCAAGGTATTCCAAAAGACACCCGTAATGATTGTGTGCTTCTGAGTGACCCGGATTTAAGGCAATTGCTTTTTTATATTCTGTTTTGGCAGCCTCAAAATCACCAGATTCATAGAGTGTATTTGCAAAACTTAATATTTCAAGAAATTCTTTATTGTCTATCTCGTAAGTGTATTCTTCAACTAATTCACTTTCTAATTCCGATTTATCAAGTAATTCATCAAGGGTTTCTAATTTTTCTTCAATTAATCCTTCTGAATTTTCTAACTCATTTTCAATATCTTCTTCAATAGCATCTAAAATTTCAACATCTTCAACTAATTCTTCAGGTACTTCAAAAACTGATTCCAAGTTTTCCTCGATTTCTGGCTGTTCAGTTTCTTTTTCGAGTTCGAAAATGCTTTCTTCTTCAAATTCAGGTTCTACAATAGAAACTTCTAAATTTTCGTCACTAATTTCATTTTTTTCTTCAGGATCCGTTACTTCGAAAGTTTCACATTTGATATCTTCTTTAATATCTTCTTCAAAATTTTCGTTTAATTCGTCTTCAGGCTGTGTTTCTGAGTTATCCTCTGATTCATCAATTTCAGGCAGTTTATCATCTATTTTTTCAGTTACTTCATCTTCACTTTCTGTTTCTTCAAAATTTTCCCCAATTTCACCTTCCAAGATGAGGTCTTCAAGCTCTTCAGGTTCAAGTTCGGAATATTTTTGGGGTTCTTCTGATTCTTCTTGAACAGTTTTTGAAAAAATATCTGGTACCAGTTCATCGATCTTTACATCTTTGTACAACACAGGTTTTTTGGTTTCTTCACCCATATCAAACAAATTCATGTTTGAAAGCGAATTAAAGTTATGCAGTGCATCTACAAAATCAGGTATTATTTTCACTGCTTTTTTGTAACATCTTATTGCTTCGGCGTATTTTCCGAAATTAAAGTATATGTTTCCCATATTAAATGAAATTTGTGATTCTACAAAATCAGTTCCCTTTTTTTCCATTTTTTTAAGTTTTTCGACTTCGTCGTTCACTTTTTTTGAAAGGCTGTAGTTATCTTCAAATTCAGGCTGGTGGATTGAAATTTGCTTTTTTAATTCAGGGTCGTCTAATTTTAAAGAAATTATATATTTGTCCGAATTGTATGCAGTTTTCGCTTCATCTAACATGTTTTCGTTAGAATACATTGAACTAAACAAAAATATAACATACTTACTCGTTTTCATTGCTAAATTGAGCCTTGAAAGTGTGTTTTCACGATTATCTAAATTTATTAAAAAACACTCCCTTTCAAACCCTCTTTCAAGCGTTTTTTTAATCTGTTTTGAATATTCAATCCCGCTTGTATCATAGAAAACTACTGCGTTGTTGTAATCTGCCATAAAAATCCCTCGATGATAACAATTAAAATAAAATTAAACTTTAAATAATTTAAAACTTTCTCTAAATATTTTAAAAAAAGAAAAAAGAACTAATACGTAAAAGTTTCGATTTCTTTAAATGATGCACCGATTCTTGCACCAAGTTCCTTTGAAAGTTCGACATCATCAGTAGTGCATATGATAAATCCTTCGTTTGATTTTACTCGCTTTATTGTGCCCTGTTCTTGCACAAGTTCACATCTTAAATTTAAAATTCCTTCTTCAGTATCGTAAATTGCAAAAGCTCCAAAAGGTGCCTGACATCCACCACCATATTCTTTTAAAGCCCATCTTTCAGCAGTAGCTTCAATATATGTCTTTTTATCACATATCTTTTCTAAAATTTCGTTTATTTTCATATCGGATTTTCTTGAAGCAACACCAATTACTCCTTGAGCTGGTGCAGGAAGTATATCAAGCTTTTTGTAATTAAATTCGGATAAATCAATGCCCTGCCTTATGAGTCCCGCTTTTGCCATTACAATAGTATCGTATTCTCCATTTCTTAATTTATTAATTCTTGTTGCAACATTACCCCTGAGTAGTTTTGGAGTGAGATTTGGGTTGGTGAACTGTAAAAATGAGGTTCTTCTAATGCTTGAAGTTCCTACATTTAATTCATCATGTTCAATATCAAAATCGCAGTCTTTTCTCCAGATTATGATGTCATCAGGACTTTCTCGCTTAGGTGTTGCAGTAATTTGTAATTCATCACTCCAGAGGGTTGGAACGTCCTTTAAACTGTGGACTGCAATATCAATTTCATTTTCAAGCATTTTATTATCGAGTTCTTTTGTAAAAACACCGATTCCAAGATCAGCAAGTTTTTTGTTCTGATCTTTGTCGCCAGTAGTTTTAACTATCATTATTTCAGTTTCAATACCTAAATCATTTAAAAGACCTGCAATATATTCAGTCTGGACCATTGCAAGCGTGCTTCCCCTTGTTCCTATTCTTAACTTCAAAATTTCACCGCTAAATAACTAAAATATGAAAAATATTAAAATCGAATAATTTGAATATCAAGTCTGTTATTATTTTTAAATATATTATTCTTATTACTTTTGATTTAACTAATTTTTTAAGGTTATTCCCCTCTCAAAGTATCAACAGGGTTTAATTTTGCACCGCTTCTTGCAGGGAAGTAGCCGCTTAATATTCCAACTACAAATGAAAATACTAAAACTCCGACAATTAATTCCCATGAAATCCATGCTCTAATCAATCCATATCCTGAAATTGCTGCAATATACTCGATAGCTTTTGCAATAAGTATTCCAAGTATCGTTCCAATAATTCCGCCGAATAATCCTAAAAATCCAGCTTCAACCACAAATATTGAAAGAATTGTATTGTTTTCTGCACCGAGTGCTTTTAAAATTCCAATATCCTTTCTCCGTTCTAAAATACTCATGTGCATTGTGTTTGAAATTCCAACAGCCCCAACAAGAAGAGAAATTCCTGCAACACCGACTAAAAATATTGTTAAAACTTCAAATATGCTGTTAATGGATTCTGCAAGCTGTTCTGCAGTTAAAACCGAGAAATTTTCATCCCCTCTTGAATCTTCAAGTTCGTCTTCAATATCTTCTGAAACTTTGTTTACATCTTCGCCAGATCGGACTGAAACAATCATCATGTTGTATTCGTCATTGATTTCAAAAAGTTCTTCACCAACGTCTTTTGATAGAATAACTGAATCTTCAGTTCTCGGATTTCCCGTTTCTTCGAGTATCCCGATAACTTTGTATTTTTTATCATTTATGGTTATTTTATCCCCAATATCAATTTCACGATCAAATGAATTAGTTGCAAGTGCATATCCAATCATACACGAGTACTTATCATTATCCTCAATCCATCGACCTTTGTAGGGTTCGTAACCCCATGTTTTTGAGTATACGTGAGTAAATTTTGAAGGCTCGATTACTAAAACATTGCCGTAATGAGTTTGATCTCGATATTCAAGCCCATAACTTCCAAACCATGCGGCAACAACTTCTTCAACGCCCCTAACATTTCTTACAGCGCTAACGTCGTTGTCATTAAAATTTTTAGAAACAGCAGGGCCTCCAAAATTTTGTGAAGGCAGAATTGAGATAACGTTTGCACCTATCGTTGTAATTTCACCGGTTATGTAATTTTGAACCCCAAACCCGAGAGAAATTAAACTAACTATTGCTAAAATACCAATAACAACACCGATTATAGTTAAAAAACTCTGCGTCTTTTTTTGAGTTATGTTTCTCCCTGCAAAACTTACAACGTCAGTTAGCCTCATAAAAAATCTCCCGACTTAAAAAATTAAACTTAAGGAAATATTATTTATTTACAACATTTATAGGATTTCCATCGATAAAAGACTTCACGTTATTTATCGTTACAGCCATTAGTCTTTTTCTCGCTTCATAGGATGCCCATGCAACGTGCGGTGTTATATATGTATTTTTAGCGTTAAGTAGTGGATTATCTTTTTTTGGAGGTTCTGTTGAAAGAACATCGAGCCCTGCTCCTGCAATTTTTCCCAAATTTAATGCATCTGCAAGATCTTTTTCATTGATAAGCCCGCCTCTTCCAGTATTTATTAAAATTGCAGAATTTTTCATTAAATTTAATGTTTTTTCATTTGCAATTTTATCTGTTTCGTCATTTAATGGACAGTGCAGTGTTAAAAAGTCAGAATTTTTAAAAATTTCTTCTTTGGATACAAAATTAACATCCAGCTTTGTTTTTGAAACATTTCTCGTGTTTACAAGCACATTCATTCCAAAAGCATTTCCAATTTCTGCAACTTTTTTTCCAATTGCTCCAAATCCAATTATTCCAAGATTTTTACCTGCAAGTTCAATAATTGGGAATTTTTGATATGAAAAATCTTTTGAATTTACCCAATCTCCAGATTTTACGCTTTTTGCATATTTAGACACATTCTGGCTGTGTTCAAGGATAAATGAAAATACAAGTTGAGCCACTGAGTCGGTTGAATATGCTGGAACATTTGTTACAATTACCCCGAGTTCTTTGGCCAAATTAGTATCTACGACATTATAGCCTGTTGCAGTAACTCCAACATATTTTATGTTTTTACATTTTTCAAAAACTTCTTTTCCAATTACCACTTTATTCGTAATTACAATTTCTGAATCTGAAATCCTTTCAACTACTTTTGATTCAGGAGTTCTATCATAAATGGAAAGTTCACCGAGTTTTTTTAGATCTTCCCACGATAAATCTCCCGAATTCATGGCGTATCCATCAAGTACAACTATTTTCATAAAATATCACATTTTTTAGGGCTATTTTAAATTATTCTCCAATATCTTCATTCCATAATTTTGGATTATTTCCTATAAATTCTTCCATCATTTTTACGCATCTTTCATCATTTAAAACTTCGACAGCAACCCCATTATTCATTAAAAGATCTTCTGCACCCAAAAAAGTTTTATTTTCCCCAATTACCACTTTCTTAATTTTATAAAGTAAAACTGCACCACTGCACATGATGCATGGAGAAAGGGTTGTGTAAAGTTCGCAATTTTTATAAATGTTTGACGTTAACCTTCCTGCATTTTCAAGCGCATCCATTTCCGCATGCAAAATCGAACTGTTATTTTGAACTCTCCTGTTATGCCCTCGACCGATAATCTTATTTTCATAAACTAAAACTGCGCCGATCGGAATTCCGCCTTCTTTAAGTCCTAAGTTAGCTTCTTTTATTGCTTCATCCATAAAATCAGTCAATTTTCCACCATTAATTCTAGATAATTAAATAAATTCGTTTAAGTTAATTAAATTCTTTTAAAAACTATATATATATAATTTCTGAAAAGAATAAATTTAAAAAAAGAAAAATTATGTTTAAGTAGTTATTCAACTAAGACTGGACCGTTTTCTGTCCCTTCGATCACAATTGGCCCTTCAGGTAATTTATCCAAAGTTTTAAAGTATTCCATTGCAGCAAGCGTTCCTAACCTGTCAGAACCTGCAATATATACAATAGTGTAGCTTTGAATTATGCTTCCAGAATTATCCTGAACTGTCATAACCTGAATAACTCCCCTATTTTCTCCAGGAACATCGTTTGAAATTGGAATTTCAAACTGGTCGTTATATTTTTTAGCGAGTTTGTTTACGGTTGGTCCGCCCACAATTATCATGTTTCCAGAGTATGCATAGTTATCGTTATATGCATGTACTCTTTCCCTCAACTGTTTTGCGTAAGTTTCATCGATATCGTTTCCGTAGATAACTGTTGCGCTTGAAACGAAACTTTTAATTAATCTTGACTGAATGCCATCAGAAACATCTGAATCGTAGCTACTTCCACCGCCTCTTGATGAACTTGATGGGGTGGTTGTTGTCGTTACTGGTGCATCAGTAATTACGTAGTTTTCAAATCTGCTGTCTAATGCAAAAATATCTGCAATTAATGCAGGTATTTGGCCGATTTCTTCATCATATACTTCAGGATACAAAATTTGAAGAACTTCGTAGTTTTCAGGTGTTTCGATTAATGGATAAGGGTCGTATACCCTAAATTCTTCGAATTCACCATATATTTCATAAACTCCAGAGTAAACTCCTTCATCTTCAGTTTCGTCTCCAACATACCCTTCGTAGTAGTTTCCAAGCCGGTATGTGTATTCAGTTCCGTTGTACTTGTAAACTAATTTTGGCGATGTTAATGGGGAATTTGACCTAACATACTGGTTTTCATGAATTGTATTTAAATAAAAATACTGTTCGACTGCATTTGAACCTATAACAAATACGTTATCTTCAAATTCACAATTCATTATTGTTATATTTTTTACAGACCCGCGGGTCAAATCTGCCCCAGCAAACCAGTTTGAAATTACAAAATTTTTAATTGTGATATTTTCAATTATTCCATCACTGGAAACTTGTATTCCACAGTAAAAATCTTCAGAAGAAGTATTTCCAATTAACTGGTGGTTTTGCCCATCTAAAACTACATTGCTTGCATTAATTAATATACCGCTTTGATTAACTAATGCTAAAATGTCTTCTGATAGAACGTACGTTCCGGATTCATTTATTGTCATGTTGGCATCAGGCATATCAATTGCATTTACTGAAACAAGCATGCTCAATGCAATTATTGCTAAAATCAAGAATTTTTTCATTTTTTACCACCCCGTTAAACTTCCCTTCCCCAATAGCTTATTCCATATGGTTTATCAAATATTCCTGCAATTGAAGTTTCGAGATCTTCTTCAGCGTAGTAGTTTCCAAGTCTTCCTTCGTAGACTTTTCCGTTGTATTCATATTTTACAACTGGGGAGTGGAAGTAGTTGCTAAATACTGCTTCAAAATTAACGTTTTCCAGATTACCTTCAAAGTTATTCATATATATCTCGTTGTTTTCACCAAAAATATTTACTGCACGAGTATTTCCTACAAAATTATTTTTTGATAATACATTGTTTGAAGACCCATCTAAGAAAATACCATTATTTCCGTTTTCATTTGCGGTATTGCCTGTTATGGTGTTGTTTGAGGACTCATATGCGTAAATACCACCCATATTTCCAGTTAACGTACTGCTTGTTATGGTGTTGTTTGAGGATTCCTCTAAGTAAATACCTCGCGTATTATTGTTTGCAGTATTGCCCATCAAAACGTTATTTGAAGAATAGCCTATGTATATACCTTTATTCATGTTTTCATTTGCATTATTGCTTGTTATGGTGTTGTTTGAAGACCCATCTAAGTAAATACCTGCCGTATTATTGTTTGCAGTATTGTTTGTAAGCAGGTTATTGTTTGAAGATCCATCTAAGTAAATACCTCGTTTATTATAATTTGCGGTATTGCCTGTTATGGTGTTGTTTGAAGAATAGCCTAAACTAATACCTCGCTTATTATCGTATGCAGTATTGCCTGTTATGGTGTTGTTTGAGGACTCAACTAAGTAAATACCGTATTCGTTGTTTTCATTTGCATTATTGCTTGTTATGGTGTTGTTTGAGGAATAATCTAAGTAAATACCGTATTCGTTGTTTTCATTTGTATTGTTTGTAATGACGTTATTGTTTGAAGAAGTCACTAAACTAATACCAGTTCCCCTTTCAATATATCCATTATTGTTTGCAGTATTGTTTGTAATCGTATTTTTTGAAGACTCTTCTAATGAAATACCTTCATACCCATTTCCTGTTGCATTATTGTTTGTTATGGTGTTGTTTGAGGATTCAACTAAGTAAATACCGTATTCGTTGTTTTCATTTGCGGTATTGCCTGTTATGGTGTTGTTTGAAGAACCCCCTAAGAAAATACCATCATAAAGGTTTCCTGTTGCATTATTGCTTGTTATGGTGTTGTTTGAGGAATAATCTAAAGAAATACCATTATTATTATCGTATGCAGTATTGTTTGTTACGGTGTTGTTTGAGGACTCAATTAAGTAAATACCCTCATTATTTCCTGTTGCATTATTGTTTGTAATGACGTTATTGTTTGAAGAAGTCACTAAACTAATACCATTTCCCCCTTCAATATATCCATTATTGTTTACTGTATTGTATGTAATGACGTTATTGTTTGAAGACTTTTCTAATAAAATACCATCATTCTCATTTCCATTTGCAGTATTGTTTGTTACGGTGTTGTCTGAAGAACTCCATAAATAAATACCCCACATATTTCCATTTGCAGTATTGTTTGTTACGGTGTTGTTTGAGGAATCAGCTAAGTAAATACCTGGAAATTCATTTTCATATGCAGTGTTGTTTTCAATTCTGCTATCTGTAGTATTAATTAAAAAAATACCGCATTCAAAACCCGTTACTGTAACGTTTTCGATTGTGATATTTGTAACTCCTGTAGCATTGATACCGAAATATATACTACCACTTCCATTCAAGACATATCCATTTCCATTAAGTACGACATCGTCACAAGTAATGGTTATAACATCTCCACTGCCGTATGTAATATTATTGTTTAGATAATATGTTCCGGACTCGTTGATTTCATACACGGTCGTTATCGGAGTACCTGTCTGAGCAGATACTGCGGAAATAACTGCCAAAAATACAATTAACGATAAAACAACAGTTTTAAAGTCTAATTTTTTCATAATTTCCCCCGTTTTTTTTGAATATATCATTATAAATAACTTTAAAATGATTATCTACAAGATTTTGGAAAAAGCCCATAAAAAACTAAAAATTGATTTTTGTAGATATTATAAAGAATAAATTTTATTATTTATTAACCTATCTAAAACGTTTTTTTTTAGATGGGATACCCATTCACGTACATTAATTTTCAAAAGAACGCTATTATTCGGAGGATACGAAGAGTTTTCATTTAAAACCCTAGCTATACCAGAACCACTTAGAATACGATAGCAGAAAAAATGAAAAATATTGACATTGAAAATTACTAAAACTTAATTTTAAAAAAGAACAAATTTAAAAAATCATTTTTTATCGGATCAAAATCGATATTTGAATATTAGTTTTAAAGTTACGTTGTTTTTTAGGGGTATCCCATATCCATTTTTAAAAAAACCCTGTAATCGAATATATTTACTAAATTGACAGTTTCCGTGTCTTTTTTGATATTTAATATAAATACTTAACTCAATAAGTATATAAAGTATGGTTTAGAAATTTAAGGTATAAATTATAGGCACTATTAAATTCGAATTTGGAAATATTTTTAAAATTATTCTGCTTTTAAGACTTATTTTTAAAAAAACAGTCTTTTAAAATTCATAATTCATATTTGATAAAGTATTGTCGACTTAAGAGGGATTATATGGATGAACCTATTATCCAAGTAACAGAATTATACAAAATTTTTGGTAAAAAGCCAGAAAAAGCCTATCCTTTAATTAAAGAAGGTTTTTCTAGACAAGAAATAAAAGAAAAAACAAAACAGGTTGTTGGACTTAAAAATATTAATTTCGACGTTAAACGAGGAGAAATCTTTGTAATCATGGGACTTTCTGGAAGTGGAAAATCTACGCTGATAAGGTGTATTAACAGGCTTATCAAACCCACATTTGGAAAAATAGTTCTTGAAACTGGTGCAGATATTTCACAAATGTCTGAAAAAGAACTGCTCGAAATTAGAAGAAAATATTTTGGAATGGTTTTTCAAAAATTTGGACTTTTACCAAACCGTTCAGTTTTAGAAAATGTGGCTCTCGGTCTTGAAATTCAGGGAATGGGCCTTGAAGAAAGAATTGAAAAGTCAGAAAAGGCGCTTTCTCTCGTTGGACTCAAAGGCTGGGAAAAAAGTAAAATTTCAGAATTAAGTGGCGGAATGCAACAGCGTGTTGGGCTTGCAAGAGGTCTTGCAGTAAACCCTGAAATATTATTAATGGATGAACCATTCAGTGCGCTTGATCCTTTAATCAGGCTTGAAATGCAGGAACTTCTTTTAAAAATTCAGAAAAAGATGAAAAAAACAATTATATTCATAACTCACGATCTAAACGAAGCAATCAAACTTGGCGACAGGATTATGATTTTAAATGAAGAAGGAAGTCTTGTTCAGTTGTCACACCCTGAAGAAATTCTTTTAAATCCTCAAAATGATTTTGTCGAGTCTTTTGTAAAAGAAGTGGACAAAACAACAGTAATTCGAGCTGAATCGCTCGTTAAAAAACCGGAATTTACACTGAATAATACTATCGAAAAAGAGAATGCAGTTAAAATTTTAGGCGAGTTAAACCTTGATTTTGCATACGTACTCGACGATTCTGGAAAATACATTGGAGTTGTGAATAACGAGGAACTTCAAAATTCAGAAAAAATTATGGATTGTATTCATAAAATTAAACCTTTAGAAGATGTAAAAACCATTAATCAGGGATTACCTCAATTTATTTCTTCAGATTACCCTGTTCCGATAGTAGATGATGAAAACAACTTTTTAGGATATGTCGAATTTGAAGAAGTAATTAAACTTATAAAAGAATAAGAGCGTGATTTTGTTGGCAGATACGTTTAATCTTGGAATTGGAAAATTTTTAGTAAATTTAATAGACTTTTTAATTGATAACTACTCGGGATTTTTTGATCTCATTTCTTATGTAATTCAAAGCGGTGTTGATTTCTTTCACATCCTGCTTTTTTCAATAAATCCTTATTTGATGATATTGCTGATCGCAGTAATTGTTTGGAAAACAGTTAATCTGAAATCTATGCTGTATTCAGTATTTTTCCTAGTTATTATCGTGATGATGGGCCTTTGGGATACTTCAATGATTACCCTATCACTGATAATCACATCCACATTGATTGCCCTTTTACTTGGAATTCCTTTGGGAATTGTAAAAGCGCGTTCAAAACTAGTAAGTACGCTGCTCGATCCAATGCTCGATGTAATGCAGACACTCCCCTCATTAGCATATTTGATTCCAGCAGTGTTATTCTTTGGAATCGGGGAAGTTCCAGGAGTTATTGCAACAGTAATCTTTGCAATGCCTCCTGCAATAAAACTTACGGCACTTGGCATTGAGCAGGTATCTAACGAACTAATTGAAGTTGGAAGGGCCTTTGGAGGTACTTCTTGGCAGATATTAACAAAAATAGAACTGCCAACAGCAGTTCCTTCAATAATGATGGGCGTAAATCAGGCAATCATGCTATCATTCTCAATGGTAGTTATTGCCGGATTTATCGGCTCGGGCGGGTTAGGTGAGGTTATAATTTCAGGTATCCAGCGATATAGTTTAGCACCTGCTCTCGAAGCAGGTATTGCAGTTACATTTCTTGCGGTAATTTTTGACAGGATTACCCGTAACCTCGTGGGATCTAAAATTTAATAAAAAGGTGAATTTATGAAATATGGAACGTTATTTGCCATTGCCCTTTTGGGTTTGGCAGTCATGTTTTCAGGATGCGTCCAATCTCCCCAAAGTACGGACGACACTGAAAAAGGCACTATAAAATTTGGACTTCCCCCTTGGCCGGGAGTTACAGTTAAATCCAATGTTGTAAAAGTCATTCTTGAAGAGCAAGGATACAATGTTGAACTAAACCAGCTTGATGCAGGAATTACTTACGCAAAACTTGCAGATGGCGACCTTGATGTATCACTTGCAGGATGGCTGCCAACAACTCATGAAGAATACTGGACTCAGTATGGAAACCAGCTTGAAATGGTTCATGTAAATGTTGGAAAAACTGCACTCGGTCTTGCAGTTCCTACCTACACATATGAAGCAGGAATACAGTCAATTACTGACTTAAACGGTAATGAAGAATTATTCGATGGAAAAATTATTGGAATTGAACCCGGTGCTGGAATTATGTCTAACACTGAAAAAGCTATTGATTCATACAGCTTATCAGGTTATGAATTGCAGTCAAGCAGTACCCCTGCAATGATGGCAGAACTTGCACGTGCAATTAATGAAGATGAAAACATTGTAGTTACCGTTTGGGAACCCCACTCAGTTTTCTTTAAATTCGACATAAAAATGTTGGATGACCCTGAAAAAGTATATGGTAATGGTGACAAAGTATACACTATTGCAAGAACTGACTTTAAAGATGATTATCCTGAAGTATACGAATTCTTCCAGAAATTCGAAGTAGATCCAAGCGTTCAGAGCGAATGGATATACAAATACAGTGACGAAGGAATGGATCCAGAAGAAGTTGCAGAAGAATGGGTTGCAAATAACCCTGAACTTGTAGCAAACTGGACTTCACACATGAACTAAATATCATTTATAAAACTTCTTTTTTTTTGAAAATTTTAAAAAAATTATTTTTAAATGTTTTTCAAATTTTTTTTCGAAAAACCTTATATCTGCTAAATTCATATTTTTGAGATAATATTGATAAAAAACTTAAATTGGATTTAAAACAATTTAAAAATCTCTGGTGTTTAAAATGAAATCAGAAAACTATTCAAAAAATGACCTCGAAAAATGGGATAAAGAATATGTTTGGCACCCTTTTACCCAGATGAAGGAGTATAGGGAAGGAAAACCGCTTTTAATTGAAAGTGGAGAAGGAATTTATTTAATTGACGTTGACGGCAAAAAATACATGGATGCGGTTTCATCAGTCTGGTGCAACTTTTTTGGACATTCTGAAAAACGAATAGCTGATGCGATTTCAAAACAAGCACTAAATATCGGACATTCGACACAGCTTGGTTGTGGAAATGTTCCGTCCGCAATTTTGGCAAAAAGATATGTTGATTTTTCACCAGAACAGTTCACAAAAGTATTTTTTTCAGAAGATGGTGCAGAAGCTATTGAAATTGCCGTAAAAATGGCTTTTGAATACTGTAAATTAAAAGGATTTACAAATAAAATAAAATTTGTTTCAGTTAAAGAAGGCTACCATGGGGACACCGTCGGTGCAATGAGTGTTGGAGGAAGCGAACTTTTCCACGGCTGTTTTGAACCTTTGTTATTTGATGGATACCACGCAAGTGCCCCTTACTGCTACAGGTGTAAATACTGCAACTTTAAAGACACTGACGAAAGAAATAAATTAGGATGCGAGATGAAGTGTCTAAAAGAAATGGAAGATTTAATCAGGACTAATAAAGACGAGATATTCTGTGTAATTTTAGAAGCTGGTGTCATGGGCTCAGCAGGTATGATTCCCTATCCTAAAGGATACATCGAAGGAGTTGCAAAGATCTGTAAAGAGCTTGATATTATATTAATACTTGATGAAATTGCAACTTTTGGAAGACTTGGAAGGGCATTTTATTCTGATATGGATGAATTAAAAGAATTGGAAAAACCAGATATTTTATGCCTTGGAAAAGGAATTACTGGCGGATATTTACCCCTTGCACTAACTCTTGCAACCGATGAAATACATGATGCATTTTTGGGAACTTTTGATGAATGTAAACAGCTTTTCCACGGCCACACTTATGCCGGAAACCAGATAATATGTGCATCAGCAATTGAAACCTTAAATATTTTGGAAGAAACAAATATCTGTGAAGAAATAAGACCAAACATTAAATTACTGCATGAAAACCTCGATAAATTAAAAGAATTCCCTTGTGTTGGAGATATTCGAAAATCAGGATACATGATTGGAATTGAACTTGTAAAAGATAAAGAAACAAAAGAACCATACGATTACGGGTACAAAGCAGGGTACAAAGTTGCTGGAAGACTACTCGAAAAAGGAATTTACATCCGTCCGATTGGAAATACGCTGATATTTGTACTTCCATTAATAATTAAACCGGAAGAAATTAAAACGCTTACTGAAAAAATTTATGAATCGATTTCTGAACTTTTAAATGAAAAAGTACTTTAAAAAATAAATTTTATTTTTTTATTTTATTTTTTTAAAATTTTAATGGATTATACTATTCAAAAACTTTTTTTAAGAGCGGTGGCGTTATAACTATCGAAAATGTAACAAATATCAGCGTTGCTGCAATGAATTTTGAGATATTTTCTTCTAAAATTACGCCTGCAGAAACTGCAATCATTAAATTTATCAGCGCTATTTCTGCTCTTGGAACTGATGCTGAAGCAAGTTGTATCGATTTTTTAAGACCCCATTTACCAATTAATTTTGCTCCAAGCCCCCACCCTACAAACTTACTCAAAACCCCTACAATTATTAGAATTGTAGCAAGAATTAAAGCTTCATGGTTTAAAAATGCGGTTAAATTCAGCCGTGCTCCAGTGTAAATAAAAAATAATGGAATTAAAAATGAATTTCCAATTGATTTTATCTCTTTTGCGAGTGATTTACCTTCTGAAGTTTTTGAAAGGATTAATCCTGCCATGAATGCCCCTTCAATTGCAACTTCAAACCAGCTTTCTGATAAAAATGAAAATAAAAACATCAAAGCAAGAGTAAATGAAAGAACGGTTTTTTCGATATGAAACTTTTCTGCAAAAATTAAGTATTTTTTAATCAATTTCCATCCCAAATATCCTGTAATAATAAAAAATACCGTAATTTCTGAAATTAGCCCGAGCAAACTTCCAGATCCGACAGCGAGGATAAGAAGGATAAGTCCTAAAAAATCATCAAGAATACTCGCACTGATTGCAGCGGCCCCCACATCAGTTTTTAAAACTTTTAAATCCATCAAAAGCCTTGCAGTAATTCCAATACTCGTAGCTGTAAGAATTACTCCGCCAACAATAGATTCTTTGGTAGTGTAACCAAAATAAGATAATGAAATATATCCAAAAATTAAAGGAAACACCGCTCCAAGTACCGCTGCAACTATTGAGATATTTTCTGTCTTTTTAAGCCGGTGTATATCTATTTCAAGGCCACTTAAAAAAAGTAAAAACATGATTCCAACGGTGGATAAAAAGTCAAAAATATCGTTTTCGTGGAGTGTTAAGTGAGAGGAATCAACTATTCCAAAAAATAACAGGTTTCCAAATATTATTCCGATTAGTATCTCTCCAAATACACTTGGAAAGCCAAACCGCCACATTATTTCGTTTCCAATTTTTCCAAATATAAGGCATACTCCAACAGTAAACAACACCCATGAAATATCCACGAAAACACCTAAAAGCAGAGATCAAGAAACTTATTTATCAATATCCTGAGGCTAATTTCACCAATTAACCTATTTTCATCATCAACCACAGCTAAAAGTTGCAAATTATAATTTTTCATCTTTTCAAGTGCATCTAAAACAGACTTGTTGTGATTTATTTTAATCGCACTTTTTTCCATTACTTCGCTTGCAATTTCTGCCCCGCCCTGTATTGACATTAAAACCGTTCTAGTTGTTCCAATAAATGTCGAATGCTTTTCAGGAGGCATTATAAAATTAATAACGTCTAAGTAACGAATTACCCCGATAAGTTTTCCATCTTCTTTGCAGTTTATTACCCAGACGTGGTGTCTTGTTCTAAGTATCTCCAAAACATCCATGACTGAAGAATCAGTACATAAAACCGGCAAGCTATCAATTGGTGGAAGAATATCCTTCAATTTCATTGCATGGTACTTGGCAATTGCCGTTTCAAGTTCTTTCATAAAATCCCCCAAAATAACTCTAGTATAATTTATGTTTTTTTAAAATAATTAAACTTTTCATTTTAATTTTGAGAATAAAGATATAATTATCAAAACAGAAAAAATTAAAGTTGATTTAAAAATTAAAAAAATTAACGTGTTGGGATGTTATTCTACGAGTTTGTACCAAAAGTTCATGTCTTCAAATTTACCGCAGATATTTGTATTATTAACTGCTGTTCCACTGTAAATATAGCCCATTTTTTTAAAAGTAATATTCATCCCATACGAGATACTTCTTGCAATCGTGTAAAAAACCCTGTATCCATTGTCTTTCATTATTTTTTCCATTATATATAGTAGATATTTAGAAAGCCCTAATTTTTGATATTCTTCAAGAACTGCAAAATCGGTCATTTCAACGCATTTATTCGTAATATCCATTTCACAAGACGATGCTGCAACGATTTTACCATTATCTTCAATTATAAAGTATTTTACGTTTGTCTGCATTGTCTTTAATATATAATTTGGATCGTCTATTGGAAAAGGATACGTTTTAAAAACTTTTGAATAGTGTTTTGATAGTTTTTCTGCATCGGTTTCATTTGCAATTTTTAAGTGAAAATTTTCATCAAATTTTACGGATGAATCTATATCAACAGTTTTCACATAATTTAAAACATCTTCTGCTTCTTTTGAAAATTTTGATATTTTTCGAGATTCTTCAAAAAATTTAGACATAAAATATGCATCATCATTTGAATAGTAATTTTCAAGTTTTCCTTCACAAATATAACCGTTTTTTTCAAAAAGTTCCTTTTGATTTCCTGAAACTTTTGCAAAAACTTTTGAAAGCTTTTTTTCATTGCATACACTGTCAACATGCGTAATTAATTCGCCCACGTCTTTTCCAAGCTTCATTATGTATATTCTATCATTTAAGTCACTTATTTGAATAATTGAATCATTTATTTCGATTATTGTTTCCATTTAGTCATCCCTCCTGGCAACTCGCTCGTTGTTTTCAGGGATTAATGAAATTGAATTGTCTACATCGGTTATTAATTTTTCAATTCCCGTTTGATTAATTTCAAAGTCCCCAATACACATTCTGTCACACGTATCGCAATTTTTACTGCATCCACCGTAATCTGACGGTTCAACGTATGATGTGATAATTCCTTCATAATTTCTTAAAATTACTCGGTCAGAACCCCATGAAACCACGTAATTTGGCATCACAGGAATTTTTCCACCGCCTCCCGGTGCATCTACAACGTATCTGGGAACTGCAAATCCGGTTGTATGCCCGATTAAACTTTCAATAATTTCCAATCCTTTACTAACTGAAGTTCTAAAATGAGAAATTCCTTTTGATAAATCGCACTGGTAAAGATAGTATGGCCTTACTCTTGACGAAACGAGTTTTTGATTCAATTTTCTCATGACATATGGACAGTCGTTAACTCCTGCTAAAAGTACCGTCTGATTTCCAAGGGGAATTCCAGAATCTGAAAGTTTATCGAGTGCTTTTTTAGATTCTTTAGTAATCTCCACGGGATGGTTGTAGTGGGTATTTATCCAGATTGGATGGTATTTTTTCAAAACATTGACTAAATTATCAGTAATTCTTTGAGGAAGAACCACGGGAACTCTTGATCCGATTCTTATGAGTTCAACGTGTTTTATGCTACTTATTTCTGACAGTATCCAGTCTAAAAATTCATCGGAAAGTAAAAGAGGGTCTCCTCCTGAAAGTAAAACATCTCTTATTTTATCGTTATTTTTAATATAATCGATTGCTTTTTGAATCTCTTCTTTTGAAGGATTACTGCTTTTTTCAGAAACTTTTCTTTTTCTCGTGCAGTGCCTGCAGTACATTGCGCAGTTTGGGTTTATATAAAATAAAACTCTGTCAGGATACCGGTGGGTTATTCCAATAACCGGGGAGTCTTCATCTTCAGATAATGGATCTTCCATTTCAAAATTTTCAAGTATGAGTTCTTTTGAAGATGCCACGCTTTGTTTATAAATTGGATCTTTGTCTAAATTTTTTGTATCAATTAAACTTGCATAGTATGGAGTAATTGACATTGGAAATACATCTATCGCTTTTTGGATTTCTGTTTTCTCTTTTTCATCAAAAGTTATTCCTAAAAAATTTTCTAACGTATCAACATCTTTAATTGAATTTGAAAGCTGCCACTTGTAATCGTTCCAATTATCAATTGTGGCATTTTCTGAAATTTTTTTTGTATATTTTAATATACTTTCGTCACTTAATTCGTTCAAAACTATCACCTAAAAACATAATCGATATATCTAAATTTTTCGAAATTTAACATGGATATATCAACAGAGGGGGTATCCCAAATAGCAAATCGAAAAACCGAAAATATGAGGTTTCAAAATTTAAAAAGGCTTATACATCCTTTTTTTAAAAGATAGTATAAATAATTAATGGGTAACACTATTATAGCATAAGCTAAAATCAAAAAAACTTGAAAAAGTTTGTTGATATATTTTAATTAATTGAAGGTTGTGGGCTCACATAATTATATTAATTAACAATAACAACGATAATATGAAGGTTTAAGATAATTAAACCTCCAGTAAATTCTTTAAAAATAATATCGGTGTGAAGTGGGGATATGAGGGATAATTTCACAAATACACACCAAACTTTTACTTTTTTAACTCTTTTTGGCCTAATAAAAAGAATTCCAAAATAATAATTTTAAAGTGTGCTTTTAGCGAAATTAATAATAAAACCCCAGAATCACCATCCATAATGGATTATTAAGTTCTTAAGTTGGTTAATTGTTTAAAAATCGCATAATAACTAAAATGTGATAATTAATAAATAATTTAGGCGGTTAAAAACTCTTTTAAAGCGTCTTTTAATGTATTTTCTGTCATAACTACTTTCATGCCTTTTCCTTCGAGTACAGATTTAGGATGGTCCCCCATTCTGCTACAAAAGATTGCACCACAGTCTTTTAAAAGTTCGAGTGCATAGTTCCACCTGTCAGTGTGGTCTTTTATATGTTTTGTTGGGTTTTCCCTAAATTCTAAAAATTCTGCTACATTATCTTTTATTTCAAAAATAAGAAAATGTGTGGCAGCTCCGAAGTGCATGTTGACATTTACACCATCAGTTGATGCAATTGCTACTTTCAAACTCTCCATGGTCTACCTCTGTATTTTCGTCTAATGCCCATCCAAACTCGTCAAAGTATCTGTCGAGTATTGTATTGGTTATAGTATCTACAAGTCTAATTCCTGCAGTATAGCCTAAAGAAGTTATTCTTTGAGCGCCAACTCTATCATAGATTGGGAAACCCATCCTAATTAAAGGAATATTTTCGGCACCTGCAATTCTTGAACCGTATGAATTTCCAATTAAAAGATCCACTTTTGATTTTTTAATTTCTTGGTGGAGATCGTAAAGATCCCCTGGAGCTAAGATTACTGGTTTATGTTTGCTATCTTTAGTTACTGCTTTGATGTCTTCAACGAAGGTTTTACTTTCGCTTCCGGTACAGACGATTGAAGGAATCATTCCAAGTTCCAAAACAAATCTCGTAAATCCAACTACGACATCTGGATCGCCGTAGATTGCAACTTTTCTTCCAAAATTATGTTGGTGGGCGTCGATCATGGCATCGATTAATTTTCCACGTTCTCTAGTTATCTGTTCAGGTATCTCTTTATTCGTAAGTTTACAAAGTTCATTCATAAATTCATCAGTACTCTGCAGTCCTATTGGTAGATATGGTGACACGGATTTTATTCCGTAAGCTTCATGGAGGAATTTGGCGGCGGAATTTGCATGCTTACAGAGTGAAATCGTTGCAAATGAATTTGCAGTGTCTTTAAGTTCTTCCACAGTAGTTCCTGCAGATGACACGAATGAAACTTCTCCATCGAAAGGGGCGTCCATAGATTCCGAAGTATCGGTTAGAATTATTGATTCTATACCCATTTCACGTAAAATCCTTTTGGTTTCTGCAATGTCACCTGGAGAAACCATTCCGGTAATCACGTTTAACTTGGAATTTGGCTTTGATGGAGTTGCTAAATTTTCAACCAATGCCTTAACTGTTGAATCGTATCCTTCTACATGTGTATGTTTATAACTTGGGGTTGATATCGGGACTATTTCGGGCAAATCATCATTTTGTGTCTTGAATAACCGGATGATTCCTTCAACGTCGTCACCAATAGTTTCACTAAGACAGCTTGTAGTTACACCTATTATTTCAGGACCATAAATTCTGCTCACGTTTCTGATCGCATGTTTTAAATTTTCTTCACCACCGAGTACGGCATTTGCCTCACTCATTGATGAAGATGCCACGTTTACAGCTTCTTTAAAATGACGTCCAAGTTGGAATCTCATGTAGGTGCTGCATCCGTGCGATCCGTGTATTAACGGCATTGAATTCTTTACACCCATTAATGCAAATATTGCACCCATTGGCTGGCATATTTTACATGGATTAATTACAGCAAATTTTTTTTCAGTCATAATATTCCTCTAATCGTCATTTTCTAGAAAGTCTCCAAATTGGCGTCATAACTGCGGTATGTACAACTCTTGCAAAATTTATGAAGCCCTGATAGCCTGAAAAGGCAGTTATCCTGTCGTGATTGAAATCACAGTGAGGAATTCCACTTTTCAGTGATAAATATTTTTCTTTAGCTCCAGAAATTAATATGTCAGGTTTGTATTCTTTGAGAAGCTGTACAAGTTCCATTGAACTTGCATCGTCCACAATTAATGTACCTTCGCAGACGTGATCTCTAATTTGTTGGTAATCTTCGGGTTTTCCGTTTTGGGTACCACTCATGATAATTTCCATATCGAGTTCACCAAATGCGCTTACCAGTGCCCAAGATTTATGGGCTCCGGAATATATCGCTACGGTTCTACCGGATAGATCTTTTTTGTATTCAGAAATTTCATCTCTAAGATTTTTAATTTCTGATTTTATGAGTTCTTCAGTTCTTTTAATCATTTCTTCATCGCCGAAAAATTCTGCAACAGCCCTTAAAGACTTTGTAGTTTCGTCGAGTCCAAAGAAATTTACTTTAATGCTCGGTATTCCGTATTTCTTTTCCATTTGGCTTGCTAAATAATTGGATGATTTTTGGCATTGAACTATATTTAATTTAGATCGGTGCGCACTTGCAACTTTAGCGACTGTTGAGTCTCCAGTAATTGCAGTGTGTACTTTCACACCCATTTTTTCATATAATGGAATAATTCCCCAGAGATCTCCTGCAACATTGAATTCTCCAATTATATTAATACTGTAGGGGTGCTCTTCTTCTGGCTCTTCTGTGCCAATTACGTAATCAAGCATTGCGTCACATGCGAGTTTGTGACCTGCAGTTTTATTAAAACTTTTGAACCCTTCTGACTGTACCGGAATAACTCTGCAGCCCGTTGCTTCTTGTGCCTGTCTACAAACTGCTTTAAGATCATCTCCAATCAAACCTACTACGCAAGTTGAGTAAACAAATATTGCACCAGGGTGATAAAGCTTATTTACTTCCAAAATGGATTCATAGAGCTTTTTTTCTCCACCAAATACAATATCTTTCTCTTGCAAATCAGTTGAGAATCCGTTTTTGTAAAGTTTATCTCCTGTAGATTTACTTCCACGAATATCCCAAGTGCATGCTGCGCAGCCTATTGGCCCGTGTACGAGATGTACTGCATCAGTTATTGGCATTAGAACAACTCTTGCTCCCCCGTATACGCAGGATCTCTGGGTAATCATTCCAGGGGTTGAGTTTTTGTCACATGTAGGAATTGAATCGTCTTTTCCAGAAACACACATTTGTGATTCTCTGGCTTTTAACGCTTCAATAGATTTTAATTTTTCAAAAATGGAATTTGGGATTTTGACTTCTAAGTCAAAATCATCATCGTTATTTCCATCTTGCATTTTCCGGTTTTCTGTATCAAGGTTCAAAACCATAGTATTCCTCTTTATTTTGGGCTTACTGTTGGAGTTTCCAGTCTTGAGTTTCGTAGTATTTATCGAGGATTGTGTTTGTAATTCCATCGACAAGGTTCAAAGCACCATTGTATCCAATAATTGGTCTTCTTTGGTATCCTACTCTATCGTATACTGGGTATCCTACTCTGTAGAGTGGTATTCCGAGGTCTTTTGCCATCAATCTACCATCTGAGCTACCAATCATTAAATCGACTGGGTTTTCTTTTAAGTAAACATCTAATGCTCTTAAGTCTTGTCCGAAGAGTGCATCAATGTCTTCATCTGATTCTTTAGCTACTTTTTTCAAGTCATTAACGAAGTATTCGTTTTTAACTCCAGTACATACCACTTTAGGAATCATTCCAAGTTCTGCTACAAATCTTGCCATTCCTACAGTTATTGATGGGTCACCGTAGATTGCTACTTTTCTTCCGAATAAGTATCTTGATGCAACATCAGCCATTGCGTCAATCACAATACCTCTTTCGTCAAGTATCTCATCAGTAACATCGTTTCCAGTGAATTTTTTAACAGTTCTTATGAAACTGTCAGTATTTTGAATACCGATTGGTGCTTCACTCACTTTTGAAGGCATGTTGTATTTTTTCTCAAGTGATGCAGGAGCACTGCTTGCATAGTTAGCAAGTGAAATTGTACCAAGTGAGTTTGCACAGTCCTGAATATCTGCAAGAGGTGTTCCACCTTTTTGATAGTATGGATTTTTATCTGCTTTTGAAGGCCTGAGTGGTGAATCAAATGGATCAGAGGTATCTGTAAGTAAAATACCTTCAACCCCCATGAGTGAAAGCATATGTTTGATTTCCCTGATGTCTCCAGGGTTTACAATTCCTGGAATGATATTTAATTTTCCATTTTCTTCGTCTTTTGGTTCAGCTAATGTATCTACAATTGCTTTTATTGCATTATCGTATCCTTTGAACTGGTGCTCAACGAAACTTGGAGTATTAATCTGAACAATTTTTATTTTTGAAGCAGCTTCTTCACCCATTTTCTTTGCAATTTCTACTTTAGCTGTTTTAATGAAACCAGCAACGTCATCTCCGATGATTTCACTGGAACATGTTGTTACAACACCCATTACATCAGGTTTAAACCTTGCAGCTAAGTTTCCGAGACCTGAAATCAGGTTTTTTCTTCCACCGAATACTGCTGCATCCTCGTGAAGTGAGGTTACTGCAATATCTGCAGGTTCTCTAAAGTGTCTTGCAAATCCATATCTTACGAATGTTGAACATCCTTGTGATCCGTGAACTAAAGGCATTCCTCTTTCAATTCCAGATACTGCGTACATTGCACCTAAAGGTTGGCATGTTACGATTGGGTTAATTACCGCGGTTCTTTCTTTTTTGATTACGTTTAACTCACTCATTTGAATCACCTGGTTCTTCGTCTTCAAATTCCATTAATTTCCAGGCTGGGTTGTATATTGCTGTGTATATATCTCTTGCCATGTTTACGAATCCTTCAAATCCAATGTATGGACCGTTTTCGTAAGAGTGTATCATTACTGAAGGTACTCCTAATTTGTGGAAGAAATATTTCTCTTTGATACCACCAAGAACTATTTCTGGTTGGTATTTTTCAACAACTTCTTCCATTTCAAGGGTATTCGGGTCGTCAATGATAATTGTACCATCTTTTGCCCTTTCTTGCATTTTTTCGTATCCATCTTCGTGCTCGAAGAGACCTGAAAGTGCTACTACATCCATTCCTAAGTATTGTTCTATTGGTTTGGATAAGTGCCAGCTTTTTGGACCTCCTGCTGAAATCCAGATTTTTTTACCTTGTAATTTTGATTTGTAGAAATCAAGTTCAGGTTGGATTTTTTCCATTTCTTTTTTGATAACTGCTTCAGCTTCAATTTCTTTTCCGAAGTATTTACCTACTGCTCTTAAGTTTTCAGCACAGTATTCTGGACCGAAGAAATCTACTTTCAGGTACGGAACACCGTATTTTTCTTCGATTAATTTTGCTACATAAGTTGCAGATCTTTGGCATCTTACAAGGCTTAATTTTGCTTTGTGCATCCAGCAGAGTTCACCGTGGGTTGCATCCCCGGTAAATTTACTCAGAACGTTAATGCCCATATCATCGAAGTATTTTTCGAGAACCCAGTAGTCACCATCGATGTTATATTCTCCAATAAGGTTGATGTCGTAATCGGTTGTTTTAGGAGGTTCTTTTGTTCCAACTAATTTTTCAAATATCGTGTAGTTTCCTACGTGGTGTCCTTTTGATTGTGTTGGTCCTGCAAATCCTGGAGCGTTGAATGCTACAACATCTTTTCCAAGTTCTGCTTGCATTTCTTTACATACTGCATCTAAGTCGTCTCCAATAAGACCTGTTGTACATGTTGCGTAAACGTAGATTGCATTTACGAATGGGTACTCTTTTGCAGCTTCCCTAATTGTTGTTTTAAGTTTTTTCATTCCACCAAACACAACATCGGATTCAGTTAAATCTGTTCCAACGATGTGTTTTAAGTTGAAGTTTTCAACCGGGAATACGCTTCCATCGGGCATTTCGGGTCTTGTTGGGTATCTTTTTGTTGTACCGTTTCCATATGAGGTACATCCTACTGGCGAGTGTACTACGTGCAATACATCTTTTATTGCACCAGTAATAACACCTTTTACTCCTGCAAAAGCACATCCTCTTTCAGTCATACTTCCAGGGATTGTGTTTGTATTACATCTTTGTTTGCAGTGTCCTTTTGGTTCTTTTGAGTCTTTGATGTAAATGTGTTGTTCTCTTTCAGGGATATCTTTATCTACATCCAATAAACAGAATGGCATGTTTGCCCTCCTAAAAAATTTTTAAAGGGTAATTTTGGGGTCTATTTGCTTAAATTGCAGCTTCTCCTCTTTCAGAGGTTCTTACTGTGATTATATCTTCAATTGGACATACGAAGATTTTTCCGTCACCGTATTGGCCAGATTTATTTACTTTCATAATTGCTTCAACTACAAGGCTTGCATCCTCATCAGGAACAATTAATGTTAGCATTGTTTTTGGGATGTATCTCATGTCCCCCGGTTGGTTTAACAATTCTTTGTTGTCAACTTCAAATCCGAGTTCTCCAACAATTGCTTTTTGTTTTCCCCTTCCAAGAACCCTGTTCGCAGTCATTGCTGGAAATCCAAGGCCTTCGAGGACAGTTTTTGTTTGTGCCATTTTGCTTGGCCGAATTATTGCGATTATCTCTTTCATATAATCACCTTATAATCCGCATGATCTTGTTCTAACTGTGTATGCTTCATCTACAGGACTTACGAATATCTTACCGTCACCAAAGCTTCCTGTGTATGCAGTTTTTGTAATTAATTCAATTACATTTTCTGCTGCATCGTCTTCAACTACGAGCATGAGCATTGTTTTTGGAAGTTCATCGTAGTAAATCTGGTCAATCTTAATTCCTTTCTGTTTTCCTCTTCCAATGACGTCCATTTTTGTTAAAGCTACGCATCCGGATTCAGCGAGTGCATCTACAACTTCTTCTGCTTTACTTGGTCTGACTACTGCTCTAATCATTTTCATTTTTTGCCCTCTTGAAAATTTAAGGTAAGTAATTTAATTTATTTAATCTAAGAAACCGTATTTTGAAGTTAATTCTTCTAATTCATCCATTGTCATTGGGGTTGGAATTACGAGGTTTTCGTTTTCAATGATTTTTCTTGCGAGTTCTTTGTATTCCAGTGCTTGGTTGCATGTATCGTCGTAGTCAACAACAGCTTTTTTCTGGAATTCTGCTTTTTGAACGATGTTGTCTCTTGGAACGAAGTGGATTAATTGTGTTCCAATTTTGTCACAGAATTCTTGTAATAAGTCAAGTTCACCATCTACGTTTCTACTGTTACAGATGATTCCTCCAAGTCTTACACCGCTTTGTTCTGCGTATTTAACCATTCCTTTACAGATGTTGTTTGCAGCGTAAAGAGCCATCATTTCTCCAGATGCTACAACGTAGATTTCGTCTGCTTTACCGTCTCTTACAGGCATTGCGAATCCACCACATACAACGTCCCCTAAAACATCGAAGAATACGAAGTCAAGGTCGTCTTCGTAAACACCGTGTTGTTCCATGAGTGTAATTGCAGTGATAACACCCCTACCTGCACAGCCTACTCCTGGCTCAGGTCCTCCTGATTCTACACATTTTACGCCACCGAAACCAACTTCGATAACTTTGTCAGGGGTACATTCGTCTTCTCCTTTTTCTCTTAATGTATCCATCATTGTTACTTGCTGTTTACCGTGCAAGATTAACCTTGTACTGTCTGCTTTTGGGTCACATCCGTGAATGAATACTTTTTTGTCGTGAAAGTGAGCCATTGCAGCTACTGTGTTTTGTGTGGTGGT
Organism: Methanococcus maripaludis; assembly: GCF_002945325.1. Lineage (NCBI taxonomy): Archaea > Methanobacteriati > Methanobacteriota > Methanococci > Methanococcales > Methanococcaceae > Methanococcus > Methanococcus maripaludis. The sequence goes on from NZ_CP026606.1 coordinate 138,360, forward strand.
TGATTTTCCAATTCCACCTTTTCCGTAAATTGCGATTTTTCTTACCATTTTTTAGGCCTCTATATATTGTTGTCTTTCGGAAATTTATTTCCGATCTTTTAGTTATTATACGGAAGCTTCTTTCCGGTGAACTATGCTATAGGTTATTTACTATATAAAGTTTTCGCCCCTATCAAAAAAACAACGATAATGCCTCCATAAAAACTAAAAAAACGCCCTGTAATCATTTTAAATTAACTTTTAAGAAAAAATGTAATTACTATAGATTATAATTAAAAAAATCAGGGAAATTTACATTACATTGGATTATCATACTAAGCGTATTAAGTAAAATATATCAATCTTAAAAATCAAATAATATCATATTAAATTTTGTTTGAGGGGATTTAAAAATGGTTTTCAAAATTCCAAAGATGAATCGTGAAGAATACGACCTACTTGTAAAAGATAACCATATTTCAAGAATTGCGTTTTTAGGATCAAAATATCCCTACATCGCGCCATTTCTATATGTATTTAACGAAAATAATCTCTACTTTCTTTCGACAAAATACGGTCGTAAAATTGATCTTTTAAAAAATAATCCTTATGTATCTGTTGAAATTGAAAAATTTTCTGAAGATATGTCTTGTTACAAATTTATAACACTCCAGGGAAAAATTGTTCCAGAATATCACTTGGAAAAAAAGAAAGAAATTAGGCAGAGTTTTGTAGATTTAATTATTTCAAAAAATTTATCAACTGTGGTTTTAGAAGCACTCGGGCAAAACTCCGATGAACCTGTTGAAAATATAGTTACTGCTGATAACACTTACGTCTGGAAATTAACAGATGTTGAAGATATAGTTGCGCTAAAAAATAGCAATGAATAAAAATAAATTAATTATCTGGTGAATTTAATGTATTACTGTGCACTCTGTAATTTAAAGGCTTGTAAATTGGGTGAACTTGAAAAAATGCCTAAAAAATGTCCAAATTCTGCCAAAATTATTGAAAAAAGTAAAGAATTATATTTAGAAGAAGAAAATGAAAAAATTGCATATAATTCTGCGCTTGTGGAGTCAGAAGGCTACTGTAAACTTACCCGAATTGAAGAAACTATTTTGTTTGCGAAAAAAATGAATTATAAAAAATTAGGAATTGCATTTTGCACAGGACTTTCAAACGAAGCTAAAATTTTACAAGACATATTTTTGAATCATGATTTTGATGTTGAATCCGTTGTTTGTAAGTGCGGAAGTATCCCAAAAGAATTCATAAAAATAACGGAAAATGAAAAAGTTCATAAAGGTGAATATGAAGCAATGTGTAACCCTATCGGCCAAGCATTATTTTTAAACGAAACAAAAACAGATTTAAATATTATACTGGGCTTGTGTGTGGGCCATGATTCTTTATTTATAAAATATTCAAAAGCGCCTGTTACAGTAATCAGTGTTAAAGATCGGGTTTTGGGCCATAACCCATTAGCTGCGATTTATACATCAAATAGCTATTATAAAGAAAAATTATTCAAAAATAAAGAATAGAAAAATAAAAAAATAAATCCGCTATTTTTTAATTTATAAATTATTTTATGCCATAATTATTATTTTTCAAAGTATACACAACAGTTCCAAAAAGCATTGCTAAAATGATTAATATTACCATTTTTGAAGAAAATAAAAACATTAACAGGAACGAAACCAATAAAAATACTGCAAATCCTTTTTCCATTACGTTTTCAAAAACTTTTATCGATGCTACCGCCGCCATTATTATATTCGTAATTAAAAATGCGTTTACTGCCGCAATTATTTCGTTAAATGAAATTAAATTAAAATAAACTGCGAATAGTGTTAAAAAGTTTGCAAAAACCATCAGCAATACTGCTGAAAGCGGAGCATTTGTATTTGAGCGGTATTTAAAAATTTTTGGAAATACGCCATCTTTAGCTTGTGCATAAACTAATCTTGATGCTCCACCGATTAACATCAGGAAACTACATAAACAAAGTCCTGTTATAGTAAGTGATAATATAATACTGGAGTACTGCCCAAATAATGGATATAATATTAATGAAATTCCAGAAATTGGATCTATCAATCCAAGTTTTTTAATATCCAACACCTGCAGAGCCCCAGATACTATCAAGTAAACTATGGACATTGCAATTACACTTACTAAAGCTGCTTTCGGGATTGTTTTTTCAGGATTTTCAACTTCAAGGCTGTAATTTCCAAGTATTTCCCAACCGATAATTGACCAGAACATTATCAAAAACGAGTAGCCTACATCAATTGTACTTATTCCTGTTCCCGTAAACAGCGCATCCTTTCTATAAAATAAAATTGTAAAAAGCCCGCCAACTACAAGTATTGTAGAAATTACTGTTGAAATAAGCATTGAAATTTTACCAACGGATGAAATATTTCTTGAAAGGATTATTCCGCCAATTAGCATCAATACTGCTGAATAAAATTCTGCCCCAAATGAATAATTTGAAAATAATACTGAAAGATACTCTCCGGCAACCATTATCACAACTAACGGAGCCATTGCCATTGCAATTAGAAGATAGTATGCATTTAAATTTTTATACGATTTTCCAAAAGAATGGCCTACAACTTCCGTTAAACCAGAATCTCCTGGAAATTTTAAACATAATTTGCTTGCAAAATACGCAAAAACCCCGCCAATAGTCATCATGATTACCCATGCAAAAATAGAGTAATCTTTTAAAATATCGTAAACTATCGGTGGTATTATTACTATTCCTGATCCGAGTATTGGCCCCACGATAAGTCCGCTTAATGTATAGGGCCCCAATTTTTTAGAACTCATAGATATTCCCATATATTCCTTTAATTACTTACGTTTTTCATTTTTAACTTAATTTAAATTTATTATTTACTCGAAAGTGCCAGCTGAATCCCAATTGCACCAAATATTCCTGCTTTAGCCAGATTGATATATTTTCCACATTTTTGGCTGTTTAATATTTTTTCTCCAAAAATGCTTGAGAATACTGCAACCGCTGAAAAAATTAAGATTGCCTGAATCATGAAAATAACGCCCAATAGTATCATCTGAATCGGAACGCTTCCAGAATTTGGATTTACAAACTGGGGAAGAAATGCGAGGAAAAATAACGAAACTTTCGGGTTTAATAAATTCATAAATATTCCTTTTTTATAAAGTGCAGTGTTTTCTGATTTAACTACTGATTCAGTTATTACTACATTTTTATCAAATAATGCGAGAACTGCAAGGTAAAGCAAATACAAAGCTCCAAGATATTTTACAATCGTAAATGCAAACGCAGAATTGTAGATTATCGCAGAAATTCCAAGTGCTGCTGCAGTAGTGTGAACTATAAGTCCCGTACAAAGTCCAAGTGCTGTTGAAATCCCTGCCCATTTTCCCTGAGAAATACTTTGAATGGTTACAAATATTATGTCAGGCCCTGGAAGAATGGTAAGTGCAGCCGATGCAATCACAAAATAAAAAACTTGTGTAGATTCAATCATTGTGACACCATAATTTTTTAGGTATTCAGTTATGTATTCATGATATTTAACCCCTGTGGGCAATTTTAACGTATTTCGATTAATCAATCTTTTAAAAATAGATTTACAATTCAAATAAACATTTATATGGCTAAATATATAATTTAATACACAAAATCTTCTTAAATATAAAATAACTGAATAAACGGGGAATAAATGGACATTAAATAACTTAAATTTTTAAGCAATAATATATTTTTAAAAGGTGGGGGCTTTGAAAAATATTAAAACAATTGTTTTTGGCATGGGCTGTTTTTGGGGAGCAGAAGAAGTATTTAGAAAGGTTAATGGCGTAGTTTCAACAGAAGTTGGATTCATGGGGGGAATTATCAAAAATCCGACATACGGGCAGGTATGCAGGGGAAAATCAGGACATATCGAGGTAGTTAAAATAGATTATGAGCCTGAAATAATATCTTATGATGAATTATTAGATCTATTTTGGAATAATCACAACCCGACTACGCCAAACAAACAGGGCTGGGATGTTGGGGAACAGTATTCTTCATATATTTTTTATTTTGACGATGAACAGAAGTTAATTGCTGAAAAATCTCTTGAAAAAATGCAAGAACATACGGATTCAAAAATAGTAACGAATATCAAAAAAGCAGGGAACTTTTACCCTGCCGAAGAATACCACCAGAAATATTTCATGAAAAAGAATAATTCTATTTTAAATTTTTAAATTTCGATTAATTTATCATTAAATTTAAATTCGAAATCTAATTAATATTAAATTTAAAATTTTGGAAGATAATATGCTTTTTAAGAAAATTGAAGCTGTTTTAGTTATAATAATGATGTTTACTGGATTTTCAGTATATTATTCTGAAAAAATTTCAGAACAGATTTCATCTTCCAAACCGGCGATATTTGAAATTCAGGGCGATAAAGCCGTGATGGTTGGAATAATAAATGAAAACATAGTATTAGAAGTAGAAAATCTTGTAAACAGCCACCCAAACGTTAAAACTATTGTAATGTTGAATGTTCCAGGATCCATTAACAGCCATGCTAATTTAAAAGCTGCACGAATCGTTCGAAAAAACAACATAAGTACGATTGTTCCAAAAAATGGTTACATCGCATCAGGAGGTACTGTTTTTTTCTGCGCTGGTGTGAATAGGTCGATTGAAGAAGGTGCGAAAGTAGGGGTTCATTCTTGGAAAAATGATATTATAAAAGATGCTTCAAAAATACCTAAAGAAAGTTCAGTTCATAAGCCATACGTTGATTATTTTAATGAAATGGGAATATCTGATGAATTTTACTGGTTTATGATTGGTTCATCCCCTTCTTTTGGAATGCACTATATGAATGATTATGAAATAAAAAAATACGGACTCATTACTAATTAATTTAAAAATAATCCAAAATATGTTAAAATTTAAAAAAGATAATCTATTTTAAAAATTTTTAAGTTTCGATGTTTTTATTTCTGCGATTTTTAAAAAACCAATTAATGCAATCGCTGAAATGGCCCCGAATTTAGAAATATCTATTAATACATCATTTCCAAAATATGTTAAAAATACACCAGCAAATAAAGCGCTGTATTTGGCAAAAATATCTGGAGTGAGTATCTTAAAAATAAAATAAAGCGTTGTAACGATAAGTAGTGGAGCAGTTACAATCAAAGCAACGTACCCCCTGATTTTGGGACCCGTGTAGTTCATAAAACCACCCTCAGTAGTACGTTTTAATATTTAATTATAGCAATATATATAATTTGCCCATTTTTAGGCCTAAAATCTGACTTTATCAGTTCAAATATTCAGAGGAATATTGAATGAAATGAATGTTCAAATTAGCTAGATTTTATTTTAATTTTTAAAAAATTAAAAAAATCTAAATCAAAAAATTAATATTGTAGTCCACCAAATTAATTTTAAACATTTTTAAAAAGGGATTTTATGAATTTTAAACAAAATCTACAAGATATATCTCGATTTTTAATTTATGCAAATAATGCAGTATTTATCGTTGTTTCGTACATTATCTTCAAGATTTATACACTAATAATCAAAGATGAATACAAAATAGGAAAAATAGAAAATATTTTGTGGCTTATCTGGTTTTTAAGCTCGTTTTTGATAACCTTTTTCTTCATATATATCGAAATATTGAATAATATTGGCAGTGTCCACGATTTATCAAAATTGTTTGATTTAAAGTTCTTTTTAAACGCCGTTATCCCAATTTTAACGCTTTTACTCGGGAATATTAAAAATGGACTGCTTGAAAAATGGAATAGGCTTTCGGACAGCTAAAAAAATATGAAAAATATAGATAATATTATTTAAATTAATCTCTGCTTCTCAATTTTGAAAGTAATTTCAAAATTTCAAGATATAACCAGATTAATGTCACCATTAATCCAAATGCGCCATACCATTCCATATATTTAGGAGCACCGTATTTTTCACCCTGTTCAATAAAATCAAAATCTAAAACAAGATTTAAAGCGGCAATTATTACTACAAAAATACTAAATAATATCCCAACTGGCCCGCTTCCAAATATCAGCGGAATAGATATTCCAAAAAATCCCAAGATTATTGAAACAAGGTATACAAGTGCAATACCACCTGTTGCAGCAACTACTCCCAATTTAAAGTTTTCAGTTGCACGGATTAATTTTGATTTGTAAGCGAGTAAAAGGCTCAGTAAAACGCCAAAAGTAGCTACAACTGCTTGAAAAACAATTCCTGGATACATAAGTTCAAAAAACCCGGAAATAAGTCCTAAAAATAGTCCTTCGAGTATACAATATACTGGAACGGTAGCGGGAGACCATTCTTTTTTAAATATGGTCGCAAGTGCCACTAAAAAACCAAGAATTGGTGCTGCTATCAAAAATATAGTTGAATAGGGGCTAAAAAATAACACATCCCATGAAAAATATGCCGAGATAGAAACTATTCCAAGTGAAATTATTGTTTTGTTTACAGTTCCGTTTACAGTCATCTGCTGGTTTTGTTCATAATTGTTAAATCCAGTAAATGTATCACTTGAAAGGGCAGGATTACTTGTTCTCATATTTACCAACCAAAATTTTTTATTTTATTTAAAAAAAGATAAATTATAAAGACCAGTAATTTTAGTTTCGATTAAGACTCTTTAAAACTTTTCTTCCTTCATCCGATAAATTAAATACTACAATATTTTCATTAGTCCTGATTTCGATAAATCCCATATCAATCAATTTTGCAAGATCTTCAGAACTTATTTTCATATTTTCTTTTGTTGAAATTACTTCGGAAAAAACATTATCATTAATATATTTGAGAGTTTCTAAAATTCCGTCTTTTAACAAAATATCTTCCAAGTATACCACCGTTGATAAGCAAAATTAGTTATATTCAATACAATGGCTACTTTGATTTAAACCTTTTGATAACGATTTTTAAACATTCAATACTAATCTCAATTTAAATTTAAATCTTTTTTTAACGATTCATAGAGTTTTTTCATTGAAATGTAATTTCCAATAAGTATAATTGGTTTATAGCCGGTAACGTATATTTTAATCTGGGTTGAAAACAGTGCGGCAATGAATATTAAAACCGTCATTATCATATGATATGCCCTTAAATCAAGAATTGCATAATATAACGAATAACTTATCTCTTTTGAAACCGTCAAGAGTATATTTGAAGAGATATACCACAAAACTCCGATTAAAAGCATTATGTAGTTTCCACGAGTATCTAATTCAATAGCAGATACATCGTCTATTTTAGCAGAAATATTTTGGAAAAATGTTTTTACCATAAATATAGTTTCATGGATACTGATTTTTGTAAAACCCATATTGTAATTCATTTTAACCACTTTTAAAATTATACTTAAAAATATATTAAAAAAAGAATTTAAGATTTTGTTTATAATTCGTGATTAAACTCTTCTATTTTTTTGAGATTTTTAGAAACGAAGTAATTAGTGTATGCCCTGTATGAATAAAATGATACATAAACTGCAACTATTGAAAATACAATAAATGCAAAGAGGGCTACAACTAAGAGTAACGGACTTGCAATAAAAAGCATTTTAGGGCCCGTATACATGTTCATTCCAAAAAATCCAATTAATGGAAAAATTACCAAAATCATCGGGATTATCATGAGCAGTATTGAGATTATCGAAACTACAATAAACATACCCAAATATTCAAAGGACATCATTTTAAAAATTTTGGGGATATCAAAAAATGCACCAAAATTGTCCTCATGTGCAAAATTTACTACAGAAAGCGGAATATATAATGAAATAATTAGCTGGATAATCATTGAAAGTACAATTGATGCAATGCCATCATTTCCAAAATATGTCATAATATTCTGAAGAATTGTTCCAAAAACTGCAATTACGGCAATTCCCAGCGTAAATACAACTCCATTCTTAAGCAGATCCCAATAATTGGCCCATTCTGGAAGTTCTAATGATTTTTCAAGGGATAATTTAATCATTTTTAATATGTAGCCATTTAAAACAATGAGAAGACCTAAACCCAGTAACGAAGCAAAAAGAGCAACTACTGCAAATACTAAAGAATTTGTTGCAGTGCCAAATATGTGTAAATTCGCACTTGCGTACGGATACACTGCCAAAAATATTCCTAAAATAAGTAAAAAAATACTTACAGCATAAATTATTCCGCCTTTTAACAATTTTGATAAATCTGAAAGACTATATTTTAATGGACCAAAGACGTAATTTTCAAAAAACATAAACCCACCATTTTTTAATGTATAATTAATTATTTTCAAAAAGAATATAAAAAAATAAATATTCAAGGCACTATTTTAATATGAGTTTTGAGAGTTTTCAAACATGAGCACACAATGAAGAATTCTTGAAAAAATCAAGACAGTTTATCAATTTGGGCTTTTTATTATATAATACTAAATAAAACGTTCGGAAAATGTAAAATAAAGTTTACAATTCTTTTGAAAAAGAAATAAATTTACATAATAATTTAAAAAATAAAAAAATAGATGCGGTTTAAAGAAATAGTTTTTTCGCGTTTTTCCACACACGAATATCCCCTTACCTCTGGAATTTGTAATTTCCGAGTTAATATATAGTTTAAAAATTCCCATATTTTAAATTTACGTCAGGTGTAAATTATATATTATATTTCAAAAATAAAAACAGATTTTTGTTAAAAAGATAATCGATCGACAATTAGATCTAATATTTTAAGTTAGATCTAAATTATGATCAATATGATCAAAAAATGCACGGTGTGGTCACCATCCCGTTCCCAGCATAACTAGATCGAACACTGATATATAGTTTTCCATAAATGATCCTATTTTGACAACAAAATATACATAAATAAAATTTGGTATAATAATATTATAAAAAATCCAAAATGGGGTATAAAATATGGATACGCGGGATCAGATAATTAAAAACTCAAGAGATATATTTTTTAAAAAGGGTTATAATGAAACATCTCTTTTAGAAATTGCAAAAAAATGCAATATTTCAAAAGGAGGTCTTTACCATTATTTTAATAAAAAAGAAGACTTATTCCTCGAAGTTATTGTCTCAATGATAAAAGAAAACGAAAAAATTATACTACGTTGCATTGAACAAGACATAGGATTTGAAGAGGCATTTTTTGAATTTATAGATAAAATGATTATGATACGAAGTAGATATTTTAATGAATATATCCAAAAAGATGATACTCCAACATATTCAGGACCTCTTTCCGATGCGATAAAACGATTTCCCGAAATATGGGAAGTAAATAATAATATATATGAAAACATCATAAATGGATTAGTAAACAGGATTATAATAGGGCAAGAAAAAGGGGAAATCAAAGAAAATTTAGACCCTCATGCAATTGCACTTCATTTTTGTTCAATATATGAAGGATTACCTTTAGTTTCGTATTATACGAATAAAAAATTCGATGAAACAGCAAGAACACTGTTTAACTCATTTTGGGATATTATAAAAAATTAATTTTACGCGGACAAGAACCGACCGGGTGGCCGGTAAATAATAGGAACATATGGGTGGTGAAACTTTATGGAGAATATATTTGAATTTGGATTTTCAGTATTTACAGGCAATGCATATACCTCATTACTTAGATACCTTTCAAAGTACGAAAAAGCTGAAAAGAAAGGTTTTGAAAATATTACTCCCCGAGATGCTATGGAAATCGGATTTGAAACAATGTTTATGGCCCAGATATTTGGAAAAGAACTTTCAAAAATGGAAGTTGAGGGTCCTGAAAAACTCGCGTTAAATATTGTTATGAAATATAAACACAGGGAACTTGTTGAACCTCTCGAAAAAAACTATTTGATGTTTTCAATATGGCGAAATAAGGAAGGTTTTTTAAAATATACCTTAGAAGAAATCAGAAAAGAAAATTCAACATTGGAAAATGGTTTTGAAAAGGTAGATTGCTATCTTGTACCTTCACTAAAAGTTTTACCATATTTAAAACAGATATTTTTAAAAATCGCGCATGAAAATAATATACACCAATAAAATAAAAGATTTTAATGTCTTTCGTTTAATTTAAGCTTTTTAACTTTCCATTCAGGCATTAATTCGGTTAAATAATTATAAAAATCCTTACTGTGGTTTGGATATCTTAAATGGGCCAGTTCATGAAACACGACATATTCAATACAGTCTTTTGATTTTTCGATTAATCTTTCATTTAGTATAATTTTATTTTTATGAAAACTGCAAGATCCCCATCTTTTTTTCATTTTCCTAACTGCAAAATCAGGCATTTTTTCTGTAACTATCTTATAATTATCCTTAAAAATTTCAAAAAGTTCAAGTTCTGCACTTTTTCGGTAAAATTTTTCAATTATTTTTTTCTTTTTTTCAAAATCATCAGGTTCTAAAATATGAAGATTAAAAAAATTATCTGAAATTTCTAAATACTCCTTTTTTGAAGAATATACTTTTAAAATATATTCATTTCCTAAATATTTGAATAATTCTCCATCAATATACTTTTTTGCAACTGATTTTGAATTTAGCGATTCAAAATTCTCCAGATGCTTTTTTATCCAACTTTCTTTTTTCTTTATAAACGAATTAATGTATTCATCAGAAACGTGAACTGGCGCTTTTACTACAACCGAACAGTCGGGATTTACAACCAGATACATGTTTTTGATTTTTTTACGGATGATTTTAACGTTTTCTACCATGATATTGCCATTCGAGTTAAAAAATAAGTTATTTCTTGGATTTTTTAAGTTTTATTTGAAGTATAATTCCGATTACTAAAAATACAATTCCCAAATCTTTTAAAATGGTATAAATTATGCTTAACTCGCCAGTCTCGGATTTTAAGAATATTCCAAACAATATTGCGGATAAAAAGAATATAAATGCGGTTAAATATGATTTAAATGGAGTGATTTTCAAAATATCGCCTCATTTTACGAATAATATATTTTAATCTGGAATTTATAAAAATCTTTTGAAATTATAACGTATTGGGAAAATTATTTTTAATTCAAATATATAATGTGTTTAAAATAAATCTGCGTGAAAAAAATGTCTAAAATATATGCTGTTCGAAAAGGGCGGAAAACTGGATTATTTGATACCTGGGCCGAATGTGAAAATCAAGTTAAAGGATTTTCTGGAGCCGAATTTAAAAGTTTTACATCTAAAATAGATGCAGAAGCTTATTTAAATTTAAAATCAGAGCAAAGGCAAAATAATATAAAATCAGACGAATTTAAAAAAGATGTAATGCATGCATGGGTTGATGGAAGTTTTAATTTAAAAAATAAAGAATACGGAGCAGGCGCTTTAATAATATTTAATGGAATTAAAAAAGAAATTAAAGCTAAGGGAAATGATACGGAATTATCAAAAATGAGAAACGTTGCAGGCGAAATTTTAGCATCAGAACTTGCAATGGAATACGCAGTTTCTAAAAACGTGAAAAACTTGGTAATATATCACGATTATCTTGGAATTGAAAAGTGGTGTACTGGGGAATGGAAAACAAATAAATCTGGAACGATTGAATATAAAGAAAAATGTAAAAATTACTTAAAAAAATTAAATATTGAATTTGTAAAAGTTAAGGCGCATTCGGGAGATAAAAATAACGAAATTGCAGATAAGTTGGCAAAAGAATCACTTTTGTAAAAAAATAAAATAATTTAAATCATTTCAACAAAGGCTTCAAGTCTCGTTTTTATCTGTTCTTTATCACTTTCTGAATAGTCTGTTTCTATTCTAATTATTGGAATTCCTAAATTTTTGAGTTCTTTTTCAATTAATGCACCTTCAACATTAAATGTGTGGCAGTATTGTAATGTATAATAAACAACACCATCTGCATTTTGTTCCTTTACAAGTTCTTTAATTCTTTCAATTCTGCTATCATTTTTAAATGCAGATGCACAGTTGATTTTAAAGTATCTTTCTGCAAGGTCATCAATTGTGTATCCTTTAACCAAATTATCAAATTTTCTGGTTCCAGTACATGTTTCTTCACCGACTACAAGTCCGCCGACTTCTTCGATAATGTCCACAATTTTGGTATTTCCTGCAACCATCGGGCATCCTGCAACCAGAATTCTTTTTCCAGCGTATCCTTCACCGTTTTTAACCCGTTCTTCGAGTTCAGATATTACTTCTTTCAAAATTGCGAGTCTATCTTTTATATCGAGTAAAAATGACCTTTGAAATATTTTTAATGCATCAGTTCCAGTTATTGGCGTTGGGATTTTGGATCTTAATTCATAAAGCTTGTGGGATAATATTCTTTCTTCATTTTCTTCATCAATTGCTTCTTTTAATTTTTCTTCAGTAATCTTGTTTCCAGTAAATTTTTCCACGTAATCTTTGAAGTCGTAAACTTCTTTGAGCCATAATTTATATGACCTTTCATCTTTAAAGTGTGGAAGATGCATAACATACATTTCTGACAGTTTTGCCATGTGTTCAAACATCTTTTTCTTTCCATCGCACGTTGTTTCTCCAACAATAACATCTGAAGCTTCAAAGTAAGGGCAGGCTTTATCTTTTTTAAATCCGTATGAAGATTTAATCAGCGGACAGATACTTCTTGGCAGATCTTCTTCTGCTGATGGAATGGTTGACTCTTTTCCACCACAAAGTCCGACAGGAATTGCATCAGCAGCACATATAATTTCAGTAGGCACGAATACACAAAATCTACCAAATACTTTTTTTCCTTCGTCTTTTTCTCGATATAATTCCTCTTTTCTTTTTGAAAAAATTTCATCGAGTTTTTTGATACTTTTTAATTCGTCCAAAGTTTCACCGATTTTATAGTTTAAACTATCTTCTAAGATATTATTTAAATTATTTTTCATTATTTGTTGTGTTTGATATCCATTAGAATATCTATTAAATATATAATAACTACTAAAATCTAATACCATTATCAATATATATCGGTAATTAAATAATCCAATGAAGGTCTTAAGTTTTAAGATACCTGAAATTAAACAATAACTATTTTTGAGGTCATACATGTTATCAAAGGACAACATCGGCAAAATGATGAAATACCGGTGGGTAATCTTTGCAGTTCTTGCGTTAGTTTACTTCTTCGTGTACTTTCACAGGGTATCTCCTGCAGTTATGGCTGGAGATCTTATGACAACGTTTGGAGTAGGGGCAACTTCAATGGGTCTACTCGGATCAGTTTATTTTTATGCATATGCATTAATGCAGATTCCTTCAGGGATAATGTCTGATAAATTCGGACCTAGAAGGGTCGTTGCTGTTTTTACACTTGTTGCAGCAGCAGGTGCAATTCTTACAGGTATTGCAACTGATTTTAACATGGTTATATTAGGAAGGCTTTTAATCGGTGTTGGTGTAGCTGCAGTATACATCCCGATAATGAAAATGCTTTCAATCTGGTTTAGAAAAAACGAATTTGCTACTCAAAGTGGCGTTATGCTTGCAGTAGGAAACATTGGGGCATTATCCGCAGCAGCACCACTTGCTTACCTTAATACATCATTAGGTTGGCAGACTGTATTCATGGGACTTGGTGTAGCATCAGTCGCTCTTGCAATTCTTTCATATATTGTTATTAGGGATAAGCCATCAGAAATGGGATTCCCAAATATTGAAGATATTGAAGCTCAGGAAAATGGCGAAACTGTTTCAGCAGAAGCAAAACCTGCAGAAAACATATCTATTATGGATTCTATTAAAATGGTACTCGGTAAAAAATCATTCTGGCCCTTGGCAATATGGTTTTTCTTTTACTATGGATCATTAATGGCATACCAAGGACTTTGGGCAGGCCCATACTTTAAAGATATTTTAGGTTGGGACAAAGCAACATATGCAAGCCTTTTAACGTTTATCGGAATTGGTTTGATCTTAGGATGTCCTGTTTCAGGATATCTCGCAGATAAAGTTTTAAAATCAAGAAAAAAGACATTAATTATCGGTACAGTAATGTACACATTATTATGGTTTGCAGTCTGGTACTTTAACGGAATGGACAATCCATTATTCTATAAAATATTATACTTATTATTCGGATTCTTCGCAGGATTCTTCGTTGTATGCTACGGACAGGTGAAATCATTATTTCCTATCTCAATAACAGGAACTTCCACGTCAATCCTCAATTTCTTCCCATTCTTTGGTGGTGCACTGCTCCAGCAAGTTTGCGGGTTGTTAATCGCAAGCTACGGGCTTAATGCATTAGGGGGATACACAAGTGCAGGATACCAGATGGCATGGTTATTACTTGCTGTTGGAATGGTTATTGCAACAATTTGCGTTTATTTCTCTGAAGAAAAAGGACTTTAAGTCCATTAAATTTTTTTCTTTTTTCATTTTTTAAAAATTTAAAAATAATTTAAACATGGTGGAATTTATGAAAAAAACATTTTCATGTGTCAGTGACAAGTTAGAAAACATTCCAAAAGAATTAACTGAATCTAAAAATTTAAAATTTCCAAATGTACACGAAAATCTTATCGATATGGTGGAATTTTCAAAAATAATGAAAGAATATAGGAAAGACTTATTTTGTAGAGTTCCATTCTGTATGACCGTTGAAGCAGAATCATTGGGTGCTAAAATTAACATGGGCGATGAAAAATACGGCCCAAGAGCTAAAGAATACGCTTTTAAAAATTTAGATGAATTAGAATCCATAACACCAATTGATCTAACCTCAGGTAGGATTAAAACAGTTCTTGGTGCTATTCGTGAATTAAAAGAATCTGGTGAAATTCCAATTCTTGCAGTTGAGGGGCCATTTACTATATTTTCATCTTTGATAGATTCGACAGCATTTTATAAAGAACTTAGAAAAAATCCGGACCAAGCAAACGAATTTTTGAATTTTTTAGAGGATGAAATCGTAAAGTATATTCTTTCAGGAATTGAAAACGGGGCTAAAATTATTTCTTTTGGAGATCCTGCAGGAAGTATCGACATAGTGGGTCCAAAAGTATTTAGGGAATACAGCGGAAAAATTGCCAAAAATATTATAGAAAAAGTTAGATTAAAAGAAAAAAACTGTATTATTCATCTTTGTGGATTAACATCTGTTGCACTTGAAAATGAAGGAATGTGCAAATTTAATCCATTAAATTGCGATTCTGAAACATATGGGAAAGCAATTTATGAACTAATTCATGAAAATACAAAAACAAAAATTATTGGTCACAACTGTATAAAAAAATCAATCTATAAAATTCCAAAAAATACTGTCTGGGAAATAAAAGAATAATTATTTTATAAATTATTAAATAATTCACTTATTGCTTCTTTTTCAAGCTCTTTTCCAATTATGCAAATTTTTTGGTCTTTTTTTGTGTTTAAAAGCTCCAACTTGCAATCATTTCCAACATAATTAAACTCCATTGTTTTATCATCGATGTTTAAAAAACCCTTTCCACGCATTATCTGTCCATATTTACCACTTTTAAGTTCTAAAATTATATTTTCAATATCTTTTTCTTTAAAAGAATCAGTAAATTCAAGTCCAATACTTGATACGCCTTTCATTGCAGCTTCAACGTTTCCACGATATATTTTACCAGAATTTTCAGAACTGTTGTCAAGAATTTTCAAAAATTCTTCTGGAGCCATAAATTCCCAGTTTTGAGTTACAATTAATGAATTAGGATTTAAATCCCTTAATGATAAAATAATTTTATCAATTTCTTGGTAATTCATAAACTGAGCTTTACTGATAATTAGTCTGTCTGCATTTTTTATTTGATCTTTAAAAAATTCGCCAAATCCTTCAACTTCTTCGAGATAATTTTCAGCATCAACTACGGTTGTGAGCGAGTTTATTTCAGAAATTTGTTTGATTTTTGGAAGACTCAATATCCCGATTATCTCACTTAAGAGCCCCATTCCTGTTGGTTCAACAATAATCCTGTCAGGTTCAAATTCATCTACGATTTTGCTTAACGCTTCGATAAAGTTGGACCTGATGCTACAGCAAATGCATCCTTGTTGAAGTTCGTATACTTCAAATCCTTCATTTTTGATAAGATCTCCGTCAATTGCAATTTCGCCAAATTCATTTTCAATAACAATTACTTTTTCGTTCCCACAGGCGTTTAAAAGATGTTTTATAAATGTCGTCTTTCCAGAACCCAAGTAGCCTGATACAACGTCGATTTTAACCACAATATCACCAAATATAATAAATTTTAATATTATTATTTCAAATACTAATTTTTAAAAATTTAAAGAATCAATGAACAATTTTTCATAGTTTTCTTTTGTCGAAAGTTCATAATATGTTATATCTTTAGAGACTGACTCCATTTCCGCTCGTGATTCTTTTGAAAGCAGACAAATTAAAGCACCGGTTTTAGAGGAATTTCCAATATATCTTATTTTTTTGCCAAGTTTTTCAGGTATGATTCCACTTCCAACGAGGCTTTCAACAGTTAAGTGTTTTCCAAACTGCCCTGCAATTATTACTTCATCAATTTCTTCCATTGTTAAATTATTTTCATCCAAAAGTGCTAAAAATCCCGAAACTATAGCTGCTTTTGCCAGTTGAACCTGCCTTATGTCTTTTTGTGAAACTAATATTTCGGGATTTTTTGAGATCTGAACAAACTTTTTTGAATTTTTTTCTATTATCAAATTTTTATATTCATTATCTGAACCGTTTGAATTAATTAACCTGCCAGTTTTACCCACAAGGCCTGTTCTAACAATTTCAGATATTGAATCAAGTATTCCACTACCGCAAATTCCAACAGGATTCACATTTCCAATGACTTTTAATTCGATATTGTTTTCATTGAATTTAACACATTCAATTGCGCCGTCTGCCGCCCTCATTCCGTAGCTTATATTCATTCCTTCAAGCGCAGGGCCTGCAGCACAGGAACATGATGAAAGAATACCTGCTTTTGAAAGCATTATTTCCCCATTTGTACCAATATCAATAAAGAGAACATTTTTTTCAGTTTTCAAAAGTTCAGAAACTATAACTCCTGCAACAATATCTGCTCCAATATACCCTGAAACTCCAGGTAAACAGTAAATTCTACCAAACGGAGAAATATTTATTCCAATATCGTTTGATAAGATGTTTTTCCCAGACAAAAATACTGGTAAATATGGAGATTTCCCAATCGATTCTGCGCTGATGTTCAATAAAAAGTGCATCATTGTAGTGTTTGCTGCAATTGAAACTTCGTAGATGTTTTCAACAGCAATTTTGTTCTGCGTTGCTAAATCAAAGATAAGTTTGTTTATTCCGGTAATTATTGCTTTATTTAATAATTCAAGCCCGTTTTCATTTTTATTTGCAAAATCGATTCGTGAAAGCACGTCTGAACCGTATTCTTTTTGAGGATTTATCATGGTTTCAGATGCAATTTCTTCCCCCTCTAAAATATCAATTAAAGATGCTACAACGGTAGTAGTTCCAATATCGATTGCAATTCCATATATTTTTTCATTGATTTTGGGTTCAATTCCAATTAATTTATCATTTAAAAAAATTGAAGTAAGATTTCCTGTTTTAAACGATTTCTGCAAAGCTTTTAAACATTCAATATCAGATATTTCATCCACATTTAATTTAGTTTTAACAATTTCTTCGTAATTATTTTTGTTTGATTCACATTCTGATAGATTGATGATTTTTTTTGTGATAGGCGGATTAATTTTTAAGTTTGGCATGTATCCGTCAGTTAAAATCTTGTGATTTTCATCCGTATTTAATAATTCAATTTTCACATTTCCAAACGCCTTTGTAAGGCAACTTAGGCGAACTCCCTGATCAATTTCATCTTTTGAAAGATATTCAAGCTCTTCAGAAGATAGTGGACTGATTTCTCCACCAACAACTTTTACCTTACATTTTCCGCAGGTTCCAACTCCACCGCAAGGAACTTCTATTTTAATTCCATTTTTTTGAAGAATTTTAAAAATAAATTCCCCTTCTTTAAACTCAAATTTATTGTTATCATTAGTTATTTCTAGTATTGCCATTTATTCTCCTCTTTTGGAGTTTTTACATGCCTGAACCATTGCTTGAATATTTTCTAACTTTGTTCTAACCCCAATTCCGCATGCAGGAGACAAAATATCGACCCCAAATTTAATACATGCTCGACTCATTTTATCAATAGAATCAGGAGTTCCATTTTCAAGCGCAAATGTGCTGACGTTTCCCATGATTGCTTTTCCAGACACGTTTTCAACTACCTGTCCAACATCAGTAATTGAATCAAAGCTTATTGCGTCACTTTTTAATGAATTTATTTCTTCATAAACACTTTTCAATCTACCGCAAATATGGATTATTGTTCCAGTTTCAGCCAAATCACTTGTTTCTTCAATTATTTTATTAATATAAGGAACTGCAAATTCTTTAAACATTTTTGGGCCCAATATCTCGCCAGTACCGCTTGGATCAGATATTGCCAAAACGTCTGCTCCTGCTTTTAGCTGTGCTTTTCCAAATTCGATTAAGTTTTCAGTTACAAAATCCATGAATTCTTTTGCAGCGTCGGGTTTTCTTCTAAGTTCTTTATAGTACGTTACAGGTTCCATTAAAGACGATGCAGTACTAACTGGACCTGTGAGATTTGCAATAATGGGAACTTCTGAGTTTTTTTCGTTTAAAAGTTCTATTGATTCAAGAACGGTTTTTCCACGTCCCTCATCAATATTGATATGATTTAATTTTTCATATTCAGTAACAGAATCTATTGGATAGTTTGTAACTCTTGGTTCAGTAATATCTGTACCCATTTTAACTCCTGCACCAAAAGCTTCGGCTTCTACAGTCATGCAGAATGGAACACCATAGTTTTCAAACCCGCCATTTTCATACATTCCAATTGTAAGTTCAGCCATTTTTTCAGCATCGGTGTGTGCTTCTGGCCAATATATTCCAGTAATGTCCATGATATCTTTTGTAATCATATTCATCATGCCGCCCGGACATATGCACGGGATTCTATCAACTTCTTCTCCTTTGAGGGTTTTTGAGAGTCTTTCTTTTGGTGTTATCATTAAATCACTCTTTTTATTTAAATTTTCAAATATAATGCGCCATTAAACTAAATTCTAAAAAAATCAAACTAAAAATTTAAAAATTATAAAATCTGGGTGAATAACTTGATAATTTAGGTACTTAGTCTTTGTATTTATCAAAACTAAGTAAATAGTCTAATTTTTCTTCAGTAACCGGCCATCCCATTTCCCTTGCAGTATCCATCATTGCATCAATGTTTTCAATAGGTACTTCTACTGGAAGGCTGCATCCTGACATGATCATGAATCCTTTTTTAGCTTTCAATCCCTGTTTTGCACATTTAATTGTAGCTTTTCTAACGTCTTCTCTTGATCCTGCATACATAATTGCTGAAGGGTCAACATTTCCTGCAATAACCATTTTATCTCCAACGGTTTCTGCACATTTTTCCATATCTGCAACGTTATCAATGCTTAAAACATCTACGCCCATTTCTACAAGATCATCCCAAATTGGATCCGTTATTCCACAAATGTGTATAACCAATTTTCCAGTTCTTGCTTTTATGTGGTCGATAAGTCTTTTTAAGTACGGTGCTGAAAATTCCCTAAAGTGTTTTGGACTTACAACAGTACATGATGAAAGAGGTTCTGAAATAGTAACTCCAACGCCTTTTTCCAAAACTGCATCGGTTAGTGCAATGCAACTTTGTAGTGAAATTTCACAGAGTTTATGAACTGATTCAGGATCTTTTAAAAGCATTTTTGTCATTTTTTCTACGCCAATTAAAAAGAAAGCGTTTGTAAATGGGCCTACAACTGAAGCAGTAACTCCAACTTCGCTTGCAATTTCATCCCTTACGATTTCAATTGCCCTTAAATGAACTGGAATTCTACCTTGTGTGTATGGATCAATTACTTTTAATTTATCAAATTCTGACATGTCATTTATTGCAGGTTCTTCTAAATCTGCGGTATTATCTTCTGGTTTTCTAACTTTTGCGCCCATTGCTTCTGAAACTAAAAATAAATCTGTGAAGATTCTTGCACCATCTGCCCCAAATCTTCTGTATGTTTTAATAATTGCATTAGCAAGCGCTTCTGGGTCGTCATTAAACTGTGAAATTTTGTAGCCTGCAATTCTTGCCATCCCATTTCCAATGTTTGGGTTGCATGCAACCCGGTCAGCGGGTTCGCCCTTAGCTTTAGCAGCAGCTCTTTGAGCAGGTGTCATTTTGTCGGGGTAATCCATAATAATCTCTCCATACTGTTTAAATTAACCTTTTAATTTTGTAACCAATTCTTTTGCAATTCTTGCAGATTTTGAAGCTTCTGGTGCATAGCCATCTGCACCAATTTTATCAGCAAAGCTTTGTGAGATTGGGCCGCCTCCAACCATCACCATTGTAGTTTCTTTCATTCCTTCTTCTTTTAACATGCCAATAACAACTTTCATATTGTCCATTGTAGTCGTCATCAGCGTTGAAAGACCAATGACATCTGCGCTTACTTCTTTAGCTTTTTTTATGAATTCTACAGGTGGAACATCCCTACCAAGATCATAAACTTCAAAGCCTTGTGTTTCGAGCATGATTTTAAATAAGTTTTTCCCAATATCATGGGTATCCCCTTCAACAACGCCAACAACTGCTTTAAATTTATTATCTGAATCTTCATACTTTAAATGAGGTTTTAAAATATCCAAGCCCACATACATTGCATCAGAACAGACTAATAATTCAGGAATAAAATATTCTCCTTCTTCGTAAAGTACCCCTGCCCTGTTCATTCCTTCTGCTAGCCCTTTTGTGATCCCATCAAAAGCATCAAATCCATTTTCGAGATATTTTTTAGATAATTCTTCTGTTTTTTCTTCATCCATATCAACAACGGAATCAGAAAGCTCTTGTAGTAGCTGTTCTTTCAATTCACTCATTTTTGACCTCTAAAATTTAAATTTAAAAAAGGGTAATTAATCAATAAAACTACGTAAATAATATCTTTTATAGTTTTCATGAAGAAACCTAATAATTAATAATTACATTAAAAAAACTAATATCTAATAATATTATGGTACGATATACATTAGAAAAATATATAAAAAAATTACCCGAATTAAACCTTAAAAACTGTTAGCGAGTGCATAGTAATATATTATATCAAAATATATCCGTTTCTAATGTATTGTAATTAAGGTGTTATTTTGAGTAGTAAATTTGAAGAGCTTTTTAAAAAATTTGAAAAACCAGGATATATGGACTTTGAAAAAACAGTTGTTGAATTAAGTTGCGAAAACTTCTGTGAAGGAAATAAATCAAAAAGTTCAAAATATTTTATAATAGATAAATATTCTGGCGAAAAATATCCTTTAAAATGTTTCTGGATCGTTGCTTTTGGAATTGCAAATCAATTAGATTTTGAAGAAATTTACAAAACGATTGGAAAATCGATTTCTGGCCCAATTTTGATAAATGAATTTGAATTTTTTGGAATAATGCTTGAAAAATCTAAAAAAGAAGATATTAGATTTAAGATAATAATCGAATAAAATAAAAAAGAAAATTATTTCATTTCATTTTCTGAAAGACCTTCAATATGTTTCATTAAAGGGTCAATTTTCTCCCATATTTTTGAACAGGGAACTAAAAATGATTTATCTGTTACAATTACGTAAAGTTTAGAGCTTCCTTGATCCCAGGTGGCTTGAAGCTTGATACCATACTGTTTTGGATCTATCGTCCAGGGATTATTTCCACTAACTGATATGCCATGTTCATTTAGTTCTTTAATCATCAAATCAACTTTCTGTTGATTAATATTTGAATATTCGTGCTTACCGCACTTACCGTCTCCCATATTATCCCTCATTTAACTAAAAAAACTCATTTACAAAATATATGTTAATTAATAGTTTTTTACCGATAAGTATACTTTAACTTAATTTTTAAATTATAAATATGTTGCCAATTAAATTACTAATTAATATTGAAAACAAGTTAAAAAGCCAGATTATTACATAATATATCAAAGACCTTGCAAATACGTAATTTATATATATGTTGATGTAATAAGTATTAATTAACTTT
Source organism: Methanococcus maripaludis (assembly GCF_002945325.1). Lineage (NCBI taxonomy): Archaea > Methanobacteriati > Methanobacteriota > Methanococci > Methanococcales > Methanococcaceae > Methanococcus > Methanococcus maripaludis. Next base: position 160,480 of record NZ_CP026606.1, read on the forward strand.
AGAATAAATATGTAATTATAATTAATTACATATCTTAAAAAGGGGATTTTTGTGGATGAAGTTATAATTAGACAGAATATTTTAAGATACCTATTTGAAAAAGAGACCTTTGTAAAAGGTAAGGAACTTACAACTATTTCAGGACTTGAAAAAGACGATTTAAAATACATTATTCATTTTCTTGAAGTTAAAGGCTATTTAATAGTGAAAAGTTCGTCTTATGGTATGAGCTACTATACAAAAATAACTAAGAAAGGAATAGAAATAATAAATGATATTTTGGTTAAAAAGGAAGAAGTACCATATATTTTAAAGTAAGCTTTATTTCAAATACAGAAAACTTAAATAATATAACCCTCACAGTTAATGTATCTCAGGATAACATCTGAGATTTTGTAATATATCTATCCATTGCCGTAAATATTAGATAACAGGATTAAATAGCAAATATATCGAATATTAAAGATTTATAGCCACAAATCTTTAACATTTTTGACCTCACCTATTTTTTTTATATTTTAGGATAAAAAAATTTTGAATCTGAAAAGTTATAAAAAAAATTTAAAAAAATAAAATTTCTGACTTTAGTTATAGTAGTTCTTCAACTTTTTTAGATATTCTTTTTAATATTTCCCGATCTGCAAGCGTACTTTCAGGCGGATCAATTACTTTTTTAAGTTCCAATGGAACTCCATCCATCCTGTAGGCGGTTCCAGTATCCTCAACACCTGCAATCGTTGGCGGGAGAATTATATTTGCAAGAACTGAAGTTGGTGTTTCGTGAGGGTCTATGCAGATTAATGGAATTTTTGACATTCTTTTAACTGCATTCTGCGGAAAATGTGCTCCGGGGTCTGACGCGATATTTAGCATTGCATCTGCATCTTCTCTAAGTAAACTATCAGTTACACTCGTGTCTCCAGGGTTAAATTCTGGAAATCCTCTTGAATAGTCCACACATAACGGAAATCCACTGATCCAAGTACACACCTGATTGAAACCATTTACATTGTAGTGGCCCCTCATTGGAATCAGCGTAAATTTAGTTTGTGAATTTAAATCGATTACAAGTTCGATTGCAGTATCGATATTTCTATGCTTTCCAGCAGTATGCGTAACACCCATTGCAAAGAAAAGTTCCCCATACTGTGCTTTTTTCAATATTTCAACAGTTTCATATATCATTTCTCTAGGGATCCCTGCTATTATTTCAGATTGAAGTTCAAAACCTTTTAAAGCAGACCTTATCGCACTTATAAGCTCATAATCCTTATGCGGTTCAACTTTTAAGTGAATGTCTGCTAATTTTGCAGTGTCACTTTCTCTTGGATCAACTACAATTAAAATTCGATCTTTTCTTCCGCGACCCCTAAAAAAGCCCCTTGGAAAAACTCCGTATCGGCTCATGTGTCTTGGGTGTGCGTGCATCGGGTTTGAACCCCAATAAATTACAACATCTGCCCTGTTTTTAACTTCTCCAAGCGTACATATGGGGTACCCAACATCCTGAAGTGCCCATACACTCGGGCCATGGCATACTTCGGCAGTGTTGCTTACAATTCCCCTTATTTTTTCAGCCAACTTCATACCTTCAATATGTGCGTGGCATTCTGTTGCAGAAAATCCATAAATAAGAGGTTTTTTCGCATTTACTAAAATTTCAGCAGTTTTTTCTATTGCAGTATCAAAGTCGATTTTTTTAAAATCATCTTTTTTGTTTTCCCGATAAAGCGGTTCAGTATGTCTTACTGCACCTTTTCGGTGAGTAAACTTGCTGTGACCGATTCTACATGCATTTCTTGTCTTTACAATATGTCCTGATTCCACAAAACATTCAATGTCATCACAAAGAGTTCCGCAGAATGGGCATACTACATTTTTTATAACATCCATTATTTCACCCTAAAAAATCACCCAATTTAAAAAAATAAAAAAGAAATTAGTAGGAATCTTTAAACGCGCCTTCAATTTGTCCGTATATCTGGCTTGTTTTAAAGTGGGACTGTTCAAGTGCGCCACTTGGACATCCTGCTGCACAGGTTCCACAACCTTTACATAATGCTGAAAGAACTTCTGCTACAACTTTACCGTCTTTTTCAACGAATCTTGGAGCACCATATGGGCACTGCTGTACACAAATACCGCATGCACCACAGACATTTTCATCGATTGTTACAACGATAGGTTCAACCTGAACTTCCCCTTTTGCAAGAGGTATTGCAGCTCTTGATGCAGCCGCTGAACCTTGCGCAACAGATGAAGGAATATCTTTTGGACCCTGACATGCACCTGCTAAGTAGATACCGTCTGTTGCAGTATCAACAGGTTTTAATTTAGGGTGTGCTTCCATGAAGAACCTGTCAGCAGACCTTGAAACACCGAGCAGTTTTTGTACTTCGTCAGCAGTTGATGTTGGAACCATACCTACTGAAAGAACAACTAAATCGTATTCATTTTCAAAGATTTCACCTAAAAGGGTATCTTCTGACCTGATTATTGGATTGTCTCCATCAGGATTATCCAATACTTGTGCAGGTCTTCCACGGATAAATTTAATTCCATACTGTTTTGAACTTCTTTCGTAGAATTCTTCGTATCCCTTACCAAATGCCCTGATATCCATGTAGTAAATATCAATATCTGTTTCAGGAGCTTTTTCTTTAATTAACTGCGAATTTTTCATTGCATACATACAGCATACATTTGAACAGTATTTTTTACCGATTTTCGCATCTCTTGAACCAACACACTGAATAAATGCAATTCTTTTTGGTTTTTGACCATCACTTGGCCGGATTACCTTACCCATCGTTGGACCAGAAGCATTAATCATTCTTTCAAGTTCCATTGAGGTTATGACATTTGGAATTTTTCCGTATCCGTATTCTTCTTTTTCGGTTGGGTCATATGGATCGTATCCTATTGCAGAAATGATTGTACCAACTTCTGCTTCAATGATTTCTGGTTTTTGACCGTAATCAATCGCTTGAGGTCCGCACACTTTTGCACACAATCCACAATCAATACAGCTTTCTTTGTCAATTGTGTACTTTGCAGGAACTGCTTGTGGGAACGGCTTATAAATTGCTTTTCTAAGCCCAATTCCCATATCAAATTCGTTTGGAACAGATATAGGACATACTTCCTCACATGAACCGCATCCAGTACATTTTTCTTCAGATAAATATCTTGGTTTTTTCTCGATTTTTACCTTGAAGTTTCCAATGTATCCTTTTACATCTTTTACTTCTGAGTAGGAATAAAGCTTGATATTTGGGTGTTTTGCAACGTCAACCATTTTTGGAGCTAAAATACAGATCGAACAGTCGTTTGTTGGAAATACCTTATCTAACTGGGCCATTCTACCCCCAACTGATGGTGTTTTTTCAACAACAATTGTTTCGTATCCTGCATCCCCTAAATCAAGTGCGGCCTGAATACCTGCAACCCCTGCTCCGATAACCATGGCTCTTTTGGTAACTGGAACGTTTAGATAATCTAAAGGTTCGAGCTGCCTTGCTTTTGCAACAGCCATCCTTACAAGGTCGTTTGCTTTTTCGGTAGCTTTTTCTTTTTCTTTCATGTGTACCCATGAACAGTGTTCACGAATGTTTGCAAATTCAAACAAAAATGGGTTTAAACCTGCTTCTTCTACACACCTTCTAAATGTAGGTTCGTGAAGTCTTGGGGAACATGCTGCAACAATTACCCTGTTTAATCCAAGTTCCTTGATGTCTTTTTTGATGAGTTCTTGCCCGGGATCTGCACACATGTACTTGTAATCTCTTGCAATCACGACGTTTTCGAGTCCTTCTGCAGTTCTTGCTACATTTTCGCAATCAACTACACCGCCAATGTTTACACCACAGTGGCAGACGTAAACTCCTATTTTTGGTTCTTCCATAATTATCACCAATATCTGGCTTGAACTGTTAGTCCAAATATATATTTTAATACCATTATTACATTTTCTAATAGCTACATCTATTAAAAATTATTTCAAAGATAATGCGCTCTTTTTAGCCTTATCACAGGCTTCAATACATTTCAAACACATTACACAGAACCCTTCGAGAGGTTTTTCTGGTTTTCCTGTTAAGTTAAGCATGTCATAAGGACACGTTTCAATACATTTTCCACAGGAATCACATAAATTAGGACTAAATTCGATTCTTTCGTATTCTTTACCATCGTGGATGATTTTACCAATCCTAAGTGCATCGTTTGGACAGCTTTGAACACATGCGCCACATCGAATACACATTTTGAACTCGTTTGCTTTTTCAGTTTTTTTCCTGCTTGGCATTTCAAGTCCTTTTGGATTTACCACATTTATTGCATTGTTTGGACATTTTATGGCACAAGGTCCGCAGTATGCACATTTTTCTTCATCCCAAACGATACCTTCATCAGTTATCGGTTTTGGAGATCCATATTCAACCACTAATTCAATTGCATCAACAGGACATGCTGCCATACATAATCCGCATGCAGGACATCCTTTTGGCGGAACTGCAACCATTTCATTTAAAACAATTAAATCCCTTGGACATTTGTCAGTACAGTCGCCACATCCAATACATAAATCGCTGTCCACACTAAATTTGACAATATTTTTATCTCTTTTTGGTGATTTTTTGCCTGCGACGAAGATCGCGTTCCATGGACATGTTTGTGCACAGATACTACAGTATATACAGGAATTTTTGTCAACAACTGCTTTTTCGCCCTCTATTGAAAGTGCACCAACAGGGCATTCAGAAATACATACCCCACAGCCGACACAATCCTCGGTAACTGCAATAGGTTCTTTTGGTAATGTAATGTTTCTTTTAGCGGGTTCAACTACGCCTTCCATTCCAACATAGTCGTCGGGACATGCTTCAACACATTTCATACAGCCTACGCAGAAACCTTTTAATTTATCATTTTCTATTTTGAGGTTATTTGGACAGACTTTAACACATTCACCACACAAATCGCACTTTGTAGGGAAATATTCGATCTGTTTAATAGTTTTACCATTTAATTCAATTTCTCTTAAGTTTAATGCATCGTTTGGACATGCATTGACACAATTTCCACAAAGTTGGCATACTTTAAAGGGATTTAATTTTAAAGCTTCTGTAGGGCAGCTATTTTCACAAGCTTTACACATATAACAGTCTTCAGTGTTTATCTTGATCATGATATCCCCTATAATGTTTTAATTAATTTTCCGCCCTTGTAGACATCCATTGAAAGCATTCTTTCTTTTCCGTCAATTGTGTGCGTTGCACATGAAAGGCATGGATCGTATGCCCGAATTACCATTTCCATGTGGTTTAAAACATGTGGTTTTGCATCTTCGGGTGTTTTTATGTATTTTTCAGCAACTTTTTGAACGCCAATATCCATTGCAGGGTTATTTTGAACAGTTGCAACAACTAAATTTGCATCGGTGATAATTCCTTTATCATCGGTTTTGAAGTGGTGCACTAAAGTTCCTCTTGGAGCTTCGAGGCATCCAACACCTTCTCCAACAAGATCGGTTGGTTCTACCCTTATGTCAGTTCCAACAATTGCATCGTCTTCTAAGAATTTTCTTATGAGTTCTGCACTTGAAATAAGCTCGATTAATCTTGCATAGTGGAAAAGCATCGGGTGGTGTGCAGGTTTTCCAAAAGTTTTTACAAATTCTTCGTAGTATTTTTGAGCAATAGGTGTAGGCATTTTATCGCATACATTTAACCTTGAAAGAGTATTTACTCTGTAAACTCCATCAACAGGACCTTTTTCAGTTAAATATGGGAATTTAAGGTATGAATATGGCCTTACTCCTTCTGACATGTAGTTTAAGTATTCTGAAGGTTCATATTCATATTCGATTTTTCCTTCAGGATTTATGACCCTGATTTTTCCTTCATAAATATCCTGTGCACCGTTATTTACCATACCCATGTGGTATGATTCAAAGTAGCCAAGTTCAAGGAGATTTTGTTCTTTTAATCCATCCAATAATTGTTTTCCAACTACCAATGTTCTTTCAGCAGTATCTACAAGATTTTCTGACATTTTTAAAAGTTCGTCCCTTTCTTCTTCCGTTAATGGTTTTGACTGTCCTCCAACAACTGCAGTTACTGGGTGAATAGCTCTTCCACCAACTTTTTGAATTATTGTCTGACCAATTTTTCTCATTGAAATTGCATCTTTTACAACATCCATGTTTTCAGCGGCGACACCCAAAACGTTCCTTTTAAGTGCATCATCAGTCATCGGGAACATTAAATCAGGGGATGCAAGCATTCCAAAGTGGAGCGCGTGGCTGTGAACATTTGAAGCTTGTTGCATTAAATTTCTGAGCATGTCGGCAGTTTTTGGAATTTTTACTCCAAATACGTTATCAACTGCTCTTGCGCTTGCCAAATTGTGTGAAACCTGGCAAATTCCACAAATTCTTGGTGTAAATACCGGAGCATCTTCGATATATCTTCCTTCCAAGAATTTTTCAAAACCTCTAACTTCAACAACGTGGAAATTAACTTTATCTAGCTTTCCACTGTCGTCAAAGGAAAGTGTAACCTTACCGTGTCCTTCAACTCTGGTAACAGGTTCTATCGACAGTTTTGTCATTATATCACCGTATTTAGTATCTTACCTTTTGTTATTTATCGGAATTAATGCACTTGGGAGCGTAAATTTGTAAAAACTACCCACTTTATCCAGTATCTGTTTAGGAAGTTCGTTTGGATCCATTGTTCTGTCTTCATCAATTTTATAATCAGATGCAAGCGCAGAAACCATTTTAGCACCCTGATCCACCACTTTATCTGTAGGCCCATAACATCCGGTACATGGAACGCCTGCTGTTGGGCATATTGCACCACATGAAGCTCTTGTTGCAATTCCCATGCAGAGATATCCTTGTTCAAGCAGGCATTTTTTAGGATCCGGTGTTCCTTCGTAATTTCTTTTAATTGAATCTATTGAAACTCCTTCTTTGCTTTTTTCTCTAGGGCATACTTCACACATGTTTTTAGTTGTCAACTCTGGAGTTTTACCTTCTAAAAGTGAAGTAAGTACTCCTGCAATCAATTCTGGTTTTGGAGGACATCCTGGAAGAATATAATCCACATCAATTACATCAGAAAGTGGTTTTACTCTTGAAGTTAATTCTGGAACGTCTTCACTTGGAATAATTCCTTCTTCGTTTTTTGTAGAGAATGTAGTTTTGTAAGCTTTTTCCAAAAGAGCTTCGTTCGAGTATAAATTACCCATTCCTGGAATACCGCCGTAAACTGCACATGTTCCAAATGCAATTACAATTTTCGCTTTTTTTCTCATTTCCTGTGCAATATGAAGGTTTTCTTCATTTCTAATACCGCCTTCAATTAATGCAACATCAATATCATCCGGAATTTCTTTAACATCCATTAAAACAGGGCTGTGAACTAATTCCACCTGTTCAAGAACTTTCAATAAATCTTCATGTAAATCTACAAGACTTATGTGACATCCGGAACAGCATGCAAGCCATGTTGTAGCTATTTTTACCATAAAACCACCTTAATAGTTATTTAAGATTTTCATTCAAGGTGCACGGACCTAAAGCTTTTATTCTGTCGTAAATTTCGTTCATTTTAGTCTGGAATTTTTCACCTTCAGAAGCTGAAATCCATTCGTGGAGAACTCTTTCCCTGCCAATTCCAAGTTCGTCAAGCATGTCGTAGAGCATCATGACTCTTCTTTGCCATTTGTAGTTTCCTGCATCGTAGTGGCAATCTCCAAGGTGGCATCCACCTATAAAAACACCGTCTGCACCTTCTTTAAAAGCTTTTAATATAAATGATGGTTCAATCCTTCCTGAACACATCACCCGTATTATTCTTATGCTTGGAGGGTACTGCATTCTACCAACTCCTGCTGTATCTGCACCACCATAGGTACACCAGTTGCAACAAAAGCCGACTATCTTTGGCTCCCATTCTTCAGACAAAATTTCACCTCATTGTTATTAGATATTTGGTAAACTAATACCTACAATAGTTTATCTAATTGATGTGAGTATAACAATTATTAATATATAAATTAGACAATCTGATGCCAAATAAAAAACTATATATGTTAATAAAAATTTCTAATTTATACTTGTTAAATAATATAAAAATAGTATTTAATAATATTTTATAAGATATTTTATAAAAAAGTAGTAATAATTATTTAAAAAGTCGCTTTTTGTTTTAACATATAACTCTTTTTATTTAATACGATTAACAATTACTTTTAATATCTATCATATTATATAATGTAGGTAATGAATTATCAAATACCTAATATTAAAGATAGGTGATCTGATGGGTAAGACGGTAGAGATAAATCCTACAACAAGACACGAAGGGCATACCAAACTTGTCTTGAAAGTGGATGATGACGGAATTGTTGAAAAAGGTAACTATTTAAGCGTTACCCCAGTTAGAGGCTTTGAAAAATTTTTAGTTGGAAAAGTGGCAGAATTTGCACCGATTGCAGTTTCAAGATTTTGTGGAATCTGTCCAATTGCACACGCTACTTCATCAGTAGAGGCTATTGAAGATGCATGTGGGATTACACCTCCAAAAGACGGATTATTATTAAGAGAATTAACTGGACTTGGAAATAAAATGCACTCCCACCCATTACACGAGTTTTTAATTGCTCCAGACTTTATACCTGAAGCAGATAGGGTTGAATACATAAAAAGAATTCAGGAAATGAGAAAAACTGGCCAATACATTGTTGATACAATAGGTGGAGAAGCAATTCACGCACCAAATATCAAAGTTGGCGGTATGTTAAAAAATATTACTGAAAACGCAGCTTCAAAAATATATTACAAATGTAGGGAATACGAAAAATTAGCAAAAGAGCATGTTGAATATTTAATTCCTATTTTTGAAAGTAATATGCTTGCAGATGGAACAGAAATTCCTGAAAAATTAGGTTACCACGATTTTGGATACATTGCAACTGATGCCACATACGGAAACAGGGAAAACATCGACCAGAGCAAAGTTGTTGAATATACTCCATACGATGTTTATGAAAAAGACGTTGCAGTACAAGCTTGTACTACCATCCCAAGATACAACGGCAGATTAATGGAAGTTGGACCTAGAGCAAGATTTGCAAAATTCCACGACTTTAAAAACAAAGGTGCTATGGCAATACACATTGCAAGAGCTTATGAAAACGTAGTACACGTAAAAAGAGCAATGGAAATCATTGATGAATTAGACGTTAATGGAAAAACAAGATCAAATGAACCAATCCTCGGGGACGGTGAAAAAATAGGTCTTGGTGTTCATGAAGCTGCGAGAGGCCACAACACCCACCAGGCTGCAATTGACGCAAAAGGAAGAATTACTTATTATAATGCAATTGTTGCTACCACTTGGAATATCCCGTTAATTGGGAAAGCTACAGAAGGAACACACTACAAATTTGCAGAACACGTTGTAAGAGCATACGATCCATGCGTTTCATGCGCAACTCACGTAATTGCAATGGACTACGATAACAAAATCGTTGACAAAAAAATAATACAATAAATACTGGTGAATCATGCCCGAATATTTAGAAAAAGAAGTTTTAGTCCTCGGATGCGGAAATATCTTGTTTGGGGATGATGGATTTGGATATGCTGTAGTAAATAAATTAAATGAACTAAAAAAAGAACATCATATACTTGAATCCAATAAAATACAGATTATTGATGCAGGTACGGGAGCTTCTCACTTTATACTTTCATTAATTGATGAAAAAACTCCATTAAAGAAAATAATAATTGCAGATGTTATCGATTATGGATTGACGCCAGGAGAATTGAAAAAATTATATTCAAAAGACCTTCCAGATATCGATAAATATCACATTGATGCCCACGACATGCCGCTTGCAGGGATGTTAAAGGATATTGAAGATAATTACGGCGTAAAAATCGTTGTTATTGGATGCCAGCAAAAAAATGTGCCTGCACCAGACATTCTTCTCGAACTTTCAGATGAAGTAAATGCTGCTGTAGATGGCGCTGTTTCATTAATAATAGATGAATTAAACGAATAATGGTGATATAGTGGTAAGAGTTGCCCATATACACATGAGTGGTTGTACAGGATGTTTAATTTCCCTTACAGACACTTATGAAAAACTTTTAGATATATTGGGAGCTGTTGAGCTAGTTTATGCATTAACACTCGCAGATGAAAAGACAGAAATTACTGAAACTGACGATAAAATATTAATTGAAAGAAAAATTCCTGAAAACATTGATATTGCACTCGTTGAAGGAAGTGTCTGTTTAGATGACCACCACTCAGTTGAAGACATCTTAACGACAAGAAAAAATTCAAAAATTGTTGTAGCACTCGGTGCCTGTGCAGCATCAGGTGGAGTTACTAGATTTGGAAGAGGGGGCCAGATGTCACAGCCATCACATTCCTCATTCGTTCCAATTGGCGATGTAATTAAAGTAGATTTAGCACTTCCGGGATGCCCGCCATCAACAGAATCAATTGTAAACTTAATTATGGCTGCACTAAACGGCGACATGGATTATTTAGAACCATTTGCTGAAATTGCAAAATACGGAAAAGATGCATGCGGATGCGATGTAATCAAAAACGTTATAGACCAGTCACTTTGCATGGGTTGCGGAACTTGCGCTGCAGCATGTCAGGTAAAGGCAATCGAAATGATTGAAGGAAAACCAAACATAATGACTGAATTTTGTATAAAATGCGGTATTTGTGGAGCTCAGTGCCCAAGAGTTAGATTTCCAGAATTAGTTCAAAAAATCGAATAATTAAGTTTAGAGGTGTTAATTATGGATCCTTTTGGAACATATAAAACAGCTATATCTGCAAGAGCCACAGATAAAGCAATACTTAAAAAATCACAGGATGGAGGAATAATCTCTGCGTCCTACATCTATGGTTTAGAAAATGGCCTTTTAGATGGTGTAATCGTTGCAAACACTGAAGACGGATTTAAAACCGCTCCAAAAATTGCTACAACTCCCGAAGAAGTACTTTCAGCTGCAGGAACTAAATATACAGTTTCACCAAACGTATCTGTGTTAAAAGATGCAGTAAGGGAATACGCACTTGAAAAAGTTGGAATTGTTGGAACCCCTTGTCAGGTCCGAGCAATTAGAAAATTAATGAAATACCCAATGGGTTTTAGACATACTGATTCAAAAATTGCACTTGTTATGGGAATATTCTGTATGGAAAACTTCCCTTACGAAGGTATGAAAGCAATTGTAGAACAGTACGCAGGAATTAGAATGAACGATGTTTTAAAAACAGATATCGGAAAAGGTAAATTCTGGGTCTACTCAAAATCTGGCGATGTAAAAGCAGTTCCCCTAAAAGATACGCACATGTACGAACAAAAATCATGCCACGTATGTATGGACTACACTGCAGAACTTGCAGATATCTCAACAGGTTCAGTTGGAAGCCCTGACGGATGGAGCACAATCTTTGTTAGAACTGCAAAAGGAGAAGAGTACTTAAACAAAATGATTGATGCAGGCGCTCTTGAAACAAAACCAATTGAAGACGTAAAACCCGGGCTTGACCTAGTTCAAAAACTTGCCCTCCAGAAAAAAGAGAAAAACGATAAAGAAATCGTTCACAGAAAAGAAATGGGACTTCCTGTTCCATATTAATCCATTCCTTAATTTTTTGATATTGAGATTTACAGGTACATATTAAATTTTTTATCCCTATTTTTTCAAATAAATTTTACAAAAATATCCAAACTTATTTTAAAAATGTTTATTAAATCTTTTTTAATTAAGTATCAAACGAGGTTTTACAAATGGCAGAAATTACTTTTGAAATAGTTGAACATATCGGAGTACTTTATGAATACCCAAATGGCTGGAAAAAAGAGCTAAATCTTGTAAGTTGGAACGAAAATGAACCAAAATACGATATAAGGGACTGGAATCCAGAACATGAAAGAATGAGAAAAGGAATCACCTTAAATCCTGAAGAATTAAAAGCTTTGAAAGAAATTTTAAAAGAAATTGAACTTTAATAACGTATTTTTTTATTTTAAAACCTTTAAACTGTAGTTATTTAAAAAAAATTTCATAAAAATAACAATATTATTTTAAATTTCAGAAATCGGTTAAAAAAATTATATTTTAGACCAAAATTATATGAATCCCCTAAAAACGTCTGTTTTATTTTGAAAAATTAAATTGATAATATTAACCCGTTTAAAAAGGAAAATAGTATAAATAATTAGCAATATATTGTTTATCTTAAATATATGGCTAAATGGAGGGATCATTATAACAACCCTAAAAAAACTCGTAATGGTAACAATACTACTTTCATGTATTGGGTTTGTTTCGGCAGTGGAACCAGATCCAATAGATTACAATCACATGAATAATTCTAATTATGATACAGTAAGGAACATAACAAGTCCTGGAATGTATTATTTAACTGAAAATATCTCAAGTACAAATGGAATTATAATTAGTTCTGATAACGTAACGTTAGATGGACAGGGTTATTTTTTAAATATTACTGGAGATTACGGGGTAAATTCAACATACCACAACAATATCACCGTTAAAAATGTTAAAATAACCACAACATCCTATAGCGGGATTTATTTTAAAAACGTAAATTTCCCTACGGTTGAAAACAATACAATAAACACAACATATCTATGTTCCCTATGGGGGTCTGGATACAACTTTACGGTTGTAAATAATTCGATGTCTTCAGGATTTGGTGGAAATTACGGTTTAGAACAGTTAACTACCTACACAGTAGTAGGAAATACGTTAAATGGAAAACCGATTTATTTCTACAAAGATACTGAAAATATTGGGGAAATTCCAAGCGATGCGGCACAGATTATTATATCAAACTGTACAAACGGGCAGATTAAAAACCTAACTCTCGATGAAAACGCCGTTGTAATTTATATTGGCGATTCAAGCGAAATTACAGTTGAAAACTGTACAATTAAACCAAATATTTACGAAGAATATGCTCTTTATTTAATAAACTCTGAAAGCTGTAGTATCACAAACAATACTTTTGGTATTTCTGAAAATACTGATTTTGGTGTTATTAGATCACATTATTCAAACAACATAACAATATCAGGAAATACGTTAAATGAAATGGCCGTAGGTTTCAGATTATACGGCATTACAAACTCAAGCATATTTGAAAATACTTTTGAAAACATAGCTGGCCCGACAATTGTAGAGGAAGGAAGTGTTTCAGAAGTTTATGTTTACTTAAATAACTTTATAAATTGCCCCATAGTGCTTGTTACAAATATTACATTTAACAGCCCAACTAATGTTTCATACGCATACAATGGAACAGTATACAGCGGAATTGCTGGAAACTACTGGTCTGACTACAACGAAACTAATGCAACCATTAATGATGGAATCTGGAGCATTCCTCATACAATAATGGAATTGGTAAACGATTCATACCCGCTTGTAGAACCAGCCAATCCTGAAACCAAAGAAGAAACTCCAAATGATGGATTAATCCACTTAACACAGGATGATTTCACAGACAACGAAACAGGATACATTGCAAGTGAATCTGGAACTTATGTTTTAGATGAAAATATAACTTGCGCTATGGGAATTGGAATAAATGCAAGCAACATTACAATTGACGGTAATGGCTTTTATTTAACAGGAAATGTTTCAGAACGCAGTGAATACTGGGAAGATACTGGAATATACGCTTTAAGCGGTAATTTTGAAAACATCACCGTTAAAAACGTGGTAATAACCGAATGGTACTATGGTATTGCAGTACCCTTGCACTGGGAAGATTATGAAATAACAAACTTTTCTGTTATAAACTGTACATTTTTAAATAATGATTGGATGGGAATTGGCGAAATGTACGTATTTGGTGGAGAAATTACCAACAGTACTTTTAAAAATAGTTACTATGGAGTTATGCTGCCATACACGGAAAATATTATAATTACAGGAAATGAATTCAGTGGAAATGAATATGGATTATATGCGGGAGGAGTAAACAACTGGATTTATTTAAATAAATTTGAAAATAATAGTCAAAATATTGACTTTAGATCATTATCTGGAAATTACTTCCATTCCCCAGTTGTAAAATATGAATACAACGGAAAAGTCTACGAAGGAAGAGTTGGAAACTACTACGGTGAAGAACTTGGAACTTCAAATGCTGGAATATATGATAAACCTTACGGAATCGAAGCAATGATTAGGAAGTAACTGGAGGTGGTAAAAAATGAAAAGACTTTTGATTTTAGCAATAATTGCATTAAGCATGTTAGTTTCAGTGAGTGCGGAAATGGATTATAATAATTCAGATTATTATGGGGTCATAAATGAACCTGGAACATATGTCCTTTCAGAAGATATAATATCACCTAAATGGGGCGGTATTTTAATAAATACGAGCAATGTGGTTTTGGATGGTGATAACCACCATATTATTTGTAATAATGGTTCTGAAGAGACATATGGTGTTGATATTTATCCAGATGGCCACCCAATAGAAAACATCACGATAAAAAATGCAGTATTCAAAAACTGGACTAGTGCAATATACTCTGATGATGACAGTAAAAATGTAACAATCAGAAACTGTGAATTTGAGAACAATACTTACTTTTTAGATTCGTATGGCATAGAAATATATTTCTACTTAAATACAATTCATGAAAACCAGTCTGCTGAATCATACGCTCCATTAGCATCACCAAAACTGGTTTACACTTACGGTGGAACTGAATACACTTACCGGCTTGGAAACTATTATTACGGCTATGAAGGAACAGATACTGAAGATGAAGGAGTTTACTCTGGAGTTTATGAACTCGATAGTACAACTGACCTTTACGCATTAATTAAAACTCCTGAAAACTACATAATCACTGAAACGTTATATCCTGAAGTAGATTCTGAATACGGCGGCGCATTAATTGCAGATATTTTCGCATTAACTAATGATCCTGAAAATTATGTAATTACCGATGCACCAGTAACAACCACTACAACAAGATCATCTGGTAGTAGTGGTGGAAGAAGCTATGACTCAGATATTTCAGATGAAATAGACTCAAAAGTTATTAAAAACTTCGTTTCGAGTGCAGCAGTGATCTTTGGAAATGAAATCGATCAGCAATATGCTGAAGAATTAAGAGAAAGAATACAAAACGCAGAAAACTACAAAATTTCTGGAAATGCAGTAATTGTCGGTGGACCGTTATCAAACGGCTTTGCCAGAGAATACAACGATCAGTTTGAAATGCCAATTTCAAACGATTACCCTGGAGAAAACAAAGGGGTTATTCAGGTATTAAAAATACAAGATAACTCTGGAAAAATCGTTAAAAGCTACACAATTGTATATATTGCAGGTTCCGATAGATTGGGAACACAAGCTGCTTTAGAATACTTTAAAACTTTGGATGAGTTGCCAGAAGGACCAATCATGGTCGAATGGACAGAAAATGGACATAAAGTTGTTGAATAACTTATTAAAAAAAATAAAATTTCTTTTTTTCTGATTTTTAAATTGAATTTAAAAAAGTAGTATTATTATTTTAAAAATTTAACAAACTGTGAATTTTTTAAAAATTTTTTAAAATAAAAGTGTTAAAAATAATTACATTTTATTTAGAAATTACGTGTTAAATGTTTCAGAATACGATTCTATATGTTCAAAATTATCCCCGTAGAGAATAATTTGGAGTTGGGAATATTCATTTCTGGGGATGTTTAAAAATACGTCTGCATACCCCAAAGAACCTTCTTCGTAATCATTTAATTCAAGAGTGGTCTGGTCCCATACATACTCAGGATCATTTAAATTTAATGCTGCTGCATATAATTTTGGATTTTTCGCAGTTCCTGTGCCAATATTTACAATATCTACATGTATATTATAGCATACATAATTTGAATCATAACTACATACCTCTGCATCCCACGATAGATCCATGTTTGGGATTTGGACCATCGGGTGAATCGTAGCAGGCTCGAATTCGTATTCTTTGGGAATTTCCCCAATTTTCCAGCCAGTTCCGGTAGTTTCTACATAGAAATATTTTTTTTCATTATATTCATAGTACGTTCCCTGAACACTGTTATCACCGCTAACACCAACTGCCATGTGGCCAGGAAGCTCGATTAATACGACACCAAATCCGAGTTCATGGAGTAATGCAGCAGTTAATATTGCGGTATCCTCGCAATCGCCCCCATTATCAATTAAAGTTTCTAAGGGATATCTTGGATATTCGTCATAACCTGTCGTAACTTTATCTGAGGTATATTCCAAAGACTGTACAAATGCCAAGATAAATTCTACCATCTGGCTTTTTGAATATCCCCTCTGGTTTGAAACTTCCTCAAATGAGTTAATCATTGATTTTAAACAGTGTCTATCGTAATCTGATAATGCGTACTGTTCGTAACCGCTGGCTCTTGGTTTACTTTTATAGTATAGGTAAAGGTCTTCTGGGATAGATAACGACCAATCCCAGTTTAAACCACCGTACTCCCAGGAATATTCTTCATTAATATACATTAAATCATTGGCTAGGTCATAATTATAGTTCGTAGTTTCATTTTCAAAACAGTCCAAACTATAATTATAGTTTATAGTTTCTTTTTCTTCTCCTTCTTCAAAAATAGCTTCAGCGTTTTCTAGTGCAGTTTCTGAAAAATCAGCACATCCTGAAAAAGAAACTATCAAAAGTAAGGCCAAAACAGTGATTTTCAAATATTTCATGCTTTCCCGAAAAATCCATATTATAACAACTATTATGGGCGTGATTTCGTAATTTATAAAATTATTTTAAACCTAATTGATATTTTAGTAGCAGGTCTAAAAATAACTTTTTAAAGTTTAAATTTCGGAGTCATATATGTAAAAATAAAAAAATAAGTCCATTTTACTGAATAGGTGATTAAACTATTTTTAAGTTCAAATTAGGAGTTTAGCTCTTATATATTATGCCTAATCGACATTTTTAAATATATATGCCACATATTTTATGAAATATCAATTAAATTAAATATATCTGTACTTTAACATTAATAATCTAATTCGGGGCGATTTTAATTGAATTTTTTTAAAAAAGTTTTAGTAATTTTGTTACTAGTCGCATCAATTTCAGTAAATTTTTCAGAATCTGTAGACGATGGAACGTATATTTATCACAATTTTACAAAAGCAGATGCAGAAGAAATTGGAGTGGATGAAAATACAACTGATTACGAAAAAAATGAAACTATTCAGACGTTTTCAGATTCATATAATGATATTTACGTAACGGGATGTTTTCTCCCAACTAAAGAAGAATTAATGTCAATGTCAGAACAAATTACGGTTGTTGAAGGAGTATCTGAATCTGCAAATCTATCAAATAATACTTATCTTGACCTTTCAAAAGACCCTTGCTTTCCAACTGTTGGAGATCAGGGCAAAATTGGTTCCTGTGCCTCATGGGCAATATTATATTATGCAAACTCATACCTGCAGGCAAAAATTCATAATTATGATTTAAAAGGAAATGATAGTTTAAAATGTTTTAACCCAATGTGGGCTTATAATAAGATAAATGATGGGAAAAATGAAGGTTCAGGACTTATTGGTAATCTAAACCTAATTTCAAGACTCGGTAGTGCAACATATGAAACCATGCCTCCAACAAATAATTACACGATTTGGGGGAATGAAGAAGCATGGCTTGAAGCACCCCAGTACAGAATAACGGGTTATGAAATATCTTCAACAAATAATACCGACGTTATGAAATCCTGGCTAAATGAAGGATCTGTAATTATTATTGCAATGCACGGCGAAGACATATTTACATTTGACAATAATTCAATACTTTCAGATTTTGATCAATCACACAATGTATCAAACCACGCGCAGGCGGTTATCGGGTATGATGACAGCATATCTGAAGACAACGAAACAGGTGCTTTTAAAGTCATGAACTCGTGGGGTGCCAACTGGAGCCCAAATGGTGATGGAAGTTACTATATGACATATAAAGCAATGGCAAATTTGAATTATACAACATGTTATAGAATAACGAGTGCAGTTTATAATGATTCAGATTCTCATCCAGAATTATTTGGAGTTTTAAGATTTGATCCTGAAAATAAAGGTACAAAAGATCAAAATATAACTTTGGGTATTGGAAACGAATCAAATATTTCTGGATTTGTAGATATATATGAAAGTATAAATCACAATGGCGGAAACGGTTCAATGCCTGATTTTATCGCAATCGATTTAACCGACTGGAAATCTGAATTTGAAAACTCATTAAACACCACTGGAAAAGGAGATTACTTTGTTAATTTTTCAAATGGAACGGAAACTTCAATAATTTCTGAATTTGGAATAATTAAATACCGCTCTTATCCAGATATCGAAGAAATAAATACATTAAATTCTTACAATTGCAATAAATCAGTAGTATTTAAGTTTTACAGTAAAACGGCCCCTGAAATTATTAATTCAAGCGTAAATGTTTTGGAAAACGAAGTTGTCGTTTCAATACATGCAGAAGACGTTGAAGATGACTTATGGGGCGTCAATGTATGTTTTGATGGATCAAATGAGTACTATTCATTAACTAGGGCAAATCAAACGTTTAATACATCATTTAATAAATCCATGTTTTCTTATGGGGAACACTACGCGATATTTGAAGCTTTTGATGGTTCAGGAAACACAAATAAAAGTGAAAAGGTATATTTTGAAATTTTGGCCCCAACTACTACTTCAAGAAACACGGGAAGTCACTACAGTTCTGATCTTTCTGAAGGAATAGATTCTGGAACTATTAAAAGAGCAGTTTCAAATTCAAATATTGTATATGGAAATAATATTGATCAAGGATATGCAGAAGAATTAAGAGAAAATGTTCAAAATGGAAATAATTACGAACTTTCTAAAGATACAATAATTGTAGGCGGTCCAGAATCAAACGGATTTGCTGACAAGTACGATTCAGAATTTGAAATATCCATTTCAAATGATAATCCTGGAGAAAATAGGGGAATTATTCAAATTCAAACTATCGAAGTAAGGGATGGAAATATCATTAAGCCATATCAAGTAATTTATATCGCAGGTTCTGAAAGGTTAGGAACACAAGCTGCTTTAGAATACTTTAAAACTTTAGAAAAACTTCCCGATATGCCCCTTACTGTTGAATGGACTGAAAATGGACCCGTAGTTGTTGAATAGTTAATTTATTTTTCTTTTTTTTAATATTTTGGAATTATATTTATACTTAAAAAACATATATTTCCCACGAGGAGATATATTGCATAAAGAAATACCCATATCGATCCTGAAAGTCAGAGATTTTGAAGATTTTGATGAAAATAATCTTTTTGAAATGCCATTTAAAAGAAAAATCAGGATTTCAAATGTCAAAGTGTCCCAATCTGGAAAAGCATACTTTTTTATACGGACTGATGATTTTCAGGAATTTAAAATTTACACGGAAAATTTAAGCGAAAAAATTCAGTTTATACTTAAGAAGGCCGATGGATTTGTAACTGATGGATATGATGCATTACAATACGTGACTTTTGAAAATTTAAAAAATAAAAAACCTAAGAATAGTAAAAAATCGAAAAAAATACTGGTTAAAATGCCATTATGGCTTGCAAACAATAATGAAATCCATTTTGGAGAAGTTATCGAAAAGTTTCGATATATTAATTTTGAATTCGTCGGAGAATCTAAAAAGGGTATCTGTGTGTATTCAAAAGAATTAAATAAAAAGTTATGGCTCCCAAAAAGCATTATCCAGTATGAAAATCAAGAATAAAATCGCTGGAATTATCCAAAACATTATTATATTTTCAGTGTCTTTTTTAGTAAATTAATTGTTATTTTAGGTATCTAGGTGAAATTTTGAATAAATCAAAAAAATTGGAAATTTTAAAAGCATTATTTTACACGTGCATGATACTCGCAAACGTCATAGCTGTTAAAATCGGCAGTTTTTGGGGTTATGTTATGACTGTAGGAATTTTAACGTACCCAATCACGTATTTAATGACTGATATAATAAGTGAATGCTGGTCAAAAGAGGAAGCAAGAAACACAGTCATTTTTGGATTTGTTTTAAGCATTATTTCTGTCATTGTTACCCAATCAGCAGTTTTGGTTCCAAATGCACCATTTTACGATGGTTCATCATTTGAAGCCGTGTTTAATTTTGTTCCAAGGGTAGTTTTAGCATCATTAATGGCATATTTTGTATCCCAAAACATTGACGTTTCGCTATTCCACAAAATTAAATCATATACTGGAAAAAAACATTTATGGATTAGAAACAATATCTCTACAATGGTAAGCCAGTTATTTGATAGTTTTTTATTCATTTCAATTGCTTTTTACGGCATATTGCCAGTTGATGCGATAATAACAATGATTGGGGTGCAGTACGGATTTAAATTTATTATAGCAATAATGGATACTCCGTTTATATACCTTGGAAGGCATTGGATTGAAAAATAAAAAATAGTTAAATTTTAAGATTTATTTTAAGATTTAAGATTCTTAATTATTTTTTAAACGTATTAGTTCTTGCCCCAGCAACTTGGTTCGCAATCCTTGCGGCAAATGCACCTGCAACAAATCCTGCATCGATATTTACAACAGATACTACCGAACAGGACTGAAGCATTGATAAAAGTGCAGCTTCACCCTTTGCACCAGCACCGTAACCAGTAGATACTGGAAGACCGACAACTGGGACATCAACAAGTGCAGAAACCACTGTTGGAAGAGTTCCTTCCCTTCCAGCAGCAACTACAATTGAATCAGGTTTTTTATTCTTTAGTATCTCCATTTCATTAACAAGCCTGTGAAGTCCCGCAACTCCAACATCATATATTGCAATTGTTTCACAGCCCATTTCTGAAGCGGTCATTTTCGCTTCTTCTGCTACATCAATATCTGCAGTACCTGCAGTAATTACTGCAACTACACCGCCAGTTTTTTTAATTGGCGTACCATTATGAACTACTGCTGTAGTTGAATGAATGCCCCATTCAATCTCACCAGATTTAAAATTTGATTGCAGTGCAGTTCTATGGGTTTCACTAATACGTGTGATTAAAACACGACCACTGGCATCCCTTTGAGCTTTTGCAATTTTTACTACGTCTTCAGGGGTTTTTCCTTCAGCAAGCAATGCTTCAATAATTCCTGTTCGATGTTTTCGAAAAGTATCTATTTTAGCAATATCGGTTACTGATACGTATCCCATTGAACGAATAGCTGCTTCAGCAGTTTCAATATCTGTTTCACTGTTTTTTACGTTATTCAATATACTTTTGAGGTCCATTTGGTACTCACCTACATTTTAAAAACACTCTTTACCATAGCCATTTTTTCATCATTATCAAGACCTTCAAATTCAGCTACAACTTTTTCGAGCATTTCAGGTATCTGGATATTTTGCGGACAGCGTTCTATACAAATACCGCAATCGGTACATTGTGATGCAAAATGCGGTTCATTAGTCCAGAATATATCACTAAGTGTTGCAAAATACTGGAATCTTTGAGATTCATCATGGAACATGTGTAAATTGTTGTATATTCCAAAACATGTCGGGATATCCACGTTTGCAGGACAAGGCATACAGTAACCGCAACCAGTACAGTTAATCTTTAACAATTCACCATATTTTAAAGCAGCCTGTTCTATAAGACCCAGCTCTTTTTGGGTTAATGAGTTTTGATAACCTTCTTCTGCGATTCTTATGTTTTCTTCAACCTGTTCTGGTTCAGTCATTCCCGATAATACTGAAATAACTTCTGGATGATTCCATACCCAGCGAAGTGCCCATTCTACAGTTGTTCGTTTTGTATCTGCCTTGTTCCATATTTCCATAACTTCATCAGGTGTTTTGCCTGCCAAATTGCCCCCACGAAGCGGTTCCATTACAAAAACCCCGAGACCCTTTGAAGATGCGTATTTAAGTCCTTCTGTTCCAGCCTGAACGTTTTCATCTAAATAATTATACTGTATAAGGCAGAAATCCCAATCATACTCATCCACTATCGATGCAAAATCTTCCTGCATTCCATGGTACGAAAAACCTGCATTTTTTATTCTACCGTCTGCTTTTGCACTGTTTAAAAAATCAATTACGCCAAGTTCTTTTATTTTAGCCCAGCTCGCTTTGGTAAGTGTGTGAAGTAAATAGTAATCGATACAGTTAGTATTCAGTTTTTCAAGTTGGGCATTGAGGAATTTATCCATATCTTCTCTGGTGTTTACTGCCCACGTTGGTAGTTTTGTTGAAAGTTTAACTTTTTCTCTGTATCCGTCTGAAAGCGCACGAGCTAAAAACGGTTCACATTCACCCATATGGTATGGCCAAGCTGTATCTACGAAATTTACGCCGTTATCTATCGCATAACGAACCATTTCTGTAGCTTTTTCTTCATCTATGCTACCATCTTCTTTTGTAGGTAGCCTCATAGCACCAAAACCCAATATTGAAAGTTTGTCGCCATTTTTTGGATTTGTTCTGTATAACATGTTTTATTCACCCGATGTATAAGATCTGCAGTTTAATGGTAAATTTACGGATATTTTACCCAATTGTTAAACGTATTGTATTTTGGATAAATTCAAAATATTATTCTTATGTTTATTATTCTATTTTCATTCTTCAAATTTATTCAGGCATTATTTCATTTAAACATGCAATCGCATTCAATGTTCTTGGATATCCAACATAAGGCAGTGCTTGCGTAACTGCATCAAGTAGTACTTTTTTATCGTTTCCTACTTTCAAATTGCCGACAATATGTCCTTTTAATTGCGGTTCACATCCTCCAAGAGCCAATAATATACAAAAAGTCAAAAGTTCTCTGGTTTTCACATCAAGTCCTGTTCGAGTGTAGTAATCACCAAAACAATTTGCAGATAGGTACTTTTGAATGTGTATTTGATTTTCTGGAGATGATTCATACATTTTATCAATAATTTCTCCAAAAATTGATTTTTGCACTTCAAGCCCCTTTTCATGTCTATTTTCAGGCGTAGTCGTGGATTGGCCTTCTAAAGGTAGTTTTACCCCCCTGCTTTCCAAAATTTCATTTGTTGCAAGGATAAAGTCATATGCTTTTGCAATTCCCACATAAGGTACAGATTGATATACTATTTCCTTAACTTCAATAGGTGTTACTCCAACACTGAGTGCACCTTCGAGCATTACTTTATACTCGCTTAATGTCTGGCTTCCAATTAGTGCTCCCAAAATCACCGTTGATCTTGTTTTGGCATCCAAATCACCATGTTTAATAACTTCATCAAAAATAAAGTTATCAAAAATTTCGACAAGTTCGGGATCTGTTACGTTAAGTGTTGATTTGTAATTTTTGTTTGTGGTTTCACTGATTTTCATACTTTTACACACATCCTTAATTTTTTCTTGACAATACGGGCCATAATTCGCTATTTTCAGTTATTATATTAATTAACTGACTATGATTTAGTATTCTTTTTAATTTAATCCGTTTCAGACAATAATCCCTGAAGTACATTTGGACCACCAAGATCTGCATCCCCTGCACCGTATCCTATTGAACTAACAGTGCATTTTGGAAAGACTTTTATCGGTTTTGCGAAATGGGATAGAATCGCTGCACCAGTAGGCGTTAGCAGTTCTTTTTCATCTGTTCCGCCTTTAAAGTAGAGTTTTCCCTTTTTTAAGAGTTCAAGCGTAGCTGGGGCAGGTACTGACATGATCCCATGCGCACATTTTACGGTTCCGTTTCCAACGTTGATAGGCATGCAGTAAACAGAATCGCATTTGAGTGCATGAATGGCTGTTGATGAGCCGATGACGTCTGCAAGTGCATCATTTTGCCCAACTTCATGAAAATGTAATTTTTCAAGATCTTTTTTACCATGAACATGCGCTTCAGCTTCGGCCATCTTTGAAAAAATGTCAAGTGCACTTTTTTCTACATCATTTGAAAGTTTTGCATCTTTTATAATATCTACAAGTTCGAAATAAGTTCGTGAATGTTCGTGTTCAGGAACATTAATTTTAACGTCCAAAGCTCGAATACCTCTTTTCACAACTTCCTCCATGCTTACCGATACAGGTACTGCTGATTCAATGATTTCTTTTACGTAAAATTTGTCATCCAAAAGGTCCAAAGTACATCCAAGAATCATATCTCCTGCAGCTCCTGAAAACGGGTTGAATATAAGCGATTTCATGATTATCACGCTATTTATTGAATTAGAATTTTAGAGCATTCCTAAGTTATCCAGCCACTTTTTAATATCCTTTTTCGAAGACGTCACCTGAGATCCCAAAATTGAAAATCCGTTTAGGATTTTTGCATCAGGACAGTTTTTTGCAATATCACTTTCACTGTGCCCCATACCGCTTCCTTCATGCGTACAGAATGGAATAAGGGTTTTTCCAGAGAAATCGTATTCTTCAAGAAATGTAAGAACTGCCATTGGGACTGTTCCCAACCAGTTTGGATATCCTAAGAATATGGTGTCGTAAGAATCCATATTAGTCACGTGGCTGGTTAGTTTTGGTCGTGCATTTTCATTTATTCTTTTTTTGCCACATTTGTAGTTGCGGAATAGTCTTTAGGATACGGTGTTACAGTATCAATCTGAAAAAGATCGCCCCCGATTATTTCTTGAATCGTTTCAGCTGTTATTTTTGTGTTACCTACTTGCAAATTCAAAATTTTTCCGTCAACGTAGTTATTACCTGCACGTGAAAAATATGCCATAAGACATTTCTTTTCTTTTAAATCAGGCATATTATTCCTCGTTTTAACTTTAATCGGTAGATTCTAAATTGTTAATTGAATGATAATTTAGTCTCGAATGAAATTTGTTGAGATTCTCTCTTCATGCAGGGGAAACTCTACACCTGCCTTAATGCCTGCTTCTTTACACTTCAAGAACCATGCCATATTCTTTGCAAGTACTCGCATTGTCTGTAATCCTTCCAGATCTTTTTCTACATCTTCTGGTTTTGCACCATGAACCATGTTCCAGTACCTAGATGAAATTATGGGCATTTCTGAATGGGTAAAATATTTATTGAGTTGATCAAATGCAGCTGTTGTTCCCGCCCTTCTTGCAGAAACTACTGCTGCAGCAGGTTTTAGGTAAAAAGATTTCCCACCACTTAGTAAATCCGTATAAAATGCACAATCCATGAATGATTTAATAGAACCGCTTGTGGATGCATAGTGAACTGGAGAACCAAAGATAAATCCATCTGAATCTTTAGCAATATCTAAAAAATCGTTTACAATATTGTTAACTGCACAACGTCCTGTCTTAGCACAGGCTTTACATGCAGTACATCCACTAATAGGTTTTAATCCAATCCAATAAAGTTCTGTGTCGATATTTTCCCCCTTTAATGTCTTTTCGATTTCTTTGAGGGCAGTATAAGTACAGCCTTTCTTATTTGGACTTCCATTTACTAGCAGCACCTTCATATTTCCACCTTAAATCTCAGTAATCCGTTTTAATCCGATTTATTCGGTTTCAAGCAATTTTATTTCTGACAATGTTTCGTTTAATAGGAATATTTCATCTTTATCTAATTTTACTTCTATAATTTAATTTATCTTCGTAAGTTATCATATCCTTTATCACCCACAGGTTCCAACCATTCAAAAATTTCTTTGAAAAGATTATGTTTTTTTTAAAAATTGAATAAAATACCCCAAACTTAAAAATAGAAAAAAAGTTTGAAAATTAATTTTGAAATCATGATTTGATGAAATCTATAATATTGGCATGCTTTTTTCCATTTAATCGGCTAGTTCAATCAATATATCGAAGCTACCATTTATTTCTGTAATAATTGAAGGGTCACAATCAATAACCCCTAAATTCACAAATTCGCCATAACAATTTTCTTCATTATCATACAAAATGGTGAAATAATTTCCTTGAGTAGTAAAATCTATATCTCCATTCTTCCAGCCTGGAACTAAATCTTCATCATTAAAGGATAATGGTTTATCCATTACACCGCAGATGTCAAAATCGTATTTACTGGCATGGATCGTGTACGGTAGCCTATCAATAAGTTCTTTAGCAGGTTTACCGTCATTTAATATTCCTGGAATGGTTTTATTATTGATATGCATATTAATTCTTGTTCCATTCTTAATTTCACGGATTGAATTTTCTTTATCCATAACTTCCTCACCAATATGTTCTTCATTAATTAATTCAATACTTGAATAGTTCTCTGCAAATATCGCCACTAAAAGAACACTGAATAATACCAATAAACTCTGTTTATTTGATACTGTCGCCATTTTCTTTACCTGTTCTTGCCATATTTTTTTCAGTTACCACAAAAATACTGATTCTATGAGTCCTTTTGCTTCTCAAAAATATTTTGATTTCATTTTTTTACAGAATTTGTTTTATCAAAATAGTTTTTTGCTTTTAGCAGTCTACCGCGGATATCTACATGGAATGGACAGTTCTTTTCACAAACACCGCAATTAGTGCAGTCATTTGCGTTTTTGCTTAATTTCAAGTAGTGATCTTTTGCAAGCTCGTCACCTGCTTTTGCAAGATCAAGATATTTGTTTACAATACCAATATCGATTCCAGAAGGGCATGGTTGGCAGTGGTTACAGTAAATGCAGGTACCCATGATGTCTCGGTGCGGCAGGCTTGCTATAAACGAGTAATCTCGATCTTTTTCAGAAGTAGAATAATATTTAAGGGCTTCATCCAGATCTGCTCTTGAACTTACTCCTGAAATACATGAAACTACCCCTGGACGATCCAGTGCATACTGTATACACTGGGGAACCGTCATGGCATGATTAAATGGTGATGTTTTTTCGTTTAAGAGCTGTCCACCACCATAAGCCTTCATAACCGTGAGTGCCACACCTTGTTTTTCACATTCTTGATAAAGCTCCATACGTTCATTTTTTAAGTTTAATTTACCCCATGAGGGTTTAAAATCATATGCAGCGTTTGTACTGAACATTATAACATCAATTTCGCCAGTTTCGATAAATAATTTACATATCTCTTCAGAATGTGACGAAATCCCCAGATATCGAATAGTTCCGTCCTGCTTTAGCTTTTTAGCATAATCAAAAATGCCGTTTGACATGATTTTTTCAAAGTCTCTTACCAGATCAACATAGCTGATGAGGCCAATATCGGCATAATTAGTACTGTATTTTTTTAATTCCTGCTCAAAACCCTTTTTAACGTTCCTTGGAACTCTTGTCCTTGAATATGTTCCTTTAGGATACCAGACACCAAGATGTATCTGCATGAGCATATCTTCCCGATGTCCTTTCAATGCATTATTAATTGGTTCTGCTGCAGTGGTATCATACATGACCGTATCGATCAGATTTACGCCTTTTTCCATGCCGTAAGTGACGATATCTTCAATTTCTTTTGACGTTGTTTCTTTCAAGCTTCCTGATCCAATGCCGATAGTACTGACCTTTTCATTGCCATGCGGTAATTTTCTGTAGTCCATGTATTCGCCCCTTATTTGTAAGATGCACTGTAAATTGAAACGCAATCTTCGATACTTAACTGAGATCTGTCACAGGTAAACAACATTCCCATTGTATCCATTGCATTTTTCGCCATTTTTTCAAATTCTTCAGGAGTAATGCCATAATCAGACATTTTAAGATCTGAAACTCCACATTCTTCCTGTAATTTTACGAGCATTTTGATGAAATCCATAGGTTCTGTTGCATCTTCCATACCCATTACTTTAGCCATTTTTACAAACCTGTCATCACATACATGTTTTTCGATAAAATGAGTAAAGTATGCTTTACTGATCATTATAAGCCCTGCACCATGAGGAAGATCTTGGTGATAAGCAGACATTGCGTGTTCTAATGCGTGCTGGCTTGTACAAAGTCCAACAGTTTCAACTACTCCTGATAACGTATTTCCAAAAGCAACCTTTTCACGTGCGTACATGTCATTTCCATCTTCAACAGCTTTTGAGAGATTTTTTGAAACATTTTCTATTGCCGTGATTGCATACATGTCGCTCATTAGATTTGCGCCGATAGATACGTAACCTTCCACGCTGTGGAATAATGCATCAAATCCCTGATATGCGGTGTATTTTGGAGGTACTGATTTCATAAGTTCAGGATCAACTACTGCTAAAACTGGAAACGTATCTTCGTTACCAAATCCGATTTTTTCACGATTTATTTCATGCGTTACAACTGCCCAAGGATCGGTTTCAGAACCTGTTCCTGCTGTTGTTGTAATTGCTACAACAGGGATTGGTTTAGCTTTTAAAGGCATTCCTTTTCCAGTTCCACCAAAAATGTAATCCCAGTAATCTCCATCATTTGTAGCCATTATGGACATTGCTTTTGATGCATCGATACAGCTTCCGCCACCTAATGCAACAATAAAATCGCAGTCATTTTCTTTTGCAAAAGCACCGCCAGCCATAACGGTTGATCTTAATGGGTTTGGTTCAACTTTATCAAATACTGCAGTTTCTACACCTGCTAATTTTAACTGTTCTTCAGTTCTTGCAAGGTAACCGTATTCCCTTGTAGATTTTCCATTTGAAATAACAATCATAGCTTTTTTGCCAGGCATTTTTTTGTTCGTGTAGATTATTTAGTTGTCCTGCTCCAAACAAGACTTTTGTTGGCACATACATATTAAAACTCATAATTTTCACCATTATCCGAAATTTTTTTGAATATAATAATTGAATTTTTAAGATTGACTACTCAGTCAAATACTAATTTGTTTTTGTGATATATATAGATTAGGTAATAACTTCTTTTTAAAAAATTAAAAAATAACTCTAAATTTATTCAGTTAATTTTTTTCCAATATTAAATGCCTGTTCTAATGTATTTTCGTGGTTTAAAACGTCTCCTGGAGCTCCAACACCGCCTTTTACAATAGATTTAACAACATTTAATCCAAGGAAATTTAACATGGAATTTGTGTTTTCAATGTACGGTGCAAATGCACTTTCGTCAGGGTTTGCCTGAACGTAAACTGTAGCAGTTTTAATATTGCTTAATCTCGGGCTGAAATCAGCATTAACTACAGGGTAGAGCCTGTCGAGGAATATTTTTGCCTGTCCAGTAACCTGCCACATGTAAATTGGAGATCCAATAACTAAAACATCTGCTTCTTTTAAGTTTTCTAAAATTTCTGCCATATCATCTTTTTGAGCACATTTAAACTCGGATCTGCAGTGCATACATCCTTTACATCCATTGACATTCATTTTATCAATATCGTATTGAATTACTTCTGCACCGTTTGATTTTGCACCATCTAAAATTTTGTTTATCAATAATGCAGTATTTCCCTGTTTTTTTGGGCTCCCGTTTATTGCAACAACTTTCATAATATCACTTTGTATTATTTTGAATTTGATTTTCATGAGTATTTTTCAAAATAATTGATTTAACTCGATATGGATTTTATTTAATTCACACACTTTTTTAAATAAATATTTTCGTTATTTAAGTTTTCTTTTAAAATAAAAAGAAAAAAAGAATAAATTACTTATCTTCAGGTTTACATTGTCCTTTTTTCATACATTTAACTTCAATGCAGTCCATGCATTTCTTGGTTGCCCAAAATATAATTGAAAAAATAAAGCTGAATAATATTACTAGTGAAGCCATTAAAAGGCCGCAATTATACGGGTCATACATGCTACTCACCTTTAAAGAAAGATTTTAGTTTTCGAATGAAATATTCCCTCATTATTGGATTTTTTAGTATATCGAATAGGGGATTTAAGATTGACTAATCAGTCTAATATTACTTTGTTTTTTTAGTATATATAATTAAGGTATTTAAAAAAATGAGAAAAATTATTTTGCTTTTAAAGCTTATTTTCAAAATAATTGATTTAACTCGATATGGATTTTATTTAATTTATACAAAACTTATGAAGCATTTCGGCAATTACACGAATAGATTTACAACAACGCCAGCAATAATTGCCGATATAATTGTAAATGCTACGTATGATGTAAAGTGTTTAGCTCCAAGAACTATTTTAACGGCACCAAGATTCGTAATTTTTGTTGCAGGGCCAGTTATCATGAAAGCTGCAGCGGCCCCCATACTCATTCCAGAATCTAACCATGCCATAAGTAATGGAATCGTACCACCTCCACAAACATATAATGGCACCCCAATTGTTGCTGCCATCAAAACACCAAATCCTCTTTGACTGCCAAAAAGGTTTGCGAATGCATCAGGGGATACATAATGCTGAAATAATGCTGAAAGCAGGATTCCAATAAGAAAATAGGGCCCTGTTGCTTTGGTATTTCTCCATATGTTTTTTGGTAATCTCAACAACACATTTGGGTCAGCATCTCTGTTTGTAGGTTCTGAAAAGCCGGAAAAATTAAAAAATTTCCGATCCCCAAATAAAAACTGGAGTAATTTCATAGGTCATATATATTTTAGGAGGTTTGGTAACTGTTTTTTGAGTGTTATTAGTATCTGCTTCAGGGAGTTTGGAAGTTTCAATTGTTGTATCATATATAGAACTTTCAATAACTGCGTTACTGGTTGCATTTGTTTGAGTACTGTCTTCGTCAATACATCCAGCAATTAAAGAAAATATTAGTAAGGACCCAAATATGGCAATAATTTGTCGTTTTAGTTTCATGATTTTTTTCCAACACCAATTTTTTCAAGGTATAAAATATTTTCACAAGCCTAAATGTACTTTAATTTCTAATTTTTGACATAATTAAATCAGTAATTTAGTAAGAGTGACTAATCAATCATATTTTAGCTAAAAAAAATTAGTTTTTGACTAGTCCGTTCCAGACTATCTCAAATCCGTCGTCAATAAATTTATTTTTATCTTTAGATAAACCATAGCTTGAAATTACTTGCACTACTGTCCTGCTGTTTTGGTAAAACATTGCAATGACCAGTTCCAAAGGTAATTTTTTGACAGCCCCAGCGGTTACTCCGTCTTCAATGAGTTTATGAATAGTAAAGTACTCCTTCATAACTTCTTCACGCGTAAAATTCGATATGTAAGGCGAATTGCAAAACTGTCCGACAAAAAGAAACTCGTTATAATTATCTAAGCCCCATCTAACTAAATTATCCCATATTTTTTTCAACCTGTCTTTAAAGTTAACCTGTGGTTCGAGGTCTTTGACCATTGTCCGGCTTAAATCCGCTTTTACTTCAAAATACAGGTTGTTTATCAGGTCTTCTTTTGTTGGGAAATAATGGAAGAGTGTACCCGTAGCTACACCTGCTTCTTTTGAAATTTGGGCTGTAGATGTGCCGTGAAACCCACGTTCAGTAAAAAGTTTCAAAGCGGCGTCCATAATCGCTTTTCTTTTGTCTTCAATATTTGCTTTCATATATATCTCATCCTGACTGATTAGTCAATTAAATATACGGTTGTTTTGCTATATAAACTTGACTGATTAGTCAGTGATACATTTTGATGATTTAAGGGTTAGATTAAAATAAAACTTAAATTTATGATTAATCCAAAATTTCGAAAAAAGAAGTTATGGCTTCCAAAATTTTTTTATTTTTTAAATAAATCAAAAAAGGCCAAAAGAAATTAAATAAATTAGAAGTTATTTTTAATATACAATAAAATGAATTGCACCACACTGTCCAGGATAGCTCATAAGTTGGATTATTGAGCTGTACGTGACAGTAGAATTTATTTTAACGTTATTAAGGTCTCCAGAAACTAGTGTATCATTAGTAACTGATACATAGCACAGGCTGTTTTCCCCTTCAACTAAAAATCTATTGTAGTCATTTACAAAATCAATTTCAGTAACTATTCCTGAAGTTACAAATTCTGGAGGGTAGTAAAGTACAGATGATGCGGTCAAAATTGGCGGAAAAGATCGTGTCATAATTCCTGAGTAGTTAATTTCTACCAATCCCCCAACAGAGATATTATCACCTTCATAAATTTCAGGGAATTTAATATCAATACTTTCAGGCACATTTACAACATATTCGCCGTTGCTATTGTTTACCAATAACTTGTAATTTCCATCCGCAACTTCAATGGAGTTTATAACTCCAAAAATTATTTCCGACCCATAATTAGAATCGTTTGTTGAGTTATTGCCAGGTTCTGCATTTTTCTGAAAAATTACAAAACTTCCAGCAATTATGCATAAAAAAACTGCTAAAATTGCAATCATGCTACTTGTTTTAAATTTCATAGTTCACCTCAGAAAGCATAAGTCTGCTTCTTAAATTAGCTTGAATTTCAAAACATATAAAAACGTGGATTTTGTTCGCATTTGGCCGAACAATGATCTAACGTTTAAAACTCGTAAAAATAATGCTATTTATTAATTAAATGTCTTTAATTTAAAGTTACATTTAAATTTTAGATTTTTTTACGTTATTCAATCAATATGACCTATGACATGCATATATTACGTGTAGATTCATTGGATAACTTATCTAAAGTTTAAACGTGATTTTCATTTCAAAAGTGATATATAACGGTAATTAAAAATAAAATTGCAAAAATTCGTTTTAATTTAAAAAGTAAACAGAAGAATCCAAATTAGGAGACTGATATATTAATGTACCGACAAAAACATGCTGATCAAGATTATGCACTGGAAACAGTCCCTTCAGAAAGTAAAAAAGGATTTTTACCAATGTTTGCAATAATGCTTGGATTTACCTTTTTTTCAGCAAGCATGTGGGCAGGCGGAACGATTGGGACAGGTTTGAAATTCCAAACATTTCTTCTAATTGTTTTAATGGGCAATTTATTGCTTGGATTATATACTGGAGCTCTTGCATATATTGGATCAAGTACTGGTCTTTCTACGCACCTTCTCGCAAGATACTCCTTTGGAGAAAAAGGATCTTATCTCGCATCATTTATTTTAGCAATTACTCAAGTCGGCTGGTTTGGTGTTGGTGTTGCAATGTTTTCACTTCCTGTCCACTATGCAACAGGGATTGATTTAAACATTCTACTTTTACTTTCCGGAATTTTAATGACCACAACCGCATATTTTGGAATAAAGTCGCTTACAGTATTAAGTATGATTTCTGTTCCTGCAATAACTCTTCTAGGCATTTACTCAGTAACTGGAGCAGTTAATTCAATTGGAGGAATTTCTGAACTTTTTGCAATTGAACCCGCAAATAACATGGGGCTTGCAGTTGGACTGAGCCTTTGTATTGGTTCATTTATCAGTGGAGGTACACTAACGCCTGATTTTGCAAGATTTTCAAAAAGTAAGTCTATTGGCGTAATTTCAACATTTATTGCTTTTTTTATTGGAAATTCGTTAATGTTTATATTTGGTGCAGTTGGTGCTTCTACATTAGGTCATTCAGATATTTCCGAAGTAATGCTTAAACAAGGGTTAATAATTCCTGCAATTATAATTTTAGGAGTTAATATATGGACTACGAATGATAACGCCCTTTATGCATCAGGCCTTGGTTTCTCAAATATTACAAAAATACCAAAAAAACATGTTGTGATTTTTAACGGGTTAATTGGAACACTTGGGGCATTAATCCTGTACAATAACTTTGTAGGTTGGTTAACCTTGCTTAGCTCCATTATTCCATCCATTGGCGGGATTATCATATCGGATTATTTCATAAATAAACGTCAAAAGTACGCGTCACTTGAAAACATTAAAGTTAAAAAAGTACATTGGAATGCAGTTATTGCGTGGGTATTGGGCATTTTTGCATCGCAATTTTTACCAGGAATTTCGCCAATAAATGCCGTTTTTGGTTCAGCAATTATCTACGTTGTACTTGAAACATTGAGCAAAAATAATATTTAAAAAGTATATTAATCAGTTACTTTCAGATGTTATATATTATCCCAGGTAATCCTATTATTTTTTAGTAATTCTTGATTTTTTAAGACATTTAATAAGTTTTATGGGTTAAGCTTAAAGAATTAATTTCTAAAAAAGTGTTTTTATGCCCCAAATTTAAATTTGATACGGAATTTTAATTTCACTTGGGGGGTGAAAAAATGTCACATTTTAAATTTTAAAATATATTTAAAATTCACTATCGTTAGATTAATCGGGTACATAAAAACATTATTATCATTGATTTATATTATATATAAATAATAGTAATTTAATTGAGAACATAATACATAAATATTATTTTTTACATTATGTCGGGAATGATATAGCAATATCGGAAATATTGATAAATCAGAGGAGTCATTCCGAATCTAATTTTTTTAATTTTACAAAAAAGTCAAAAAAGAAAAATTTTATTTTTTTAATTAAATTATTCAACAACTTTAGGTCCATTTTCTGTCCATTCGACCATGATTGGTCCTTCTGGCAACTCATCCAAAGTTTTAAAGTATTCTAATGCAGCTTGTGTTCCAAGTCTATCAGAACCTGCAATATATACAATAGTATAGCTTTGAACAATTTTTCCAGTGTTGTCTTGAACTTTTAATACCTGAATTATTCCTTTGTTTTCTCCAGGGTAGTCGTTTGAAATTGGCATTTCAAACTGATCGTTGTATTCTTTTGCAAAGCCATTTGCGTTTGGCCCACCAACGATTACTGCATTTCCAGAAATTTTGTAACCGTTTGCATTTTGTATTCTTTCTCTTAATTCTTCAGCAAACTTTTGATCGATTTCGTTTCCATATATAACTGCCGCACTTGAAACGAAGTTTTTAATTACTTTTGATTCGATTTCATCTGAAATATCTGAATCGTAGCTTCTTCCACCACTACTGCTGTGCGAAGAGCTTGGTGTAGTTGGTGCAACGTAGTTTCCAATTTCGTTTCCGTTCCACATGTCGATTAATGGGGCAGTATCGTTTTCTAAATACTCGATATCGTAGTATTCTTCACCGTAAGTTCTTTCATAGTCACATCCATAAAGGTAAGGAGTGTCACCAATTCCGTTTGAATCTGCGTCTGTTCCACTGTAGTCAGACCAGTAGTTTCCAAGGATGTTACTGTAATTATTTCCATTGTATTTATATTCAATTTCAAAAGGACTTACTAAACTGTTGTTTACAGTTGTGTTTGGCATTATTTCAGAAATATTTGACGAATTTCCTGTGTAAATAAAGTTATTTAAGTAAATATTACAGCCTGTGATGTTATCTCCAATAATAATTGGATAATCGTCTGCATAAATCGTATTTTGTGTAATATTTGAGTAATCTTCACAACAATTATCAAGCAAGATTCCAATAGTGCTTGCACGAATTGTATTGTTAAATATTGTTGCATATGCATTTATTCCAAGATCAGGATATCCGTTAGGGTCAATTGCGTAATCCCTGCTTGCATTTATCACAGTGTTTGAGGATATTAGCGTGTACTGTCCACAGGTCCAAATATGGTCATCCACAGTGTTTGAGGAAATTGTATTATTGTTTCCGTAAACTCCCATGTGCGCATCGCCATACTTGTCATTATGTAAAACGTTTGAAGAGATTGTGGCATTGTTTCCTTCCAAATAGATAGAGTAATCTACCGTGTTTGAGGATATTGTGTTATTGTTTCCGTAAACATCAATGTGACCATATGCCCAAGCATCATGTAAAACATTTGATGAAATTATGTTGTAGTCCCCTTTAACACATACACTAGAATAAAGATAAGGCATGGAATAGAATTCTTCCTCATCGTTCGTGTTATTGAAGATTTTGTTATTGAAGATTTTGTTATAATTTCCGTAAATACCTAAGGAAGTGTAGTATTCACCCGTTAAAGTGTTTTCGAAGACTGTCGTGTTTAGTACATCGTAAAGATCCATACCATAAGTATCGTTGTATGCTTTGACAGTAATGGTATTTATTGAAATTGTTGAGTTTTCAATATAATCCAGATCCATACCATAAGTATCGTTTTCATTAGATTCAGCTGTTATGTTATTTCCCAAAATCGCTGAGTTTTCGATATTATTCTCTGCAAAAATACCGTAAGCGTTTGGATAATATCCATCATAAGAATACGCATAAAGGTCGATTATATTGTTTTCTATTGTTATATTGACCATATCATATTGACATGCGTAGATACCGAGAGCTTCGCCGTAAGAGTCTGCTGTTATGTTATTTCCTGAAATTGTAGAATTTTCCATGTATTTATATGCGAAGATACCATAAGCGCAATTATCACTGGAATTGAGTATGATGTTATTTCCTAAAATCTTAGTATTTACCATATCTTCGTCTTCAGCGTAGATACCGTAAGCATCTTCGCATGCATCTACTGTGATATTGTTTTCTGAAATTGTGGAATTTTCCAAATTATCACAGGCATAAATACAGTAAGAGTAATACCCATTACTTTCTGAAATGAATGTATTTCCTGAAATTATTGTATTTACTATATTGTAATCGGTGTAAATACATTCAGAATCCTCAGTATTGGATGAAATATTAAATAAATTAGATTCTATGGTCGAATTTACTAAATCTGCACCACACGCGTAGATACCACAAGCACAATCTTCCCCATATGCAGTAATTGTATTTCCAGATATTACTGAGCTTATAATGGCAAATGGGTAAATACAGTAAGCATCCCCCTCTTTTGAAATAATCGTAATTTCGTTGTTTTTAATTTTTGAACCGATTAAATCTTCATTGTCCGTGTAAATAACGTAAGAACCGTCATAACCGTTTGCTGTGATGTTATTCTCGGCCATGGATGTGTTGTATATATAATCGCCAGCATAAATACAGTAAGTTTCGGAATCAGAAGATAAATCGAATACGTTATCCTCAATTGTCACATTTGTAATATCTTCATTGTATGAACAAATACCGTATGCATCTTCTGTCGCATTTGCTGTTATGTTATTTCCAGATATTACGTTGTTGGTAATATTATATACTGAATAAATACCATAAGCATTATTATCAGCAGAATAAAGATCGATTACATTATTTTCAATCGTTGAATTTGTTATATTGTCCCAGCATGCCCTGATACCGTAAGCAGTGCCCACGGTGGAATTAATGCTAATTTCGTTATCTTCGATCGTCGAGTTTATAATAGCCTCGTCAGCATAGATACCGTTGGCAACAGTAACAGTGCTAACCATATTGATCGTATTTCCAGAAATTGTGCTGTTTTCAATAGTATCATCAAACACAATACTGCCGTCGTACGTCATAGTATTAAACGTATTTTCCAAAATTTTGGTACCATAAGACTCTTGTAATTCGATAGAATAGCCTTCAGAAATTATTTCTGAATTTTCAAGTGTAAACTCATTAACATCTTTAACGAAAATTGTATCAGATGACCAGTTAGCATTCAAGTTTTTAACAGTAATATTGCTTGAATTGTAGGCGTATATGATATATGGACTGTTTGTAGTATTGGTACTGAAAAACATGTTGTTACAGTCAAGTACAACGTTTTCAGTGTCTTTAATTATTAATACACTATCATTGCTTGATAATGTGTTATTCTCAAAATCTACAGTTACCTTGTAATCCCCAGATTCATTGATCAATGCAAATACGTGGTAATCAGTACCATCAATATTTACATCCGTTGGATTTGAATAATCAATATCTACCGCATTAACGCTTCCTAGCGCAAAAAGCAGCAACAAAAATAATAAACATTTTTTTATCATTGTTCACCCCGAATTGGTATAATGTAATTAAGTTGTAAGTATAGTCAAAAAGTTATATTGCGCAGGGTATATATTTTTATCGGGGGCTAGATTACAAATAAACTCAGATTAAAGATATATCTTCAAAAAAGTCAGATTTAAACCAGCGTATCTCGTATTAAAATCTTAAAAAAAGACTGACTAAAAAATAGACTATTCATTAACTACAAAAACAGAACAATTATAATATTTTTTTAATGTCTTTTAACATCTTATTTTTTAAGATAGTTTAACGGATTTCCAAACATTTTAAAGGTTTATTTAGTCTTAATTTTTAATAATTTTAAATATTATTAAGTTATGGTGTTATTCAGGGTAAATTCGGATCATAATTGTACAAACTTATCGATTTTGAATTTTTACCTTCTGATCCCAATTATTATTTTTTCAAGCGTTCAAATCAGCCATTATGTAAATTTTGAAAGTTTTTGTTCGTTTTTTGACTGCATTCATGTAGATTTTTCTTTTGATTTTCAAAAAATCAAAGCGTTTTAATACATTTAAATTGTATTTTTCATCGTTTAATAGTTCTGTAACATTATTTAATCAGTTTTTACCGTTTTTTACACAGTATATTTTATAAACGCTGTATTTTTGAATAATATAGTGAAATTTTATCATATTTACCAGATCACATTTATACACTTTTTGTCGAATATACTGCTTTAAATCCTATGCAGTCCAATTTAGTACATGGATAAAATCCTGAATAAGGGCGGAGTAATGAAAAGCTGGCACGGTTTTTTCATTCCTTTAAAACCCTCGAATTTTCATTTGCTAATAAAATCACCTGAATTTGTGTTTTACTTTTTTTAAATTTCAATTTAAATAAAAAAATATAAGTTTTCTCAAATTTTACCTTTTAAACCATCCTCTGCTTTTTTTAACAAATCTTTCAACTGATAAAACTGCTTTTTTTAAAATTGTAGCTTTTGTCAGGTTCTTTACAATCCCCGTCATTGTAAATATCCTTAAAAGCTGATTAAAATATTAATTTTTGTTTAAAGTTAAAACAATTAAAAATTTCAAAAAAAATGAACGAATTTAAATTTTTAAAAGTAATTTTTTAAATTTTTAATTTATTCTTCAATTGGAATATCCAAAGACATTAAAAATCCAATAATATCTTTATTATTAAAGCTTGATACGACCCCGTAAAGGCTTGGAATCATTATCGGTAGAGGGTTGCCATTATTATCTTTAATATGCTGCTGTGGAACAACCAAAGGCTGGAATCTGGAACATATTGCATGGGCATGACCAGTTTCTGTTGCAATAATTGGCCCACCACTATTTCCATAATTTAGTGCTTTATCAAGTACATAATTTTTCGGCCCTGCTGCACCCATATTTGTATCAAAATTCGATGAAATTATTGCAGATGTAACCCGCGGACTCAATTTTGTATATCCAATCTCACCAGATTTTATTATTCCATAGCTTGACAGAGGATATCCAAAAGAATACACCTCATCACCCATTTCAAGACGTCCTGTTGAAACTTTTATAAATGGAAATTCAGTTTTTTTGTCAAGCCATTCTTTATCAGAATTTTTTTCAAAATCTACTTTTAATAAAGCAATATCCAATCCTGGAAAAATGGGCCCAGGGGATACATACTGACAGATTTTTTTAGGATCCTTTGCATTTTGTTCTTTTATCAAAAATGCTCTATCCAAATCTTTTCTTAAATATCCCTTTTTATCCATAACCACGTGTGCGGCAGTTACAAACCAGCCCTCTGGAGATATAAAAAAGCCAGTTCCTGCAGGAGTGGGCATCCCCCCTGCTTTTCCATTAGGCAATTCAATACAAAAAGTAGCAGCCATGACGTTTGAAAGTGTATTTTTTATCACAATTACTCCCCCGATTATTCATAATATTAATTATTTCAATAGAAATTTAAAAACCTTTTTTAATTATGGATATAGGCAAAATTAAAATTTCAAAAAACGTAATTTAAATCTTAAATAATATTTCTTCCTCAAAATTCTGAGATATGTAACAAAAAGACTGCGGAGCCCTAAAATCAGGATTTATATCTTTAGGATTAACCGGATTTTCAAATTCATTTAATTTGTTTATTTGAATTGCGTATCCCTTATCTTTTTCTTTGAAATATTTGAAAAATTCTGATTCTTTTATCCCTGAAACATTTTTAAATTCGTTCCAGAGGATTTTTGGGCAGTTTTCAATTATATCTCCAACAATGAATGTTCCAACAATTCGTTTTTATCATAGTTTTTAAAGATTGATTTTTTAGAGCCTTTTAATATTTCTTTAACATATTTTGGCTTAATGGATAGTAAGATTGTCATTAATTCCGCCCAAGTCCCTTATTTTTTCGTAAGCGCCATGCGTTATTTCTGTAATTGTTTGAGGCGGTCCTTTTAATATATTGTTCTCTTTTAAAACATTTAATGATATCGGAGACTTTAAGTGCAGGTGCATAGTAAATATCATAACGTTTGCAGGTTTTTTGACCATTTCTTCAATTTCCCTTGAAGAATAAACTGTTCTCTTACCTACCAGGTTCATAATCTCTTCAGGGCTTGTTAAATTTGTTTTAAATTCTTCCAATACTCCCAACGAAGTAATTTCCTTATGGTCTTCTGATCTATAAAATAATAAAATATCCCCCTTTTTTAGATTTTTTATCGGGCTGTGCGAGATATATGCTTTTTTTATAGTATTTCCTTCAATTATAAAATCCCCAAAATACTCGTTTAATGATATAGAAGTTCTTTTTACATAATCAGTAAACAGTTTTTCGTGGTATTGGGGCCTTATTGGAACAACAAGCTTTTTGACTCGATTTCCATCGTAAAAAAGAGGATAGTATTTTTTGAAAATGTCTTTGTAATCGCAAAACATTAATTGATTGGGTGTCGGATTAAGATCCTTAAAAAATACATTTTCACCATTTTCATTGGTTCCTATGTCAATAAACCCATATTCAGTTATTAAATTAACAATATAATCAAACTCTGATTTCGCAAAATGCGTTAAATACGTTTCAGTCATGGAATTATCAATGCAGTAATCAAAAGCTTTTTTAAGTAACAATTCTCCCAGTTTATATCCAACTTGATCAACTTTGAAGGTACATATCTTAAAACGCCTTTTTTCAGGTAAAATGGGGTCTTTTTTAATAACGTTAAAATCTTCACCATTAAATATCAGAACAGCTCCAAGTTTGCCAGATTCTTTGAAGTAGCACCAGCATTCCCTACCAAGACGTGCTTTTTCATTGTACCAGTCGTTAAATTCAGGATATTCTTCACGCAATGAATCAAATATCGGGTCATCTACATTTACCTTGATTATAGGGCGCTGTTTAATTTGTGGCAAGATCTGCCTTTTTTGAATAGAATAAAACTCTTTAAAAAAATCTAAAGCTTCATTTAAATATAAAATACGGTCTTTTAATCCGAGTTTTGTTGATTTCTGGTGTATCATCCTGTTTTCAGTTATGAGGTATGTTACGTAATTCGTATAAACTGCATACAGGAGGTGGTTTTCAAGGTCGTTATTCGTTCCTTTAAGGTATCCAACATTAGTATTAAATTCTAAATCATTCATTGGTAATGGATAATCATTTAAAAGAGCGCAAAAAGCCAGTTTTGAGAGTAAAATCCGTTTGGTATCTTCGTCTAACGTGTTTAAGTATTCGATAGATTTAGGATGTTTCAAAAGAATCGATTTTGGATTAAGTCTTCGCGATAATTCATTTAATTTTCTGGAAATATCCGAATAATCTTCAAAACTGGAAAAAATGTTTGTATCTAACAGCACTCTCAAATTATCCCCCATATAATAAGATTATAGTATATTATGTTCCCAAAATATTAATTTTTTTCGATAAGGGATAAGGGTTAATTGAAGTTAAATTTCAAGTCCAATGGCTTAAAATTGAGCTACGCGAAAAAGAGGTATATTTTACCATTTGGTCTTTTTGAGGTATGCTTTAAAATCGGCAATAAAATGTAAAAAAACAGTTACTTTTAAGTACGAGGGTCTGCCAAGAGTAGTTGAACCGCATATGATTGCAATAACCGATACTGGAAAATGGATTTTAAAAGCATTTCAAACATGGACCTTTGATTCAAGAAATCGGCCTGATTGGAAGTTTTTTTCAATTCCAAATATCAAAGATATAATTGTGATGAACAAATCTTTTGAATCTAAAAGAGATTTTGAAAAAAACCAGTTTTACATTGATAAAATAATAATGCAAGTTTAAAATGCATTATTTCTTTTTTTCCAATTTAACCCAATATATTGGTTTTGATTACCCTAAACGTTTAAGTAATCCCGATTTCAAAAAGTATATTTGCCCAAGGTGGGAAAGATCTTGGGAAATGGGATGTATATTGCATCTGTTGATAAAATCGTTCCATACACCATTAAAGCAGTTCAATATTGGGGAGTTTTGAACTGTTCCGATCTTTTTTTAAATTTTTTCAAAAAATTTTTCAAAAACTACATTTTTGGACTATTTAAATTTTAAAATGTAAATGCAATATCTTCCATTTTCGTTATTTTGTTAATACGTCGTTTCGACCTGTTGAAATATTGTAATATATCCCAATACCTCTTGAAAGCCATAAAAAAATTGTAAAACATACAAACGAATTTACGTAAAGCGCAGGAATCCAAAATATCTGCCAACTCAAAAAATTCGGGTCAGTTATTAAATTTGGGTTTGCTACAACTTTATCAATAACTAATTCGATGAGATAACCTATCAATAATTCAAATATACTGTATATACATATTAAAAGAAATGATGCAGCTAAATAATTGATATATTCTTTAGAATAGAGTTTAAAAGACTTTTTAACGTTAAAAAGCGCTAAAAATTTATTTTTTTCAATGTAATTCAATGTCCCAAGGGGTATATACATCCACGAGAGAAACGAGCAAATATATGGTAAATTCGAAAGAATGCCCAAATCAGGTAAATTTAGAACGATTTGCGCAAGTAATATCATGTAAAAAGGACTTTGAAAAATTATTCCAATTATAAACAGTCCAATCGTGTAAATAACGCCGTATTTTAGTAACTCTAAAACACCCGTCCAGTCAGGTATATTTTGACTATTTATCGTATATTTTATGGTTTTAAGCCAGTAGCCGTTAATCAAAAATGTCAATAAAATGCTAAAAATAAAGAAAAATCCAAAAACTGCCCCAGATATAATTAAAAGTACATCAGTTGTTATATTTAAGTTATTTTTAAAAATATCAATTAAAAAGTTTGATTCAGAGGTTATTGTGCTTCCGAGGATAACAAAAAACACAAACAAACTAAGAAAGCTGAATAATATAAAAATAGAACTTAAAAAATGCACCGTACTTCCAAAAATCAAATTTTTTGGATTTGAAAAAACATCCAAGGCTGGGCCTTTTATATAGTTTGTATAAATTTCGTTTACGCTCATTTTAAAACCAAAAAACGGAAATGAAAGGATTTTAAATATTTTAACGGTACTTTCATCTTTTTGCTTAATTACTTTTTCATGATTTATTATTAATATTTATTCACTTCTAAGCGCATCAACAGGTTTTAATTTTGACGCGTTGTATGCAGGAACTGCACCTGCTAAAATGCCCGCACCTATTGAAACGACCAATGCAACGACAACTGATTTTATGCTCACATAAAATTCAAAAGGTGTTCCAAACTTCAATGCTATTACATAGGTAATAACCTGTGTAATTAAAACCCCTATTAAAAGGCCTAAAAATCCTCCTGCAAGGCCAATAAGACCAGAATTAAACAGGAACAGTAATAATATATCCTCGTTTTTTGCCCCGATTGCTTTCATGATGCCTATTTCTTTTGTTTTTTCTAAAACTGCTGTGAACATGGTATTTGAAATTCCAAATGCCCCAACTATCAGGGATATTCCAGCAATAAAGGATAGGAACAGGGTTATTCCACCAATAATAGATTGGGAACTTTCAATAAATGATTTTGCAGAAGATATGTAGAAATCTTGATTTTTTTCAGTAACGTGTCTTGAAGTTCTCAGTTTCTGTTCAATGTCCTGAACTGCTGCATCGGTATCTACATTTTCTTTTAATTTAATTTCCAAGCTGTCATACGTCCCACGTTCTTTAGGCACGCTGTAGTCTGAATCCTGCTCAATGTCGTAGACAGAGTCTAACGGGGCGTAAATTCCTCCCGAAAATAAACTCGCAAGTCCACTTGAATCATTATCAAGTATTCCAATAACCCTGAATGATTTATTTCCAATTTTTATAATCTGGTTAATATTTATTTTACGGTTAAATTCTTCATTT
The DNA here is from genome assembly GCF_002945325.1 of Methanococcus maripaludis. Classification (NCBI taxonomy): domain Archaea; kingdom Methanobacteriati; phylum Methanobacteriota; class Methanococci; order Methanococcales; family Methanococcaceae; genus Methanococcus; species Methanococcus maripaludis. The sequence continues at coordinate 204,561 of NZ_CP026606.1, forward strand.
GCAAGGTAATTATTGATTACAACAACGTTTTTATCGCCAGGCTGGAGCATTCTTCCAGTTTCAACCTTTTCTTGTGTTATTTTTGGCCAGACTGCTGGATCAACTCCTGTTATCTGCGAATACAATTCTTTATCTCCATAAGAAATCTTTGAATAAGAAGTTACTCGTTTGTCAACGTATTTAACCGAAGGTATCCCTTTGATTACAAGTACATCCGTTTTTGTTAGTTCCGGTGTTTTGCTGCTTGTTTCAGTCGTTATCGCATATACAGAAATTACATCTCCACCAAGTTTTTCAAGTTCATGTGTCACTTGCTTTTCCATTAATTCTCCTGCTGAGATTATTGTAATTACCGATGCAACCGCAACCACTACGCCAATAATAGTAATCCAGCTCCTTAATTTACTCCCCTTTACCATATTAAAGGCAAGTTTAAAAATTTTTGAGGGTTTCATAACTCAGTCCCCCTATTCTTTTTTAGCAGATTTGATTTTTTTGAGAATTTTACGGATTATGAAGATGCCCAAAATTAATATTGCAATTATAACGATTCCTGCCATTATTAAATATCCTGTAAATCCGCCTTTTCCCGAATCAGCTTGATTAATGTATGTAAGTGCTGCATTTGAGTTTGAAACAAGGATTTCTTTTTCTACTACTTTTCTATTTCCTTCGTTTGACGTGTAGTATGCTTCAACTTTAATTGGGATTTCGGACTGGTTTGAACTGTCAGCCAAGAGGTTAAAACTTGCATAAGTATAATCTCCCGCATCCAAATTCCCAATTATTGCATTATTTGACCCAATTATGGTCCAGCCGTCCTGTTTTGGAATATACATCGATACAGATTTTGTATCACTGTTTCCAACGTTCATTATTGAAAACGTATATGAATCGTCTAAATTTTCTGAAAATGCTATTTCAAAATCAGCCTTTTCTAAAATGTGAATACCTGCATCCTGAATAATATTTTTTTCAGAGCTGTTGATTGTATCTTCGTAGTTTAAGTACATATTTATCTTGTATAATCCAGGTTCTATGTCAGAACCTGCCATAACATCGTAATCTAAATTTACGGCCTGATTTACACCAATATATTTTACAAATCTTGTATTTCCAGAACCAAGTGGCAGTATTTTATTTTCTGGCGTATCCCATGAAAATGTTAAATCTTTTAATGGCGCAGAACCTGCATTTTTTATGGTAAATGTGAGTTTGGAGTTTTCTCCAGGGTTTAATTCTGAGGTGCTGAGCATAACTTCTGCATTTTCTTTATTTCCAACATCTACAGTTAATTCGGTTTTATAACCCGTTTTAGTTAAATCTCCTTTTTTATAAAGTAATACTTTTAAAGGATAGTTTCCAGAGGTTACTTCTTCATTTACACGTAATTTAAATGCTGTAATAATTATTTCTTTGTCATCGTCTTGGTATTTATCTAAAAAGCCAATTTCTTTGGATAATTCCTCACCCGCGACTTTTTGGAATGGGTATGAAGGATCAAGTTCTAATATGTAGTCTCCAGCAGATTTTCCGCCTTCATTTTTAACGCCGATTCTAACTTCAAAAATGTCTCCACCAACTGCAGGAGTCGGGTCCTGATTTACAAGATTAATAGAAACTAACGAAATGTCTGAAATTGATGTTTCTGCGTAAACCGGTGCCATTGCTACTGAAAGCAACATTAAAAGTGTTATAGAGGATATTATTATTTTTTTAAAGCTCATTTACTCACCATTAGAATTTAAACAGTTTTTTATTTTTTTCAAAGTAGAATATTACGCAAATATTAAAAATCAGGAGAAATACGTATTTTAAAAAGGTTATTGCATAAAGTAATTCTGCAGAGCTGTTTAAGCCATACAATATGTGATAATTCTCAATTAAACTGTGAATTACTTCATTTAACGGGTATTTCATTTCATAAACCATCTGAATAATTATCGAAAAGTTCAGTAACCCCTGAAAAAACATCCAACTTACAACCAATTCGAGTGCGTACAACTTTCTGTCACTAATTCCAAGTAAAATTACTGCCCAAAGAATACATAACAATCCTCCAACAATTTTTGAAAAGATTCCCTGGAGTATCAATGTTCCAAACAGTAATTTACCATCAAAAATCGAATAAACTGCTAGCAAAAGGTTGATGATAAATATTATGTAGATAAATCTCATCAAATAGGGTAGTTTGGTTCGATCAATGATTTTAATATGCATAATTCCCCTAATACTCCACTATTTCTTTATTTTTTTCGATATTTACGATATTCCCGTCTTTTAATTCTACAACCGTGTTTGCAGCTTTTGCAAGATTCATGTCGTGTGTAATCATGATGATGGTATTTTTGTTTTTTTTCCAGAGTTTTTGAAGGATTGCAATGACTTCCTTTCCAGTTTTACTATCAAGAGCTCCTGTTGGTTCATCGGCCAAAATAATCTCCGGCTTGCATGCAAGAGCTCTTGCGATAGAAACTCTTTGTTGCTGACCTCCAGAAAGCTGTGATGGCCTGTTATTTACTCGGTCTGACAATCCAACAAGTTTTAAAACAGCTTCGGCTCTTTTTTCGGCCTCACTATCATTAACTTCTTGAAATTGTAGTGGCAGCATTACATTTTCGAGTGCAGTCATGCTTGGAATCAGATTATACTGTTGAAATATAAATCCAATCGATTCACCACGCAGTTTGGATAGTTTAGATTCACTGAGTTTTGAAATATCGTTTGATTTTAATATGACCGTTCCTTTTGTTGGAATATCAAGACAACCGACCATATTCATCATTGTTGACTTTCCAGAACCTGAAGCACCGACAATTGCAACGAAATCACCTTTTTCAATATCTAATGAAACATTTTTCAGCGCCTGAACTTCAAAGTCGCCCATTGGGTAGATTTTCCAGACGTTTTTAAGTGATATTATTGTTTCCATGGTTTTCACAAAAATTATTAATTAGTAAACAGTACTGTGTATTAAACAGTATTATATATAATTAACTACCGACAAAATTTAAAAAAATAAAAAAATAAAAAAGTTAAATCACTAAAAAATAATTAAAAAAGTTTTAAGAGGTATTTTGAGTTAATTATCCATTTAAAATATCTAAATTTAATTTTAAATACCAAAGTACCCCATTATGGAATAATTTTGCAAAGTATGCTGATAATATCATAGTAGCGATACCTGATGCGGCAGTTATGATTCCAACAAGTGCGTAAACAATGCCTGATGCGGGAATTACTTCAAACTGTGGAATTAGTAGTTTTACAAATGGTTCAAAGATAAAGTAATGAGGGATTACCAATTGAAATACTGGTTCAAGAACCATCATGGAACCGGCGACTGTAACTGCAACGCTTCCTGTAAACAGGATTAATAGAAACAGCAACACGCAGGCCAGCGGCCCAATAATAAATAATATATTGAACATTACAAGTGCACTGCATGCTACGAGTTTTTTTGAAAATACATTTTTAGGTTTTTCAAAATCAAAAGATTCTAAAACCTGTTCGGGATTGCCTAATGATTTAGATATTTCTTCCTCGCTTCTTCCTTCAAGAGCCCCATTTTCGAAATATTCATTATAATCATATAGGATGTCCTGTTTTTCCGATTCTGGAATGCTTTTTAATGTTTCAGACAGTTTATATAAATATTCTTCTTTATTCATCTTTAACACCGGAATTAATCAGCTCATTTACTTTTTTTGAAAATTCTATCCATTCTTCAGCCTGACTTTCTCTAACTTCCTTGCCCTTTTCAGTAAGTTTATAATATTTTCGTGGTGGCCCACTGCTCGATTCCATTAAATACGTGGTTAAAAGCCCGTCTGCCTTTAAACGCCTTAATAATGGATATATGGTACCTTCAGATATCGAGATACTTTTTGAAATTTCATTTATTAGCTCGTACCCGTAATAATCCCGTTTATTAAGCAGGGTGAGTACACAGAGCTCTAAAACTCCTTTTTTAAATTGGACATCCATCGGTACCACAAAATTGTTTTAAGTACTGTATATTACCAGATACTATATATTATTATTGATAATACGGGAATTTTTTAAAAGTGTTGTTGAATTTACTTTAAAAATTGAGAAATTAATCTAAAAAAGAAGAAAGAATAAGTTATTTTACCGGATTTTGTTGAAATATTCTAAATTATACTCCCCTCCAGAATATACACATGATTAGCTTGAACTATGAATTATGTAAGAGTAGTTCTCTCTCCAAATGCTGCTTAAATATATAATAAATTAAAAGAAAGCGATGAAAAACTTGATAAATCGATACTTAACTCATTAGATCTGCAGGATAGTAAATATCCTTCAAAAATTTCCGAATTAAAAAGATATGGTGAATGGGAAATTATACTTTGATATAAACTCCCAAACTTGGAAATTATTTGTGATAACTACGAAAAACAAGGAAATAATATTATTTTAACATGTTTTGGAGATATTAACTTTATCGATTACGATCCAAGGCCCAATGAAATTGAAAGATTTCCCATAAGACATATCCATGCGGGCATGTTAGTTTTTGAGTTTGATTCCGAAGAAGATATTTCTGAAAAATTGAAACGCATTGAAACACTATCTAATTCATCATACAATAAAATAGACGAATTTAATAAAAAATTAGGGACTTACATATTAAAAACATTTAATGAATAACTAAATAATTTATTTATCATATCCAATATCAACATAAGTACCCCCGTGAAGTAGTAAGTTTATAGTTTGATTTTCAAATTTAAGTCTCCCACGAGGATTTTCTTTTTCTTCAATCGCTTTTTTCAATTCCATTATTTTAATAACATCAAGTCCGCCAACATACTCCAATACACCAGATATAAAATCATTTCCTGCCACTAATGGGTTTATTACGATAAAATTGTTATAAATGAATTTTAAAATATAATAAAGGGGATCATCGTCATTATTATCAAAAATCTTTGAATTTTTCAAAATTGAATCCGCTTCCCCAGAATATATGCAAAATTCATACATTAAATACTCCCATGCTTTTTTAGTCTTTATTTTTTCATTGGAGATAAGCCGAATAATTTCATTTACGATTAATTCCCGCGAACCCTCATAAAATATGTCAGTTTTTGATCTAAATATAATATATGTTACCAGACCTAATTCTGTGTAATTTGACTCCAAATGTTGAAACGTACAGAATTTTAAGACCTCACCGATTACAATATCTTTGTAGTTATCCCCTGTTTTAATGTATACTTCCCCACCAAAACGGTGTTTAATGCACACTGCAAGATAACATAATCTTTTAAATGGTTTTTATCTCGTTTCAACTTGATAATTGAATTAAAAAAGTCTTTCTTTTGAATTTCAGATAAATTCAAATCTTTAGCAATTTTTCCTGCATTCATTTTTAGACTCTGAATGTTTGAGCACTTCGCCTGATCTTTTACAAAACTGGTCTGTAAAACACTGCAATTTTTGTTACTTGTGTGAACATTGACAGCTTTGACTTCTGATTTATGATAATCCTTTTCAAAATGTTCAACAGGCTTTAAACAATACGGACAGATTTTAATCAAAATAACACCTCAAAAAGAGGGGGAAATAGGAGTATTTAAAAAAAATCGATAGAGTTATCACGGGGGCGTATCTTATTTTTCAACGATTGATAAATCTCAAAATAAGAATTAAAAAAATTTACTCTACCTGATTAAATAAAAGAGCTTATATTATTTATAATTTATTGAAATAACTATTTAAATTCGTTTTTGAAAGAATTGAAAGCTAAATTGTTTAAAAAAATATGCTGTATGAACCGGACTAAAAAACCGATGAAAACGCACAACCGGATTATTGAGTATATAAATAAAAAACGGAGTTACTGTTAACAATGCAAAATACCGGTTGCGGTATACTGTTAAATTTCAAGTCCAATAGCCTTAAAATTGAGCTATGAGAAAAAGAGCTATACTTTACCAATTGGTCTTTTGAGATATGCTTTAAAATCGTTTTAAAAAGAAAGCGCAGAGGGAGGGATTTGAACCCCCGCTCCCCAGTGGAGAACCGGATTTCAAGTAATACGGTCAAAAAACGAGAAAACGCAGACGTTACATCGTAATTTAACGATTTTTCTGAAAAGAAGGATTTTCCTTCGAGAAAGATGGTGAAAAGTAGTGAAGTGAAAACCGGATTTTATCCGGTGTTCAAAAACATAGTCCGGTATCCAATATCGCAAAATTTTAAAATTTTTTCCCATTACTTTCCAATTTAACCATATGATCATATAGTTTTTTTGGAAGTATTGTAATTACTGACTTCGATAACCTTATTTCAACTTCATCTTCCGGTAAAACCAACAATCGTTTAAAAAATGACGATAAATTAATTTGTTTTGATTTTCCTACTTTTTTTACCGATTTATTTTTTAACATCGAGTCGGGTGTATCATCTGGGAGTTTCACGATTTGAAATCCACAGGGAAATTTACTTTCTTCATTTAAAAAAAATGGTTTTATCCACACGAAATCTCCTTCATCAATTCCAACCTTATCCAATAATGAGGAAGTAGAAAAATCAAGTGAATAACCTAACTTTTTGGAAATGATGTTTTCTTCATCCTTACTAATGGAAATTTCGCATAATTTATCTTTAAAATCAATAACCAAGTAATCCCCTTCAACCGCCCCCATATATTCCAACAATGCAGTCATGCTAATATCAAGACTTTTACCCATATTCACTTTTTTAGTAAATGAAGGTCTTGATAAATAATAACCCCTTCCTTCTTCATCTGTTTTAAAAATATGAAATTTTCCATCATGATTTTCGGTAATCATTACTAAATCTCCTTCATTTATGTTTAAATAATTCATTACCGACTTCATCGATGGATTAAGGGATTTTCCGAGTTTTACTGTTTTTATCATAATTTTATCTTTTTTTTTAATTAATATATAAATATAATTGATTTTGATTAGATTACACGAAAAACTTATATATAATTATGACTATGATTAATTTACACGAAATTAGAAAAAACAATTGGAGTTGATTATTATGGACGATTTTGATCTCGATGAACTGAACAACTTAAAGGACTCGAAAAAATTAAAAAAAGTAAACAATGAAGAAGATTTTAAAAAACAAATGGATTTTTATAAAAATGAACGGATAAGAATGGGTATTAAGGAATATACAATCAAACAAGACTGTTACCGAGTTAATTTTTTCTTCAAATGGTTAAAAGAAATGGGTTTTACTCAAAATAACCTTAACATAACGACTTTTGAATTATTTTTCGATTATATGAGGAAGAAAAGAAAAATCTCAAACAATACACAAAATAAAATCATGATTTCCTTAAAAAAATATTTCGAAATAATTAACAATCCTTGTATGGACGAGTTTTTGAAAAAATATGAGAGGTCATTTTACAAAGCTGTTGAGAAAAAAGAAACCGATTTCATCGAACCAAGCGATGTGAAAATCATGTGTGATTATTTTGAAGAGAAAAAAGAAAAATCAGCTTTTCGATGCTTAGTTTTTCTAAGGGTGCTTTTTGAAACAGCTGGAAGATTTGGAGAAGTGTTGAAAATTAGAATTAGGGATATAGACTTTGAAAAAGGGATTATTCTCTTAAGAGAAACAAAAACGAGCATTCCAAGAAAAGTAGCAGTGTCAAAAGAAGCTAAAGATGGGGAGATTGACACATTAACATATTTAAAATTCTTTTCAAAGGGAAAAAGCGGTGATGATTGCCTTTTTCCTTCGGAAGATGATGTTAAAAAACCAATGTCAAAAAACGCTTTCTATCGGCATTATGTGAAGGCGGTTCGATACTTGAAAGATCAAAACCCAAAATTGAAAAATAAACACATCACGGTACACACATTACGACACTCCAGAATTGTTGATCTTCTAAGACAGAAACACGAGATAGTTCTCGTGAAAGAATACGCCGGACACGAGAACATTGAAACAACTATGATTTATGCTCACGCCTTACAGCGTATGAACGAAACTCTACCCATGTTTCAAGAAAATATCTACAAATAATCATTTTTTTCTTACTTTTTTTACGTACTTTTTTTATTCATTTTTTAAAAATCATATAGCAAAGTATATATATCATTATTCGTATAAACCGCTCTCCGTACTCCAAATCATATATATAATTATAATTAGTCTTCTTTACGGGAGAAAAGTATTTATATGAGTTTTTACAATATAAAAGTGTGAAAAGAAGTGCATGGAATTGCACAGGTGTATAATTTAATGAACGAAGTTTTTAAAAATAACGAATTATATTCGTCAAAAGAAGTGTGTGAAACATTAAAAATTAGTATAAGAACCTTACGAAATTGGACTAAATTCGGAAAAATTGAATATCTTGAATTTAATGGAATTCATCGATTTCTTGGAAAAAATTTGAATGAAATTGCTGTAAAAAGAAACTGTTTTATCAAAAACGGTGAGGTAGATGATTAATGTACAATCAGAAACCTCAAAAATGGAAAATAAAAACAGTAATATATTTACATATACTAATATAAATAATTTACGGTTAAATTTCCTAAAAAAACTTTTTCAAAAGCAGTTTGAAGAAATTGATGGAGAAAAATACTTCGAAATTCGTTTGTTGAATCAAAATGGAAAACCAAAGTTTTTCAAAGTTGAAAATTTAGAAGATTTTGAAAATATTGATTTTGAAGAATTTAAAAAAGAAAATGAAAGTTACAATATTTATTTTTCTCAAAATTTGAGAAAAAAAGAAAGTGGAAAGGCTGAAAATACCTATGACTGTTACTCGTATGTGGTTTTGGACTTCGATTTCAATTTAAAGGAAAAAAATAATAATAAAGCTTTAGAATTTTGTAAAAATAAATACAAATCGATAAAAAAAGAATTGGGAATGGTTCCTTCGTTTTCTGTATTCACTGGACACGGACTTCATTTATATTTTACTTTAGAAAAAAATACAAATTTTGAAAATATTAAAAAAATAAAAAATATTGTTGAAAATTTAAAAAATCCAAATTTAAAAGGAATTGATAGTAAGGTGTATTCTCCAAGTCAGATATTGAGATTACCGTACTTTAATAACATTAAAAATCCAAAAGAAGTTAAAAAATCGATAATTTTAGAAGAAAATGATATTGAATATGATTTTGAAGAATTAAAAGAAAATTTGGAAAAATTAACTCCAAAAACTTCTAAAAAAGAATTTAAAACTATTGAAACACAAGAAAAAGAAATTAAAAGAGATATTTTCTTTGAAACTTTTCTAAAAAATGAAGAATTAAAAAAAGAAATTGCAGAAAAAGACGGAATTCAAAAGAATGATATTTTATTTAAAAACTTGGCGTTTTATGTTAAGAATTTTCTTGATTTAGAAGAACTTGCTTATGAATTCGTTGAAGAATGTGGACATTCAACAAAAGAATTTGAGGGATGGCTCAGAAAAGACTCAAAAGAAGTAAATTATAGAGAAATTAGAAATTGGGTTGATTATCACCACATTAGTGAATTGAAAAATCTAATAGAAAAACAATTGAAAGATAAATGTGAATTTTTTGATAATTATAGTATTGCTTATGTTTACGGTCGAAAAAATGATTTCAGATACTTAGTTTTTGATGAAAAAACTAAAACAGGGGCATCACATAAGAAAAACCAATTAGTTGATTTTTTCAAGGGCGAATCTACTAAATTGGGATATAAATTAGTTGATTTATTAAACATCCCCCAAATTAATGAAGAAAATGATAAACCGTACACTAAATCGCAATTAAATAGAATGATCTTTGATAAACTTGAAGAAAAATTTGAAGATGAGAATTTCTTGACAAATGTCTATGATGAAGGCTATGAACCTTCCGATAAACGTTTTTTCGAGTATCTTGGAAACAAATACATTAATACTTACCGAGCAGGAAAATTTGAAAATTATTTTGAACCAAAAGAAAAATATAATTTTAAATATATTGAAAAATTATTAAGACATATTACTGGTGATGATGATGATTGTTATAAATATTTTAATAAATGGTTATCATATATTTTAAAAAATCCTACTGATAAATTACCAACATCTTTGATTTTTAAAGGAACGCAAGGTATTGGGAAAGGTCGTTTAAGGGAATGGATTTTAAATAATATTTTTGGAGAACAAAATATAGATCAGATTGAAGAAGATATGATAAATAATAAATGGGGCGATTACGTCAAAAATAATAGATTTGTGATCGTAAATGAAATAAAAATCGATAAAAATGATAAAAAATCATCTAAAAAAATTAAAACTTATTCTACAGATAAAGATATCTCGATACAGCAGAAAAATAAACCTTTAGAGAAAATTAAAAATTATTCACATTGGATTTTCTTTTCAGATCAAGATAACCCCATGAATTTAGAAAAAAAAGATAGAAGACACACAGTTTTCAATCAAGACGATAAGATACCATATGAAATTGTTGAAAAACTCTCACCAGAGCGAAATAAAGGATATTTGGAACAAGAATTGAAAGAATACGTTTCTTATTTGAGAACTTTGAATCCTACTCATATGGAAGTGTCTAATCCGATGATGACTAAAGCGAAAAAAGATCTATTTAAAGAAAATGAAAAAGAAATCTTTGAAGCAATTAATTATGATATTTTCAATTTATGCGGAAAAACAATTGATTCCCTTGCTAATGCGTTAAAAAAACGAGAAAAAAATATAATAGAATATATCGTTGGAAAATTGAATAATAATGGTTTATATTTAAGAGAAAAAAATTATAAAATTGAATTGTGGATCACAAAAGAAGGATTGGGAAAGTTGGATAACTTCACCAAATTGGAACAGATTAATGAAAGAAATTCACTTTCAAAAATTGCGAAAAGACAAGATTATAAATATAGCACAATCCGTTCTAAGGATGATGTAATACCCTTTGAAAATCCAAAAAAAGCTATGGAAATTGAAATTTGGGATTTTCAGAATTCCTAAATATACTTTTTTATTTTTTTTATATCGATTATTGATTTGTAACCAGTTTTTTACGGGCTTAGAATGGTTATTTTCTAAAATGAAAGAATATCTTATCATTATTCTTTTTTCCAATATTTTGTAACCGGTTTGTAACCAGTTTTTGTTACATTTGTAACCACTTTTTTGAGAACGTAGAGTGGTTATTTTTTAATTTAAAGACCATTTATTTATTTTAATTTTTTGTAACTAAAAATATATAATAAATTGATATTAAAAAAAATTAAATGTGAAAATACAAAATTGAATTATAAAATATATTTTTTAAAAAAAAAGTAATTTTCCCACTTTTTTGGTTACAAATTTTTTAAATCCCTAATCTTCCTTAGAATGGACTATACTCTTTAGAATGAACCCCTTTTTGTAACCATTTTTTGGTTACAAAATGGTTACAAAATGGTTACAAAAATTATAAATTTTTTTAAATCCCTAATCTTCCTTAGAATGAACTTTACTCCTTAGAATGAACTCTTTTTTGTAACCATAATTTTGGTTACAAATTTTAATCGTGTCACGTTTTTATTTTTCTCCCCTTTCCCCCTCAAAATCAATAATTATAATAATATATAATAGTATTACAAAATTTAATTAAAAGAGTAAATATTAATATTATTAATAACAATATTAATAATATAAAATCACGGATCCGTGTTTTTATTTTTCTATAATTGTTCTTTCCACGAGAGGAAGAACAGGTGGTGGTAATGTTAGGATTAGCAAGTAAGTTTGCAGAAAAAATGCTTTCAAATAAAGGACAATCCGTTCAAGTGACGGTTATTGAGGTTCTTGTTATTATTGTTACACTTTATGTTGCAATGATTGTTTTAGGTTCATTAGAACCAGTTATGGATTCGGCAATTAATGATTCCAGCAACCTTGCAGGAGCGAAAGATTCCTTGACCACAAACACAGGTTCAGCATTTACAATTGGTGCAATCATACCTTTAATTGTGTTTGCGATGGCAGTTATCGGAGTTATTGCTAATGTATTCGGCGGACAGGAGTAATTTACAATTGGGGAGTGATGTTTTCCCCCCAAATGAACCGTAAAATTTAAACAATTTTTGTATTCATTCACTTTTCACCTTATTTTTATAAAAAAAGGATAAAAAATTGAAAAAAATGATATAAAGAAATATTAATTTTTTTCAATTTTCCTTTAAATTTTAAAAAAATTTACAAATTGGGGATGATTGTTTTCTCCCTTTGACAAAAATAATATTATTAATACATTTCCAAATATTAGGACGAGAAGAAGTAATTTTCTATTTAATAGAAAATTATGTTTTTCTTTAAAAAAAGAAACTTTTTTATGAATAATTTTAAATTTTAAAGATCGCTATGATCTGCGTTCCCATTTTCAAGATCGTTTAATATATATAGTCCTTTAGACACATTTTTTATTATAAATTAAAAAGGGGGCGAGGATTATGAAGTGTTTTCCGATACCAGATGGAAAAATAAAAGCATTTCCGATAAAAACTTCTGAAAAGTCAAAAAAACCACAAAATAATGTTCAACAACCACAAGAACGAGTTATTGAACGAGTTATTGTTCCTGAAAGGATTATTGAACGACCAGTTGAAAGGATTGTTGAGGTTCCAGTTGAGAGGGTGGTTGAAAAACCAATATATCAGAACCGACAAAATCCAATGTCAAACGCGGTAAAAACAATTGGTTTGGTGATAGTTTCCACATATATCGTTTTATCCTTATTGGGTTTGGATTTGCCAACGTTAATTTCATTTTTTAGATAATAAATTTTATTTTTTTTTAGAAAAATATATTTATTAATTTAAATTTATAAAATAATACCATTCTTTTTTCAATTTATATATATAAGATTATTTATTCATACATATATTAATAATAGTAATACTTATATATTATTAAGACTATATATATTTTCATTGATTTTTATGGAAAAAATGTTTTAATAAAAATGGTGAGGTGGAAATGCTTGGAAGTCAGAAAAATATGTCAAAAACTCAAATTATATTCATTGGATTTGGGAATATTTGTCTAACTCTTGTATATTGGTATATATTGGTTTTTATCGTTGGGCAACTTGATGTTGCTTTCTATCCATTAGTTAATGGATATACAACTTACATGGAATGGTATCCGTATATCGTTTTATTAGTAAACTATCACCCGATCTTAATAGTTCTCTACTGTGTTGCTTGGATGTACTTTAGGGGAAACGAGGTCGATGCTTCAAGAAATGTGATTTATTAGGTGATAGAAATGGGTAAGGCATGGGATATTATTATTGTTGTATTTATTTTCAATTTGGCGGTAACAGGAATTTCGAGTGTTTGTGATTATTTTGAAATTCCTTTTTCAAATCAAAGTTTTGTTCCAACTGGAAGTTCTGATTTGGTAAATCAGTTTGACAACACCTCAGAATCCGCACCCAATCAAGTGACGGAGAGTTCACTTTTTGGTGATTGGGCGTGGGCGGTTTCAATTGTTGGAACGTTATTTGGATTTTTAACAGGAAATTATAATATATGGTTAAGTTTAGGGGTGGATCCATTATTCGCGCAATTTCTGAGGGTAGTTTGCATGATGGCTAATGGATTTGCATTATTAGAAATTATTTCAAAGGTGAAAGTGTAATGGTGGTGATAGATGGTTAATGAAACGTTAACAATTATTAATAATACAAGAATAGCGACTTTGGATCCGCGTTTTCTCTCGGATCCTAATATCGCACATCTAATAACTTATTTAATGACACAATTCCCCGAAATCCCTTCAATTATCTTATTTGGTGCTGGGATTTCGTGTTATATTGCAACAGGCGAAGATGAAATGAAGACATTAATATTAGAATTTCTAATGATGTTTGTTTTTATATCAATCTTGGAAATTCCGCTTGATGTGATGGCGAGTACTCCAACGGCTTTGACGTTATTTGGGTTGAATTCGATATTTATAATTTTCATATTTGCGAAATTCTTGTTCTGTTTCACTGATACAGAACAATAAATCTTTATTTTTAATTTTAAATGGTTTTAAAACAAATGGTGGTGATAAATGGCAATTAGAAGTGGAGAAACACATTATGATAGTGATGGAAATGCTTATAGAGTTAGTGGAAGTACAGCGACAAAAATTGGTGATTCTTCCGGTGCAAAATATAAAACTTCATCAATTAACGTGAAGGCAGGAAGTAATGGAAGTTCTTCAAAATCAAATTCAAGTTCTTCAAATTCTACATCGATAGAATCCATAAAAAAAGATTTGGCAAGTGGAAAGCGTTCAACTGGTGCAAATTCAAACGTTGCAACGGCAAACGGAAAAGTTTTTCAAAATTTAAAAAATAAATATGGTCTTGATAAAGCGAAAGAACTCTACAATTCATATAAGAGAAATATTCTAACGGCAAAACAAGAATTAGAGAACGAGCAAAACGCAAAAATCCAAAAGGTAATTGAAAAAAGATATTCAAAAATTGGAACAAGCGGAAAAAATTACAAATCATCAATAAACGAAGTAATTCTTGATAAAGAAGGAAATATTGTCGCACTTAGAAACAAGAAATCCGGTCAAATTGTGGCAGGATCCGGTGTCGCTTACGGTGGACAAGCAGAAAAGAATTATAAAAAATGGGGATTATCAAAGCAATTAGATAATGCCATTGATAATGTCAACAATAAAAGAGAAAATCAATATAATCAAGATTTGAAGTTTACAAATTCGATAACAATTACCCCATCAATGCACCAAATAGAAAAGGACGGAAAACTCTACATCTATGATCATAATGAAGATGGAACGTTTTCAACTTATATTATCAATAAAAATCAATCAAGATACAATAATGGAACCATAGAGTTTACAGATAACGCTATTCTCGAAAACGCAGGAGAATATCAAAAAGATTACACGAAATTAAATGATATTCTTAATGAGAGGTACACATCGGGAAACGAGTACACCGGAAGGATTTCCTTATTTGATATCGCAAAAGAACAGGGTGTATCACTTCAAATTGACCAACAAGGGGATAAAACAGTTTTGTATGATTCCACAGGAACGATTTATGGAATTTACAATTCTGATGATATAGAAATTAAAGGATTGAATATTTACACCAAAAACGATGATTATATTTATTCTTCTTCTAAATTAGAAACCGAAGGATTTGTAAATCCAGTAACTAAGGAAGAAATGAAATATTATGTAAATAATAAAGGAGAAAAACTAATAATTAATAAAAAAGATGAAAATACTTACAAATATCAAGACGATATGGAACCAGTTGAGAAATTAAAACAATTAGAAATGGATATAATCTCAAACCCCAAAGAAACCATCAAAAGAGGAGTTTCATATTTGGGGGATAAATTCAATATAAATTCAAAATACACCGATGTTGCAAATAAGGGAGTCAATTATCTTAATGTTTTTGGAACGGAAGATGTTGGACAGATTGAAGGAAAAATAAGAAATATTGATACAAAAGATACGGTAACCACGAGAGGATTAAATACAGTTGGTGGAATAGCCGTTGGTCTAACTGATTTAACTGTTGGTACTGGTTACGCGATCTATAAGGATTCAAAAAATAATAGAAAAAATAATGTGGTTTTAACCCAAAAAGATCGATATTTGGGAAATGCAGGAAGTTCTATTCTCTCAACACATGGAAAAACTATGGCGGTTGGGATGGTTCAGCCAGTGAAAAATCTAATTGTCGATAGGGATTTTTCTATTGAAAATACTCTTGGAACCGCTTTACTTGTTGCACCCGTTCTCAAAGGTGCTGGAAAGGTGGGAAAATCCGCAATTGCAAAATCCCCAAAACCAGTATTTGAAATTGCAATTGGAAAAAACATTGCAGGAAAGACAAATTATTTCGGTGTCAAAACCGGAGTTAAAACAAGTTCAAAAATTAAAATAAATACGTTAGAAGTAGGAACAAAATCAAAAACAGGATTTAACCAGTTGGCAAAAGAAAATATCAAAGTTGATAAAAATTCAATAAGTTTTGACGATGGAATTAAATCCGATTTGGTTATAAAATCCACAAAAGAGAGAACGGTTAAAACTAATGATAAAATAACCAATGTGAAAAATGTAGTGGATACCGAAGGAAACAAATTATCCAAAAAAGTAGATATTTCAAAAACCAATGAAGGTTATAAAATCGTTGGAAATGTAGCAAAAAATGATAAATTCATCAATTATAATGTAGAAACAGGAAAGAACTTTATAAATCGAGATTTTTATAATTCTAACAAATATGGAACGAGATATAATTTCAATAATGTTAAAATATTGAAAGATAAATCAAAACTTTATGAAAAATCCGATTTGAATTCAAATAAGCATATAGATTTGAAAAAAATTAAAAATAAAGAATATATGAAAGAGAATTATCAAGAAGTTAAATTTGAAGAAAATAAAAACATCAAAGGAGATTTCTCCCATAATAAAAACTCAAATTTGTATTTAGAGAATTTGAGTGGGAAGAAAATCGTTGTTAGGGGGAATAAGGGATTTATCAAAAACGGAAAATCAAAATCTATAAATAATATAATCCAAATGGGTGAGAAATATCACCTCAATGAAATAACGGGAACAAAATATGGTGCATTTAAGAAATTAACAAGAAATAATAAAGTTTATCAACAAAAAAAGACCGTTAAAAGTGACAATCATTTAAATATAAATGATATTAGAAATAATAAAATAAAACCAGTTGGAGAAATTGAAATCACCGAGTTTGGAACCAATGAAGGATTGAAAGGAAACAATATAATAAATCTTGGTGAAAATACCGGATACGTTTCTGAAATTCAAATAAATGGTGTTGGATTGTCAAAACACAATTTCAATACTCCAATGAAGAAAAACGGTTTTATTAAAAGAGATGGATTCAAGAAAACAAATCAGAAAATCTATGAATGGAAAGAAAACGGTCAAGGAACGAAGATAATAAATGAAGAAATAATTCAAAATAGAAATTTTGCATTGAAATCACAGAAAAGAAATTCAAATACAATTAAATTCAATATTAAAAATCAAATTATCGAAAAAGAAGTTTCAAAAAGTCCAAAAGCACCAAAAACAAGTTTAAATAAAACATTTAAAGAAACTAAACCGATTTCAAAATCAAAACAAACAATACAAGTTTCAAAAACAAATAAAAATAAAATAAATACAAAAATTACAACTAAAACAAAAACAAGAACTCCAACGCTTATTAAAAGTAAAAAGAACATCAAATCAATTAATAATAATTTAAAAATCAAAAATCCGATGAAAAAATTAAATCCAAAAGGAAAAAAAATTAAAAATCCAAATAACTTGAAATACCCAATCGGTATGGGAACAATGGGAATTGGTGTCAACTTAGGGTTGAATTCAAAAAATAGACAAAAGAATTTGGCAAAACCATTCTTAAATACAAAAGCAAATAATTTAAGAAAACAAAAGGTTTCAGATATTCAAAGAATGAAAGTGGGAACAACTTCCCCACAAATCCAAAGATTGAAAACTGATACCATTCAGATTTCAGATATTGGAAGTTTGGGTGGTGTATTGATTGATAGAATCGATCCGGTCGATGTTCCAATTATTAAATCAATTTCAAGAAGTGACACAAATCCAATTTCCACAAAAGGAAATTCAAAAAGAAAAAATAATAAAATTAGAAAAACTCAAAAAGAAATTAAAAATATTAAAAAATGGAATATCGGTGGATTTGGATCCGCGTTTTTGAAATAATTATTATCTTTTTTTACATTTTTTTAATAAAATTTACAAATATTGTTTTTAACGTTTTCTTTTAATAATTTAAATGTTTTAAATGAATTCTTTTAATTATTTTATATTTTCATCATGTTTGTGGTGTGAATCGGTAGGCGTTCACATTCATATTTGTGATAGAAATTACTTTTTTTTAGAAAATTTTTTATATTGGTGTGAGTTGTATATATCATAATATATATACTTATCGAAAGATTTATATAGTATTAGTTTCAAAGACTTATAATGTAAGGATGTGTGTATATTGACATACAGGTGATGTAAGTTTGGAAAGAATAGGAAATGATGGAAACTTAATTGAAGAGTTCTACTACACGATCCCACAAATCGCGAAATTCTATAATGTTTCAAATTCTACTATTAGGAGTCTAATTAAGGAGAAAAAATTGAAAGGTCAAAAGATAGGGAAAAATTATAGAATTCTTGGAAAAAATTTTAACGAATATTTATTTAATCAAAATAAATTTTAAAATGGAAGAACAATTGGATTTTTCCGGTGGTGATAAGTGTTTATCAATTATGAATTGTACAATGTACGTCAGATAGCAGATAGATTTAATTTAACTCCACAGGCAATTTATTATTGGATTAGATGTGGAAAATTACACTATTCAAAAAAGAATAATCGATATTCCGTGTTGGGTTATTCGATAAATCAGATAATACGAGAAAAAAATTGGAAAAAAAGAAATCAAGAATTTAAGAAAAATAAAAAATTTAAAATAAAAAATAATTTTCAAAAAAATAATTTAAAAATCGAAAGAACTTCTTATCATTTAAAAACGTTGCAAAGGGCAACAGGTGGTGAGAATTAGATACGTTGGTCAAAAAACGGTAGAGAAAAAGTCTATTGATGAAAAAATTTTAACATTAAAAAATAAAAAAGTATCATACAATATAATTTATAATAAAAATAAAGAAAGAATTAACTTTAATTTCAAAAAAATGGAAGAATTATTGGAAGAATTGCAAAAAAAACTAAATGTAACGGAATTGAGTTCAAACGATTTAAAAATTACAAAAAAAGAATTATTAAAAGTATATTCGAATTATTTGACCTTAACGGAGAAAGAAAAAAGAATTTTTGAATTAAAAACGGAAATTCAAAAGAGAAAAAAACATCATACAATTCTCGAAATCCAACAGAAAGAAATTCCGTTGAAGATTGAAGATATTCAAAAAGAAATAATGATTCTTGAAATACAGAAAAATAGACAATGAGGTGATGAATTAGTTTTAAAAAATGGTGATAATAAATGGTAGAAATTAACGCAGATGATAGTATATGTAATGTTTGTTTGGGTTTTGGTTTGAAAATCAATCCAGAAATTGAGTATTTGAAAAATAAACCGATAGGAACGCTTTTTGGAGAATATGAAAAGTTAAAAGAAGAATTATTCTTAGAAGAAGAACTGTATTTGGAAGATCAGATAATCCGCGATATTAATAAAGTTTTTATCGATTGGGAAAAAGAAAAAATCGATTTAATAAAAGAAATCGATTATCCGGTCAATTTCGGATCTGAAATCCTTAAAAAATACAAAAAAGAAGGAATCGAAGTTACTGAAAAATCAATTAAAAAATATAAAGAAGAAATTGAAAATCGAGAAGAACAAATGAAGGAAAGAAGATTGAAGATGAATTCAATTATGGAAAAAATAAAATTCATAAAAATTCTGATGGATTCGATAGTAGAAATAATTTATTAATAATTTATTTTATTTTTTAGGTGGTTAAAAATGGTTAAAAATGGAAATACAGATGATTTATTCTTATTAAATAATTATAATTACAAATATCAAATTATATATAAAAATAAGTGATTAACGGAATGAATAGTGAGGACATAGGGACATAAGTCCTTAAATGATGGAAATATTGAATATTCCGCGAGTACTATTATATAGAGTCTATAATCATTGATGGAAAAAGTGGAAATAATGGAAAAATTTGATAAAATGTGGATTTAATTCTTCACAGGTGGTGATATTGCTAAGAAAAAATGAATATGATTACTGGGGCTTGGGTGCTATTGTAAAGTCCCTCGCATTTTCTAAATTAAGAAATAATTTCGATTTCCACATTGCCGTTACCGGAATCGAAGGATCTGGAAAGTCCGCACTTGCAATCGCTCTTGCTCGATTTATGGATCGGAGTTTCAATCAAAACATGAATGAAAGAATGTATTTTTCAAATGAAGCACTTCCAGATTACTTGGATTTATTAAATGAGAACGTTGAGAAAATTGAAAACGGTTTTGAGGGTGGAACGACCGTTATTTTTGACGAAACTCAAAATATTTTCAACAGGAGAAATGCACCTACTAAGGAAAATAAAGCATTGCTCGAAGTAATCAGAACTCAAAGAATGGCAAAAATGTGTTGCATATATGCTACACCTAACGTTTTAGAATTAGAGAATTTTTTATCCAATAGAATGGATGTAATCCTTTTTTGTTCTTCCGATAAGAAAAAGGTCTATGGAGTCACGGATACAATCACTTATGATGGAAAAGTCTACAATGGATCAAAAAATCTTCTTTTCCAAGAGATGAAAAATCTCGATCCTCGAACATTAAAGATGTCACCGGAGAACATCATGGCTCTGTGTATGGACGGAAAATTCAGATTTGATTTCGGGGGAAAAACGGTCTATGATGATTATATATATAATAAATACTCGTTTATTAAAGCAAAGAAAACATCAGAATTCTTCAATAATACAAAGGAAAAAATCAATAAAAATAAACCTATAAGGGAAGAAGAAAAGGAAAGTAAATATCAAATGCTTAATTTATCAATCAAGAAATTGACTGAACTGGAAAATGATTATATTCCCCAACATTTAGAAAAAATTGAAGATGAAATGTTTGAAGACGATTTCATCAGTCAAAAAGCAATTGCCAATTGGTTAGACGTTGGAGATGGGGCAGTTTCAAAGAAGATTGATAGAAAGAAAATTGAAAAAGTTGCTTATCAAGGAAAAAAATATATTAAGGTCAAATATTTGAGGGATTTAATTTAAATCCTTAATTTTTTAGTTTTATTGAAAAATGGTGGTGATAGTTGGAGAATTATATTAAAGTTTTTGAAAATGAGAAAATTTATTCATCTAAAGAAATAAAAAATAAAGTTTTTTTTCAAGGAAAAATTTTTATTTACGGCAAAAAGGGACAGATTTCAATTGAGAAAAAACACATTTTTAAAATTAATTTTTTAAATTTCTATTGGGGGGAACATTTAAATTTTTTATTTAACGCATATTTAACTAATATATACCGGAAAAGGAAAAATAAGGAAAAATTATTAAAGGATTTTAATATAAAAAATTATAATATCTCTAAAAAAAATTTAAATGATGAAGATTTTGAAGAATTTAAAAAAATGTATTCTGAAAATTTAAAATATATGGAAGAAAATGGAAATTTGGAAAAAATAAAATTAGTGGGAAAAGAAGAAAAATTGAACGGAGTTTGAGAAATAATTAATTTTTTTCAAAATAACTTTTTTTAAAATGGTAAACAGGGGGGATATTACCCAAAATTATATATGTTTTAAAAATATACAATAGTCAAATTGAGGGATATTTTTTTAGGATGGGGAACATGGAAAAACAGGTTTTTTTAAATGATACTTACAATGCCTTTTTAGAGGTATTTAATACCCAAGAACAGAAGTATGTATCGAATACAACACGATTAATGAAACTTTTTATATGTACTGCGGAAGAACTGGGTAAATTAGATAATGACAAACCCATTGCTTATGGTTGGTATAACCACGGTTTGTTTTGTTTTGAATTATATAACGACATGAATTCAATTAATGAATTTAGAAAAACTATGGATGTTAATAATAATTTAAATTCTGAAAAATATGAATTAATAAAATCTATACTTAAGCGATTAAAACCTCATTTTTTAAACAATACAATTAAGTTTGATAAATATATTCATGAAGAATTACCCGATAAAGAAACAAAAAAATATTATCGTGCAGTTAATGAAATGGAATGTGGTTTTGAACGTATTCAAAATGAAAATTCCGGTTTAGGACAATATGTTGGAGAACATGAATCAAAAAATCTTCAAAAATGTATAGGAAAACTTGAAAAAGATGTTATTATTGAATATAATGCAGAAAAAAGAAATGATGTATTTTGGGAATATACTGATTCATTATACATAACTCTTGATAACTATGAAAATGGAGAACAAAATTTAAAAAGTACCATAAAAAATATGGGAACCATATTTACTGAAAATTTATTAAGTATAATTTCCCCATACCCTGAAACACTTTCGGGACATCCTGAACTGTTAAAAATAGAATTAAAAAAGTATGATGAAAGTTTAAAAAATAATTTTTCGAAATTTCGAATGTTTTTTAGATTTACAAAAAGTTCTAATTTTTTAAAATATGATAATTTATTAAAAGAAATCAATAATGCTGAATTTACTGAAAAAACATATAAACTTATTAATGAACATATATATCCAGAAAATTCAACAAGATTAAGGAAAGAACACGAATTTAAATCATCAAACATGAATTTAGAGTATGGGGGGGAGAAATAGTGGATATATTTTTAGATAGTTGTATAATTTTTGGAAAACATATACCTAAGAATCCTCATAATGATAATGTTAATAAATTTTATTGTTCCAACAATATTTTATCACAAACGAGCTGTGATGCAGTCAAGGATGAAGTTAATTATAAATTAAAAAAGGTTATAATTGAAGCATATGGTGATGATGTATCAGAATTACTTTTTAGGGAAATAAGACTAGCAATCAATCATTTTTTTAAAAAAATTAATATGGTAAATTATCAAAATCATACAAATTATGATTTTATTTTTTTATATGATGAATTAGAAGACTACTTCAAAAAATTGATTACGAAAAATACTGCTGATAAAGATATATTTTCTAACGTGATAGTGTGGGGAGTAGATAAAACATTAAATAATCCCAACTTTATTACCACGGATAAAAGAGATTATACAAATAAATTTGATATAATAATTACTTCCAACAAATGCCTCAGTGCAAATAATTATCCCAATACTCCGATTAAAATTCAGATATTAAAATAAATTTTAGTTTTGAGGGGAGCATATTGGATGAAAATGTAAAAAGATTGGAAAATGTAGTTGAAAAAAACATAGACTATCTATATCGTGATTTGGAGTATACTACTACAAAATATAATTACTATGACACAAAAATATCAAACAATTGTAATCTAATCTTAAAAATTTATGCACTTGTTTATGGTTTAATTATTACTGCTTATGGGATTGTTGATAATATTGAATTATCTTTATGGATATTAGCAATTGCTAATATATTTGTTTTAAATTTTGCATTAGGAATATTTAAATTTGGAAGGGTATTATGTATTCTCGGAATAGATGTAGATGTTATATTGGTAAACATAAACATGTCTTCAAAAAAAGTTTGGAATTATACTGGTGATTTATTAATTGAGTTCAATAATTCGTTATATACGTTAGTTTTTTTCGTAACTAATTTTTCAATCTATTTGCTTATTATTGCACTGATCATAAGCACCGTTTATTTAATCGCTTTTTCAGATACCTACATTTCATTAATATTATCTGATTTGAGTGAATTTTTAAAATTTTTATGTTATGGGTTAATTTGGATTTTTAATATTTATAGCATAATTGAAATAAATAAATCAAAACAAAAATATGACATACAATTAAAAAAATCCAGAATAAAAGCCGAAAAATTTTCAGAAGTTTTTGATAAAATAAGGGATGTATTACATAATCAAGAACCTGATCGAGATGAAATTGATTGAATATAAAAAGATCAGCATTAATGAAAATAATAACTTAAAATATTTTATTATAAATATTTTTTTCGAAATAACTTTTTTTAAAATATTTTTCTGGAAACCGGATTTAAAATTAATTTCATTTATATACTAAATGTCTTTTTTTGGGTGTCCGGACTGTAATCCGGTGTCCATTTGGTACACTTTTAATCCAAAAACAAAAAACAACGATAAAAAACACTTGAAATTTAAAATACTCGAAAAAAACCCTACCGGATTAAAAAAAAACCTTCAAAAAAGCCGTAGATTTGAATTTAAAGAAAGCGCAGAGGAGGGGATTCGAACCCCCGCTTCCCAGTGGGAAACCGGATTTCAAGTCCGGCGCCTTTGGCCAAGCTCAACCACCTCTGCTCGCACTTGTACTTAAGCGATTCAGCTATATATACTTTTCTATTTTTCCGAGTTTACGGTATCGTAAAATTTGTGCGCAAACCATATTAAACGGGGTAGTGCGGATGTTTTTAAAACGGGTGTATATTTTTTTAAGTCGCATCTATTTTAGAATTTTTAATAGAAAATATATTAAAAAGTAAATACTCCAAATTCCCAAATACAAAAATCAAGTTACCCCCTAAAGCATTGTTTCAAAATCTTTTTTTCAAAGTGTTTATTTTAAAAAATAGTATCTATTATATATCTAAAAACCTAAATTATGAAAAGATTGAATAGAAACATGGGTGAAATTTATGAAAAATGTTACAATTGGATTATTTGGAGATTTTGAAGACGCTGGAAAAAATATTGCAAAAAAAGGAACTTCAACAGACATTACACTTTACAATCATAAAAATGGCGACGATTCAGCAGTATTTGTCGAACCTACAA
This sequence comes from Methanococcus maripaludis, assembly GCF_002945325.1. Taxonomy (NCBI): domain Archaea; kingdom Methanobacteriati; phylum Methanobacteriota; class Methanococci; order Methanococcales; family Methanococcaceae; genus Methanococcus; species Methanococcus maripaludis. The sequence continues at coordinate 229,062 of NZ_CP026606.1, forward strand.
GATACCCTGAAAGAATACAGCCATTAATTTATACAATAAATATGATGGACTACGCACTTGTTTTTATCGATGAAATAAAACCTGAAATTGGCGAAACACTTCTTACATTAGATTTATTCGGTGTCGAAAGGGGATTTATTGTAGTTGGCGAATACGTCGATGTTGAACAGTTAAAAGGAATTATTTCAAACACTTCGATGAAAAATTTTGAATTTTTGGAAAAAGATTACATACAAATTAGAGAAAAAATGATTACAATTCCAGAAGTTGAAAAAAGTAGAGAGTTTATAAAAATACCTATTGATCACTTTTTTTCAGTAAAAAGCGTTGGAACCGTGATTTTAGGAAAAGTTGATAAGGGAAGCGTTTCTGTGCACGATAATTTAAGGATATACCCGACAAACAATAAAGCAATGGTAAAAAGTGTTCAGGTACACGATAGGGACGTAAAAGAAGCTGGAACAAATTCAAGAGTTGGCCTTTCATTAAAAGGAATCAGTGTTGATGATTTAGATAGAGGAATGATTCTTTCAAATGGGGAATTGGAAGTATCTGACAAAATTGAACTTGAAATGAAATGGAACCCGTACATGAATAAAGAAGTTGCTGTTGGCGAAGGATACCAGATTATTGTTGGACTTCAAACTGTAAGCTGTAAAATTGAAGAAAAAAACGGAAACAAATTAACATTAAAACTTTTAAAACCTGCTGCTTTTGAAAAGGGCGACAAATTTATAATGCTTGATGGAAGCGCAAAAGTTAGAATCATTGGAGTTTCAAAATACGAATAGATAATCCAAACTAACTAAAATAAAAATAAAAAATAAAATACAAAATTTCTTTTTTTAAAATTTAAAAAAAATTAATTTAAGTTCCGATTCTTACAGGTTCAGAAAGATCCTTTATTAATCGAATAACAGAATATGCTGCAAGTGCAGATGTTTTTGGATTGTCCCTACAGGGATTATTTTCCACGCATGTTTTTATTGTTCCAATTGAACCTTTAACTAAAATCTCATGCCGATTTGAAGTTGCATTTGGATCTGCAATGATTTTTACTTTTGCAGGATAACGTGATGCAAGAGATAATACAACTGAAACATTGATATTTTGCGGAAATTTTGAAATTGCGTCAAAAACAGTTCCTTCAAAAACTATTTTCGGCTCTTTTATCTCATCAGTGTTTAATCCCTGCTCTTCAAGTGCACTTTTCAAACCGTGAACGGGTTTTGTTGTAGTCAAGGATACTTCTGAAATTTTACCAAGGGATCCTGATTTTACAGCATCTATTCCTGCAATTGCACCTGAAGGTATGTATATTTTTTTCCCAAGTTTTTCTGCAAGTTTATAAAGCTTTACAAATAAATCTTTGTCTGCAAATGCGCCCACACTCATTATTATAACGTCTTTATCGTTATTAAGTGATTTTATAACTGTATCTTCAACAGCAGTTACTGATGCACATTCTACAATCAAATCAAGATCTTTTGAAACCAGTTCATCGAGAGATTTGCAAAAATCAGCTCCTGTTTCCATGGCGAGTTTTTCTGCTTTTTCCAGATTTCCATCGTAAAAAGCTAGAACTTCTGCTTTGTTGAGTCTATCCGACATCAAAGCCTTTGTGATTAATGAAGCAATTGCTCCACAGCCTACTAGACCTATTTTTAACATTTTAATCTCGACTTAGCTAATTAATTAAAATCTGCCAGTAATTGGTGGCTTTATTAAGATAATATTTCCTATTGCTGATATCAAATTGAATGGCAACACTATTTTTTTCGTAGGATCATCGATATTTTCGCTTAAACATCCGCTTGAAACATCCGTAATAACAATACCGCTTATTGCAGCTTTATCAGTATCAACCATGGCATCGTAAACTTTACCCACATATATAGCATCTGTAGTGTATATTTTTTTATTCAACAAGTCACTAATTTTTATTGCCATACTACTCCTCCCGTTAAATTCTTTCAATAATATAAACGAGGTAATATAAAATATTTGTTAATCGTTAATATTTTTAATATACTTCATTTATATGTTTTATTAATTATTTTTCGAGGTGATAGCATATGTTAACAGAATACATTAAATTTTATTTCGAAAAAGATGGAGATATATGGGAAAAAATCGTTCAAAACAGAGATTGCATTGAAACTTTAGACATTATCCGTAATGCCGTTATGGTTGACGGATATAAACTAATAAAATGGGAAGAATGGCTCTCTGAAGAACACGATTAATTTATAGCATATTAAATGCCATTAAATATTATTTTGGATAGTTTTTAATTACTAATTCCGTTATTTTTCGCCTTCCGTTGACTCTTGAATTTATTATTCTTCCAGCACAAACTTTATCGATATTAAATCCACCATAGTGGTCTTCAAAAAATCGGTCTTTTGGATTTGTATTTGTCGGGTCAGAATTACTGAGCATTAAATATGCGCCTTTTTTGTCCAGATATTTAAACCAGTTGCTCAAGTCCACCTGATCTTTTTCGAGAAAATCCTCTTTAGAATAAGATGTAAAACTAACAGTTTCTGGAAGGGGCCTGTAGGGTGGATCGATATATACAAAAGTTTCTTTGTCGATTGAAATATGCTTTTCAACGCCCTTATAGTCATCACACAGTAATTTTACGCCTTTTAAAGCCTTGTTTACTCCCCTAAGGGTTGGTTCATCAAATATTCTTGGACGAAGATACCTTCCAAATGGAACGTTGAACATTCCTTTCTTATTTAGCCTATAAAGGCCATTAAAACAGGTTTTATTTAAAAAAATAAATCTCGCGACATTTTCAATGATATTTTCAGATTTATTTTTATCAATGTTTGATTTTTCAATGTTGTATTCATTTCTTATTTTGTAATACTGCATTTTTTGAGATTCGAAGTTCATTTTGTTAAAATTTTCTTCAATAGGTTTCAAAATAGAAATTAATTCATCAATGTTATTTTGAACAGTTTTATAAGAAAGCATTAATTCGTGATTTATATCATTTAAAACCACTTTTTTAAATTTATATTTACTTTGGAGGCCCAGATAAACTGCACCGCCACCTAAAAATGGCTCAACGTACTTTTTAATCTTTCCATTCTTCAATCCTTCCGGATAGTGGTCTTCAAACTGGGTTAAAAGTCTTCTTTTACCGCCAGCCCATTTTAAAAAAGGTTTCGCTTTTCGGTGCATAACATATCAGAAAAGAGTATAAAGACAATATATGTATATTTTTCGGTACTGGATCTTTTCGTTGCGTTATTTGGTCAAAAACTGTCAATTAGATCTATATTAGAAATATCGATCCCATTGTTAAAATATTCATAATTTAGAATGAGTACAACGTGGTCAATCAGTCCCTTTTTTTCTGAACTTAAAATTTTCTTTAAGTCATCTTTTACTCGAACATCACATATTTCAGGAAGCAGTTTTTCAGCCATCCCGATAGACTCTATTCCAGATAATGTCTTTTTTAAAGCCTCTGGAACAATTTCAGAGGTGTAAATATGGTTTTTATTCTCCAAATATTCCATATTCCTCAATATTATCTCATTTTCGCCCGTACTCCCATCATAGCTTATCATATATGTCCCCCACAATATATCATATCCATAAATTAAAATTTATAAAAAGAAGTATATATGTTTTATTAAGAAATATAATCTCTTCAAAACGTTTTAAATGAACATAAATCAGTTTAAGGGTTAAAAAGGCAGGTTATGAAGCAGGTTAAAAAATTAGAAAACGAAAAAATTAATAATCTCATGATAAGGTATGTTATCCCCTCGATTGCAGGAACTGTTATTATTGGGATTTATGGGATAATTGACGGGATATTTATTGGACGAACAGTCGGAGCTGAAGGTCTTGCAGGGGTAACATTTTCATTTCCCGTTTTGATCGCAATTAGCTCCATAGGAGTTATGATTGGAGCTGGATCTTCTGCAATAATATCGATAAGCCTTGGAAAAAAAGACTACAAAAAAGCATCCTGCATATTAAAAACTGCACTAACTTACATTATACTGATAAGCCTGATAATTACTTGTTTTGGCTATCTGCTAATAGACCCGGTTATTTCATTCATGAACCTTTCAAAAAATTTGGAAATATATGTTGCAGGGTATTCAAAAATAATAATTCTTGGTGCAATTGCACAAATTTTTGCGATATCTCTTGACCCGATACTTAGAAACGACGGCTTTCCAAAAAAATCCATGATAATTCTGGCATTAATGTCGATATTTAACATTATACTTGATTATATATTGATAGTTATATTTAATTTTGGTGTTATAGGGGCTGCCGCTGCTACTGTGCTTGCACAAGGTCTTGGATCAATTTTATACTTAAAACATTTCTTAAGCGGTAAATCAAACGTTAAAATCGGGAAAAATAGTCCATTTTTAGAATTTTCGACTATTAAAAGAATTGCAAAAACCGGATTTTCACCGTTTATCATGGAACTTGCATTTGGAATACTGATGATAGTACACAATATCCAGTTTATGAGATATGGAAGTCCATTAGACGTTTCTGCATACGGTATTGTAATATATATCACATCATTTCTATACATGGTCTATTTGGGGATTTCAGAAGGCGTTCAGCCATTGATAAGCTACAACCATGGAGCTAAAAAATTCAACAGGGTTTTTGAAATATTAAAAAAAGCAGTGTTTGTCAATGCAATACTCGGTATTTGTTCATTTTTAACAATTTTAAAGTTCCCAAATCTTTTAATAAAGATTTTCAATCCCCATGATACGAATTTAATCACAACAACCACAATCGGCCTTGAAATTCATAATTTCGCAATTTTAATCATGGGTGTTTCTATGGTATTGATGATGTATTTTTTAGCAACGGAACAGCCAAAAATTGCAGGATTTTTATCCCTTGGAAGAACCTTGATTTTTATACTCCCTGCAATTATTCTATTTCCCATATACCTTGGAATTAAAGGAATATGGTGGTCAACAGTATTTTCGGAATACTTGAGCTTTATTATTACAATTTACTTCATAACTAAAGAATTTAAAAAGATAAAATATGAAAAACTAAACGTTAAAAAATAAGTTAAGGTTTAAACATTAGCGAGTTGTCTAAATAGTATAAAAATAAATATTATTTCTTAAACTTAATCCGAATTTTAAAATTTTAAAATGGTCAAAATATGCTTCAATTAACCCTTGAAAGTTCATTTTCAAACACTTTGACGGTTTCGGAACTGAATTCTTATGTAAAAAGCACTTTAGAAGAAGATTTTTTATTAAAAAGAGCTTGTATTAAAGGAGAAATTTCAAACTGTACCTTACATAAATCAGGACATGTTTATTTTACATTAAAGGACGAAAACAGCGCAATTGATTGTGTAATGTTTAAACCATATACTAAAAAGTTAGATTTCAGCCCTACTGAAGGTATGAGCGTAATAATAAAAGGAAAAGTATCTTTGTATACAAAAACTGGAAAATACCAGTTTTATTGTAATGAAATGGAAAAAGAGGGTCTTGGGGATTTATTTATAAAATTTAAAAAATTAAAAGAAAAACTCGAAAGTGAAGGATTATTTAACGAAGAGTACAAACAAAAAATCCCGAAATACCTGAAAAACATTGGAATCATTACATCCCCAACAGGGGCAGCCATTAGAGATATTATCAAAGTTACGAGAAATAGAAACAGTTCTGTTAATATAATTATATATCCTGCAGTGGTTCAGGGCGAATCTGCTGCAAAAACAGTTATTGCCGGAATTTCAGAGCTAAATAAACTTGAAAAAATCGATTTAATCATTATTGCTCGTGGTGGAGGATCGATGGAGGATCTTTGGTGCTTCAACAACGAATCCCTTGTAAGAACAATTTTTGAATCGAAAAAACCAGTAATTACAGGAATAGGGCATGAAACAGATTTTACGATTTCCGATTTTGTAAGCGATTTAAGGGCTGCAACACCATCAAATGCTGCAGAACTTGCCATATATAATGAATACGAATTGAAATCGATGATTAATAACCTTGAAAGAATGTTAAAACACAAGGTAAAGACTGAAATTTCAAACAGGTCTTACGAGTTAGACATTCTTTATTCAAAAATCGAAAAAAACAGCCCGAAATCTAAAATTGAAAAACAAAAAGTGCATGTTGATAAAATACGGGCTCAAATGAATCATGAAATTAAAAATAAAATTTCTTACGAAGTAAAGCGCTTTGAAAAGTCGTATTCACTTTTAAATGCATATAATCCGTTAAATGTACTGAATAAAGGATACAGCATTATACAGGATGAAAATGAAAAAATTATAAGTTCAAAATCTTCGCTAAATTTAGAAAATGATGTAAAGATTACGTTAAAAGATGGAATTGTTGAAGCACATATTACTTTGAAAGAATAAAAAAGGATACTGGTGATATTTATGGACAATTATGAAGAATTAATTGAAAAACTTGAAAATATCGTAAATTCAATGGAAAATGATGAATTATCACTTGAAGAAGCCATGAAAAACTACGAAGAAGGGATAAAATTGAGTAACAAACTTTATAAAATTTTAAACGAAGCTGAAGGAAAGATTAAACTACTGTCTGAAAACGGCGAAATTGACTTTAACACTGAATAAGGGAATTTTATGTATTATATCTCAATGATTATCGTAGTTTTAGCAAGTATACTCTACCATATCTGTCAAAAATCAATTTCAAGCGGTGCAAACCCTTATGTTTCACTAATGATTACATACCTCGTTTCAATAATTTCGACAGTTGCTGCAATTATTATACTGAATGGAAAAATCGATATCATAGAATCTGTCAAAAATTTAAACTGGGCAAGCTATGTTCTTGGAATTTCCATTGTATTTTTAGAACTTGGATTTTTACTTGTTTACCGTGCAGGCTGGAATGTAAGCGTTGCGGCACTTACTGCATATGTTGCAGTTGCAGTTTTATTAATACCTGTAGGAATACTTTTATTTAAAGAAAATATCAGTATTTTAAAAGTTTTAGGAATTTTATTTTGCGTATTGGGACTAATTTTAATCAATAAATAATTCAAAGTCGGATCAATTCTGTAATATATATCCCCAAATTATCCGATATTCGTACCGTTTTTATTTTATACATCGTCACGTATATTTTTATAAAAATTTTAATCCAAATTATTCCAAATGATAGTTATGAAAGATATCATCATAAAAGGCGCAAGAGAACATAATTTAAAAAATATCTCGCTAACACTTCCAAGAAATAATTTAATAGTTGTAACTGGAGTTTCCGGCTCTGGAAAGTCCACAATAGCATTTGATACGATATATGCCGAAGGTCAGAGAAGGTATGTTGAATCACTTTCAGCATATGCAAGACAGTTTTTAGGGCTTATGAATAAACCTGATGTTGATAGTATTGAAGGATTATCCCCTGCAATTGCAATACAGCAGAAAACAACAAGTAAAAACCCAAGAAGTACCGTTGGAACGGTTACTGAAATTTATGACTACTTAAGACTGCTTTACGCAAGAATTGGAATTCCATACTGTCCCGAACACAATATTAGAATAGAATCACAGAGTCCTGAAAAAATAGCTGAAAAAATCGAAGAAGAATTTTCTGAAACTGTGACGATATTGTCCCCCATTGTGAGGCAGAAAAAGGGAACCTACCAAAAACTCTTTAAAGACTTAAATTCCGAAGGTTTCGCAAGAATTCGTGTAAATGGCGAAATTTACAGAACTGATGACGAAATAACACTTGAAAGGTACAAAAAACATGATATTGAAATTGTTATCGATAGATTAACTCCAAAAGATGACCATTCAAGGCTTGTTGAAGCCTGTGAAAGAGCACTTGAACGTTCAGGCGGACTTTTAATTGTAACTGGCACTAAAAATAATGAAGAATTTGAAAAAATTTATTCTTCAAATTTAGCCTGCCCAATATGTGGTATTTCGTTTGAAGAGCTTCAGCCAAGAATGTTTTCATTTAACAGCCCATTTGGTGCATGTGAATACTGTAGCGGACTTGGAATAAAAATGGAGTTTGATGCGGACTTGATAATTCCAGATAAAAACAAATGCATTGCTGACGGTGCAGTTGCACTTTATAGAAACTTCCTTGATGGATACAGGTCACAACATCTGGCGGCAGTTGCAAATCATTTTGGATTTACGGTTTTAACACCGATAAAAGACCTTTCAAAAGAACAGTTAGACATTTTGATGTATGGAAGTCCTGAAAAAATTCATTTTAAAGTATCAAATGGCAGTGGAGATACCGAATGGAGCCAGAATAAACCATGGGAAGGGCTTATCCCGCAATCCATTAGACTCTACAATGAAACTAAATCAGAATACAGAAGAAAAGAACTTGAAAAGTTCATGAAAGTCAGTTTGTGTCCAAAATGTGGTGGAAAACGTTTAAAAGATAAAGCACTTGCCGTAAAAATAGAAGATAAGTCTATTATCGATTTAACGGATCTTTCAATTTCAAAAGCAGAAGAATTCTTTAATAATTTAAAATTAACGGATAAAGAGTACGAAATTGCAAAACAAGTTATAAAAGAAATAAAATCGAGATTAAAATTCTTAAATGACGTTGGTTTGGGATATTTAACCCTTTCAAGGCGTTCTGGAACACTTTCAGGTGGAGAAGCTCAGAGAATAAGACTTGCAACCCAGATTGGTTCAAACTTAACTGGTGTTTTATATGTACTCGATGAACCATCAATTGGCCTTCACCAAAGAGACAACCAAAAATTAATTGAAACGCTCCATAAATTAAGAAATTTAGATAATACATTGGTTGTTGTTGAACATGACGAAGATACAATTTTAAATGCAGATTATGTCGTAGATATGGGGCCAGGTGCAGGAGTTCATGGTGGAGATGTTGTTGCAGTTGGAACGCCAACAGAAATTTCAAAAAATAAGGATTCGTTAACTGGAAAATACCTATCTGGCGAATTAAAAATCGAAATACCAAAAAATAGAAGAAAAAGCGATAAATTTTTAAAACTTTCAAACTGCAGGCAGAACAATTTAAAAAATGTGTCTGTTGAAATTCCAACAGGAGTATTTAACGTGATTACAGGAGTTTCGGGAAGTGGAAAATCCACTTTAATTTATGAAAACCTGTATCCTGCATTGAAAGAAAAAATAAAATCTGAAGAGAGTGTTGAGGAACTTGATTTTGAGGATCAGCTCTACGAAAATACTAAAGAAAAATGCAATCTTGAAATCAATTCAGAAATCGATAAAGTTGTCGTAATTGACCAGAGCCCGATTGGAAGAACCCCTCGATCAAACCCTGCAACTTACACGAAAGTATTTGATAAAATCAGGCAGGTTTTTGCAGAAACCAAAGAAGCAAAAATAAAAGGGTATGGTCCAGGAAGGTTCTCTTTTAACGTGAAAGGAGGACGCTGTGAAAACTGTCAGGGCGATGGAGTTATAAAAATAGAAATGAACTTTTTGCCAGATGTTTTTGTGGAATGTGAAGAGTGTAAGGGTGCTAGATACAACCACGAAACTCTTGAAGTAAAATATAAAGGAAAATCAATTTCCGATGTTTTAAACATGAGTGTTGAGGAGGCAAGAGAACATTTTAAAAATATTCCGCAGATTTCAAATAAATTAAAAACTCTGTGCGATGTTGGGCTTGGATACATTAAATTAGGACAGAGTTCCACAACACTTTCAGGTGGAGAAGCTCAAAGAATTAAATTAACAAGGGAATTATCCAAAAGAGCTACGGGAAACACCATATATTTACTCGATGAACCGACAACAGGACTTCACTTCCACGATGTTAAAAAATTAATCGATGTTTTAAACAGCCTCGTTGAAAAAGGAAACACTGTAGTTGTAATCGAACATAACCTCGATGTAATAAAATGTGCTGACCACATAATCGACCTTGGACCTGAAGGCGGGGAATTTGGCGGTAAAATCATTGCAACAGGGACTCCCGAAGAAATTGCAAAATGTAAATTAAGCCATACTGGAAAATTCTTAAAAAACATTCTTTCCAAAAATTAAAGATAATATGATAAATATTTCAGATATTCCGAAAAATCCGGGCTGCTATATTTATAAAAACGAATCCGGAACTGTAATTTATGTTGGGAAAGCAAAAAACTTGAAAAAAAGAGTTAGTAGCTACTTTAACAAAAAAAATCACGATCCTAAAACCGAAAAACTTGTAAAATCAATTTACGAGATGGAATTCATAGTAACAGATAATGAAGTCGAAGCTTTGATTTTAGAAAATACTTTAATCAAAAAATACAGTCCTAAATACAATATAGACTTAAAAGACTCTAAAAATTATGCATATATCTACATTAGCGAAGAAAATTTCCCAAGAATTGGAATATCGAGAAATAAATCAAAAAAAGGAAAATTTTATGGACCATTTACTTCTGCAAAGGAAAGAGATTATGTTTTGGATGTTTTAAAAAAGACTTTCAAAATAAGATCTTGTAAAAATATGCACAAACGTCCCTGTTTAAGGCACCATATAAAAAACTGCACCGCGCCATGTAGTGGTGACATAACCTCCAAAGATTATTTGAATCAGATAAAAAAGGCAGAACATGTTTTAAAAGGACATATCGATTCATTAATTGATGAACTCAAAATTGAAATGGATAATAAATCAAAAAATCTGCAGTTTGAAGAAGCTTTATTGATTAGGGAAGAAATAAATGCAATTGAAAGACTTAAGACTCGTCAAAACGTTAAAAGAGATGTAAAATATAATGAAGATGTAATCAGCGTCCTTGAAAAAAGCGGAAAACTCCATATAATGGTTTTTAATGTATTGAAAGGAACGCTTTTTGATAGAAAATACTTTGAATTTGATTACACAGAAAATTTCTTTGAAGAGTTTTTAATCCAGTATTATTCAGAAAATGAAGTTCCTTCAGAAATTATACTTTCAGAGCTGCCTAAAAATCTTGAAGAAGATAATAATGAATACAATTCTGATGCAATTTTAGAGTATCTGTCAAAAAAGAAAGGTTCAAAAGTTGCTTTTAAAATCCCTAAACAAGGAGAGAAAAAACAACTTTTAGACCTTGCTATAAAAAATCTTGAAATTTATGTTAATGGAAATGAAATAAAAGTTCAAAGTTTAAAAAACAAATTAATGCTTGATAAAAGTCCAAATGTAATAGAATGCTTTGATATATCGCATCTTTCAGGAACATTTACTGTTGGATCAATGGTCCAGTTTAGAAATGGAAAACCTGACAAAAAAAATTACCGCAGATTTAAAATAAAAACAGTTTCTGGAATAGATGACTTCAAATCCATTTCTGAGGTAGTATTTAGAAGATACAGTAAATTAATCGAAGAAAATTTGGAATTGCCTGATTTAATAATTATTGATGGTGGAAAGGGCCAGCTTTCGTCAGCATTTTCTGAACTTCGAAAATTAAAACTTAAAATTCCGCTAATTTCGATCGCAAAACGTGAAGAAGAAATTTACACTCCCGGAATTGAAAATCCCCTTCCAATAAAGAAAAATGAAAAAGCATCCCTATTTATTCAGGAAATTCGTGATGAAGCACACAGATTCGCAATAAATTACAATCGATTACTTAAAAAAAAGGAATTGATAAAATGAGTTCTCCCGATTTCAAGTTAAAAGCAGATTTTAAACCAAAAGGATCCCAGCCAGAAGCAATTGCAGGGCTGGTTAAAGACCTTGAAAAAAATCCAGAAAAAAGTAAGCAGACACTGCTTGGTGTTACAGGTTCTGGAAAAACTTTTACTATTGCAAATGTTATTGAAAAAGTTCAAAAACCAACACTGGTAATTGCGCACAATAAAACACTTGCGGCACAACTTTATAATGAGTTTAAAGAATTCTTTCCTGAAAATCGAGTAGAATATTTTGTTTCGTACTATGATTACTATCAGCCAGAATCATATATTCCACAAAAAGATCAATATATTGAAAAGGATGCACAGATCAACCCGAAAATTGAGCAGATGCGTCTTCGTGCAACTTCTGCAATTCTTTCGAGAAGGGACGTGATAATTGTTGCATCGGTTTCCTGCATATATGGTCTTGGAAATCCTGAACTTTTTAAAGAAATGGGTTTTGAACTTAAAGTTGGAGAAAAAATCAAAAGATCCGACATTATTGAAAAATTAGTAGATATTCAATACGAAAGAAACGATATGGAATTAGTTCCAGGAAGATTCAGGGTAAAAGGCGATACTTTAGATATTATTCCCGGATATCAAGATGATATTTTAAGAGTTGAAATGTTTGGGGATGAAATTGACAGAATTTATGAATTGGATCTAAAAAACATGTCTAAAAAACATGAAATAGATTCATTTTACATGTATCCTGCAAAACACTTCGTAATTCCCGAAGAAGATAAGAAAAATGCGATTAAATCTATTTTAAAAGAACTCGATGAATGGCTTGTAAATTTAGACATGCTAAAATCCCACAGGTTAAAGCAGAAAACCCTGTATGATATAGAAATGATTGAAGAAACTGGAAGCTGTAAGGGAATTGAAAATTATTCGAGGCATTTTGAAAATAGGAAAGAAGGAGAACCTGCATACTGCCTTTTAGACTATTTCCCTGAAGATTTTTTGATTGTAATTGATGAAAGCCACCAGACAATCCCGCAAATTCGCGGAATGTATAAAGGAGACCGTTCAAGAAAACAGTCATTGATTGATTACGGTTTCAGACTTCCAAGTGCATATGACAACCGCCCACTTAAATTTGAAGAATTTAAAAAATACATGAATAATGTAATTTTTGTGTCAGCTACCCCTGGAGAATACGAATTAGATAATTCAAATCAGGTTGTAGAACAGATTATTAGACCAACAGGATTGCTTGATCCAGAAGTTGAAATAAGGCCGATTGAAAATCAGGTTGAAGATATCATAAAAGAAACTGAAAAAATGGTCGAAAAAGGGGAACGGGTATTAATTACGACCCTTACAAAACGTCTTGCAGAGGAATTAACAGAATATCTTGCAAAACGAAATGTTAAAGCAAGATATCTGCATTCTGACATAGATACAATTGAAAGGACTGAAATTATTCGAAATTTAAGGCTTGGAAAATTTGACTGCCTCGTTGGAATAAATTTATTGAGGGAAGGGTTAGACATTCCAGAAGTCGGGTTCGTTGGAATACTCGATGCTGACAAGGAAGGGTTTTTGAGAAACGATAAAAGCTTGATTCAAACAATTGGTCGTGCTGCAAGAAATGCAAACTCAAAAGTTGTACTTTATGCTGACAAAATGACCGACTCAATTAAAAAAGCAGTTTTCGAAACAGAACGAAGAAGAAAACTTCAAAAAGAATACAATGAAAAACACAATATCATGCCTAAAACTATTGTAAAACCAATAAGAGAAAAAGTAGTCGATATTTCTGATGTAAAACATATCCCTGTAGCAGATATTCCAAACGTCATTATTGAACTTGAAACTGAGATGTATGAAGCCGCAGAAGCGCTCGAATTTGAAAAAGCAATAAAAATAAGAGATACAATTGCAAAACTGAAGAAAAAAATTAAATAACTTATTTTTTTATTTTAAATTATTAAATCAAAAATATTATTTTAAAACATACTCGGTAGTCAATACTCCTAAAATCAATAATACCGATATACCTCCAAGATATAACTCTAATTTTGGAACCAATTCTATCCAGTAGGGGATTATCCCACAAAAGGGGCCATAAAATAACCTTAAAATTACAGAAATGCCAAAAATTACCAATAAAGCATTGAACAGAACATAGGATATATCTTTTTTAAAATAACTCTTTAAATTGACATCTAATCCCATAATAACCCCTTTTGATTTTAATAATTCGATCCAATAATTAATATATAACAATGCAATTTAAAAAAACTAATATATAATTATATGGTTTAATATACAACTTAATTCTAAAAACCATTGAATACAGGATATGTTAGTTCTAATCCAAATTTATGGAAAAAATGCACTTAAAAGACTATAAATTCACTGGATTAGATATTCCGCCAATATTTACAATTTTTATATATTAGTTAATGAAAGAAAAAATTAATAAATGAGGGATTTTAGATAATTAACATAATTAATTGGTGATGAGCCTAATTTTTGGATATTTCTTTTTATATTAAGGTATATTTTGTTATACGAGGTTAGTTATGGGAAAAACAGACAAATTTAAGAAAAAATATGGGATTAAAGATATTAGTGAACAGGGGTTTTTTGAACATTTTTTTGAACTTGCCCTATGGAATTCCAGATTTATCGTGGTTTTGGCAGTTATTTTTGGAACCCTTGGATCAATTATGTTATTTTTAGCAGGATCTGCTGAAATATTTCATACGATTATTAGTTATTTTTCAGACCCTATGAACAGCGACCAACACAACCAGATACTAATTGGCGTTATTGGTGCAGTAGACCTTTATTTAATAGGAGTTGTACTTTTAATATTTAGTTTTGGGATATACGAGCTTTTCATCTCAAAAATAGATATCGCGCGGGCAGATGGCGAAGTTTCAAATATTTTAGAAATTTATACGCTCGATGAACTAAAAAGCAAAATCATTAAAGTTATAATAATGGTTTTAGTAGTCAGTTTCTTCCAGAGAGTTCTCTCAATGCACTTTGAAACATCGTTAGATATGATATATATGGCAATATCAATATTTGCAATATCCCTTGGAGTTTATTTCATGCACAAACAAAAAGTGTAAGTTATTTTTTAATACACTGCATTTTTTAAATTATTCAATACTTCAAAATAGACGTTAATTTCATTGTGAATGTATTCCCCAAATAATTCATGCCGATAATTTGGAGCTTTTTCCACATTTAATTCACAATAATAACAATTTTTTAAGTCCGATATATTCATATCTAAACATTTTTTGCAGTATATACTGTACAAAAAATTCTCTTGTAGATAATTAAAATAATCAAGAGCATATTTGCTGTTTTTATGAATTTCAAAAGTAGAATGTTTGTTGCAGTATAACCCAAGCATGTGTTCTGCAACTGAAATTTCCTGAGAAACTACTTCGAGTATTTCTGGAATTTTTGAAACCATTTCAACGTTATTTTTAACGCATTCTTCGAAATTACCACAATTTTTAAGTAAATAGATGTAATAATGAAGTTCATGATCATATCTATCCAAAATATCCCCCTTAAATAAAAATAATCATGTGGTTAAAATTGGGAAACCTGGATTAACATATGAAATGGGATTAATCGTCAATATATCTATTTTCATCTAAATATTAATACCTTTTGAAAAGGTATAAAAAAGTAAAAATTAACATTTAATTGCTTCTTCAGGAGCCCCTAATTTTTTTGGATGAGGTGCTTTTAAAACAAAAAATTCAAGCGTTTCTGAATTTTCATTTTTGATTAACATTTTTGTATTGAATGGTATGCTTAAAATCGTTCCTTTTTTGTAATTTGCCGGATTTTGATCTTCAAGAGTAATTTCCATTTCCCCACCAACAATTACTAAATTTACATTTGAATTTGAGATATGTTTTGGCATGAATTCTCCTTTTGGAAGCATTATGTGTCTTATCTGGATATCATCGGTATTTACAAGCATTTCAACCAATTTTTTATCGGATTTATTGAAATTTTGAACTTTTTCAATCATTTTATCACCTTGAAAAATCATAACTTTTTGTAAGTTATTGCATTTGTTGGGCATTTTAATTCACAATTTAAACACAAGAGGCAGTGTTTTTTGAATATCTCTGCATTTTGCTTGTTTTCAACTTTAACAGCTTCGGCAGGACATACATTTTCACAGATCTTACATGAAATACATTTTTCAGTTACATTTAAGCCATACTTTGAAAAATACCCAGTAATGCTTAATAAAAATCCCCAAGGACATAAATAACGGTGCCATGAGTTTTCATTTGACAGTAATGTAGTCAAAACACCAATTGAGATTATTATAATGGGTAGTGGAAATCTTGAGCCATTTATCATTGCATTTACGGTAATTCCAAGCCCCACCATAAATAATAACATTATTAAAAGTCTTGGTTTTTCAGATTTTAGTAAATTTGGAATATTTTTACTGGAAAAGCCAGTTTTATCTTTTAAAACTTGTATGGGATGAATAATCGTATTTATGGGGCATACGAATCCGCAGTAATACCTTCCAAATATTCCTGCCAATATTATCGATAAAAATACAAAAACCATCCAAAACTGAGTTTGACCGCTTATAAAGGTCCACAAAAAGATAATAAAAAATAATACCTGAATAAAAGGCCGTATTTTTGATATCTGCATTTTAAACCCTCAAAATCAGATTTTAATGTTTGATATTAAATTAATCCATTAATTTACCATCGAGTGAAATAACTTTTTTAGTAATATTTACATCTAAACCATTCAGTGCACGGCTTACTAATGAATAAAGTCCACTGCAACACGGAACTGTCATTATCGCAACTGTTACATTTTTAATATCGTTTTGTTCAACAATTTGCCTTATTTTTAGCATGTAATCTTTTGTATCGTCTAGCTTTGGACAGGCTATTGCAAGAACTTTTCCTTTCAAGAGATTATTGTGAAAATCAGGATACGCAAAAGGAACGCAATCCGCCGCAATTATCAAATCAGCGTTTTTAAAGTAAGATGCATTTGGATTTAGAAGTTGAAGTTGAAGTTGAAGTTGAAGTTGAACTGGCCAGTTTAAAAGTTCTGATTCTGTTTCTTTATTTTGAAGCATTTCTGATCTTTGTTCAGACCTATTGAAGCTTTTTACAGCTGAACCGGGACAGGGTTTTCCACTGTGGCCACCACAACTAAAACCAGAGTCAGAAGTAATTTTTAATGCCCCAACTGGGCAGACATCAAGGCAGGCCCCAAGACCATCACAATTGATTTCACGGGTTTTATCAACTTTTACTTTTCCCGTTTTTTCATCAGGAATTATTATACTTTCTTCACAGGCTGAAACACAGAGTCCGCACTCTTTATATCCAAGACATGTTTCACTGTCAATTTCAATTTTGAATTTTGCCATTGAAATCACCAACATGTAAATACTATTTTCAAACTTCTAAAATTAATTTAAATTTTTTTAAGTAATTTTTAAAAATTAAAAGTTAATATGGAGTTTAGGAGATTATTCCCCTAAAAACATCTTCATATCAGATTCCACGTTGCTTATTCTGCCAAGTTCAAATTTATCAATTAATACTTTTGCAACGTTTGGCGAAAGGAATTCGGGAAGTGTTGGACCTACATGGATATTTTTAATTCCAAGATAAAGGAGTGCAAGTAAAACAGCCACTGCTTTTTGCTCGTACCACGCAATATTAAATGCAATTGGAAGCTTGTTTATATCGTCGAGTTCAAACACTTCTTTTAATTTTAAAGCAATTACTGCTAGTGAATAACAGTCATTGCACTGCCCTGCATCGATAACTCTTGGAATTCCCCCAATATCCCCGAGATTTAATTTATTGTACCGGTATTTTGCACAACCTGCTGTTAAAATAACTGTGTCTTTTGGAAGATTTTTTGCAAATTCCGTGTAATATTCCCTATCGCTATTTCGTCCGTCGCATCCTGCCATTACAAAGAATTTTTTTATTGCGCCAGATTTTACTGCGTCAACCACCTTGTCAGCAAGCGCCAATACCTGATTATGTGCAAAACCACCGACTATTTTTCCAGTTTCAAGTTCTACTGGTGATGGACATTTTTTAGCCTGTTCAATTACTTCTGAAAAGTCTTTTTTGCCGTTAACTGTTGGAATATATTTAATTCCAGGGTATCCAACAACGCCAGTTGTATAAATTCTATCGGCATAACTGTCTGCAGGGGGCACAATGCAGTTTGTAGTCATTAAAATTGGTCCATTAAATGATTCAAACTCTGTTTTTTGTTTGTACCATGAACCGCCGTAATTTCCTGCAAAATGTTCGTATTTTTTAAATTCAGGATAGTAATGTGCTGGAAGCATTTCACTGTGAGTATATACATCAATTCCAGTTCCTTTTGTCTGTTCTAAAAGGTCTTCCATGTCTTTTAAATCGTGACCGCTTATTAAAATACCAGGATTTTCCCTAACTCCGATATCAACTTCGGTTATTTCAGGATTTCCATATTTTCCAGTATTTGCTTTATCCAAAAGCGCCATCGTATCTACAGCATATTTTCCAGTTTCAAGAACCAGCGCAGTTAATTCATCGGCTGATTTTGAATCATCAGAAATATCAATCAGCGCTTTTTTGATAAATTTGTGAATTTCACCACTGTTTTCACCAAGAACCATTGCATGGTGAAGGTATGCAGCAATTCCTTTTAATCCGTAAAGTGTAGTAACTCTTAAAGCCCGTATATCTTCATTTTCAGTTGCCTGTAGTGAAACTTCTTTTGAATTTGATTTTTCTAAAATTTCTAAATCTGTTTTTGCATTCCAAGTTGCAAAATCTGGTAATTGTCCGCAATTTCCGCCACAATTTGCTTTTAAACTATCCCTTAACTTCAAACCTTCTTTAACTTTTTCAATTAAGTATTTGTCATCAAAGTTAGTATTTGTAACTGATGCGAAGAGCGAATCTACAATATATCTATCTATAACTTCAGTATTTGCTCCTGTTTTTTCTGAAACATGAGAAATACCTTTTAAAGTATAAATTAAAAGGTCTTGAAGATTGGCCACATTGTCCTTTTTCCCGCAAACTCCAACTTTGACACAACCTGTTCCTTTAACTGTTTCCTGACATTGATTACAATACATTTTTGTTGGTCTTTCCATAAAACACACCTTTTAAAATTTTAAACTTCACCCTAAAATCAATTATATTAATATCATGATTAATCGATTTTAAAGGAATTTTTGTAGTTTAAAGTTAGTTTAATACATTTTTATAGGGTTTTGGAATTAGTTAACGAATAGTATTGTATTATTTAGGATATAAATAAATTTTTGACCGTTTTTAAATGGTTTGTGATATAATTATTATTACTATTAAATAATTTAGTAATATTAGACATAAAAAAGTATTTGTTAAAAAATAATAATGTTATCGTAGATTTTCCCATTTATATTTTGTATTTTCTGATAAAATTCAGAAACTATGTCAGATTCACCTTCGATTACAAAAATTTCGAGTTTTTTGTTCTTTTCGCATGTCGTTTTTACGTAAGACTGGTTCATTGATTTTATTATTGTCTCGTACTCAAAATAAATATGGCTCATTTCTTCCATCGTATCTTTTGATGGGCTGTAAACAACTGTGATCATTCCATTTACAGTTTTTCCAGGGGTTAACGCATTATTTTCGATTACATATTTTCTTACAGCGTCACGAATGAGTTCGCTCCTGCTGGAATAATTTTTAGATTCTACAATGGAATCCAGTTCAGAAAGTAAAAATTTTGGAAAAGAAAGGCTTATCCTTTCTACGTTAGCCATTATTTCACCGATAGATAAATAATTACTATTAAAAAAAGTTATTTGGGAATTAATAAATACCAGGCTTTGTCGCCATTTTCTTGGTATCGAACAGCCATAAATTCAGTTTTAGACTTTTTTGACATGTCGTGCGTGAATGTTATAAATGGCCGCCTTTGTTCAGTAACCTCTGCCCGCATGTTCCTTAATATTGAGTATAATCTTTTAAAATAAGTAACAGTATCATCTTTATCAGGGTATATCGCATCATATACGTTTCGAGTTATGTAAACAGGCTCACTAAAACCCCTTCTTTTCGCATAACGAGAAACATTTATGACCTCTGCACCAGGTTTTATTACTTGCTCGATATCCTCTAATTCTTCAGGTATCTCAAAATTGCCCCTCATCAAAAATCCCCTCCAACGAAGTAGAATAATATATGGTTAGCATTACATTTAAATATATCGGTAAAAGGAAATAAATAGCTTTTTTTAAAATAAGAATATTATTTAAAGAATTACTTGTAATTAAAACCATTTTTACACATTTGTGGTAATTTATGTGTTTAATATTTTTTAAAACAGGGATAACACTGTTTTTCAGGCCATTTTCAAAAAACATTATTACATTATTAAAAAGTGATTTATAGTTTAAAAAACATCATAGAATCTGAAATTTTGAACAAAGATCGATTTAATATTTTTAAGTCCTGTTTTATCCAAAACTCTTGAAAAAGTATTTAATGAAAGAAATCCATACTCTATAAATTAAATTAGGAACTGAAAAACATGGTATCCCAAGACGACATACTTTACGAATTTTACAATAACGATGGAATACTTTCTACAGAACAACTTAAGGAATTATCCGGCATTTCAAAGGAGGAAAGTATAAGAAGCATTTCAAAATCTATGAATTCGTTGATTCAAAAAAAACTAATCGGAAAAGTAAAAGGCCCAAAAAACAGCACAATTTATTTTTTGACCAACCCTTACTATTTCCTATGTGACGATAATGAAAGAATAAAACATGAAAAAACACACTGTTTAAACGTCATAAAAAAAGTCATGGAACATCATGATGAATGTAAAATCTTTGAAAAACATGACATGATTATCCTAAAGTTTAGTGCAACATACCAGATTCGAAACCATCTAAAATTAATAAAATCAATCATAGAAATGTTTGGAAATTGTTTAAAATATGTTTTACACGACAATTACATACTTGTAACGGGTAAAACCCATCTTGAAATTGACATGTTTAATATAAACCATTTTTTAAAAGAAGAAAAAGAAATAAACTTTAAAAATACCATAAAATAAAATTAAATAAAGTTAGATGCCGTATATATCATCTGCATCTAAAACTTCAGTATCGTGCTCTTTTAATACATCAATTCCTTTTTGAATATCTTCAGTTCTTAAAACTGCTAAAGCTTTGTCATTCATTGAAAATGCATATACATAATCAATGCTGATATTTTCTTTTGAGAGTATATTAATAGTTTTTGAAAGAGATCCAATCTTATTTGGGATACATATACATAAAACATCCGTTAAACTTACTGAAAACCTATTTTCTTTTAAAATTTTTAATGCAAGATCCGGATTTGAAACAACCATTCTTAATATTCCGTAATCTGATGTGTCTGCAACACTCAGTGCAGAAATATTTATTCCTGCTTTTTCGAGTATTTCAGTTACCTCATTTAGTCTTCCGGATTTATTTTCTAAAAATACTGATAATTGTTTGATAATCATATTGGCCCCTCCATTATAGTTTTCTTTTATCAATTACCCTTTTGGATTTTCCTTCACTTCTTTCAATAGTTTTTGGCTCTACAAGTTTAATTTTAACACTTATTCCAAGAGTACTTTCGATTTTATGTTTGATTTTTTTACTTAACTGTTCAAACATACTGATTTTGTCTGAGAAGAACTGGTCTTCGATTTCAACCCAAACTTCAAGAACATCTAAATTATTTATTCTATCCACTATTAATAAATAGTGAGGCTTTGTTTCACTCATTTCTAAAAGGACACTTTCTATTTGTGATGGGAATACGTTAACCCCCCTTATAATTAACATGTCGTCGCTTCTTCCAGTGCACTTGTTCATTCTAACAAGGGTTCTTCCGCATTTACATTTTTCGTAATTTAAGGAGGTTAAATCTCTTGTCCTGTATCTTAAAAGAGGCATTCCTTCTTTTGTGATCGTTGTAAATACAAGTTCCCCTTCACTTCCTGCAGGAAGTGGTTTTAATGTAACTGGATCAATAATTTCTGGAACGAAATGATCTTCATTTATGTGCAATCCGTCCTGATATTCACAGTCGCACGCTACACCTGGACCCATTACTTCACTAAGCCCGTATATATCCATTGCTTTTATTCCAAGTTTATTTTCAATTTCTTTTCTCATGCTTGGAGTCCAAGGTTCTGCACCAAAAATTCCAACCCTTAAATTAATATCGTCAGCAGTCATTCCAGCATCTTCGAGTGTTTCTGCTAAATAAAGGGCATATGAAGGCGTACATGCAAGAACAGTTGTTTTAAAATCAGCCATTAATTGAAGCTGTTTTTGAGTATTTCCGCCCGAAATTGGAATTACTGTTGCACCTAATTTTTCACCACCATAATGCAGTCCAAGACCGCCGGTAAAAAGACCATATCCATAAGCAATCTGGATGAAATCATCTCTTGAAGCTCCAGCACAGCTTAATGCTCTTGCAACTATTTCAGACCACATTGCAATATCTCTTCTCGTGTATCCTACAACAGTTGGCTTTCCAGTCGTTCCAGAAGATGCGTGAACCCTTACAATTTCGCCCATGGGCACTGAAAATATTCCAAATGGATAATTGTCTCGTAAATCCTGTTTTGTTGTAAATGGGAGTTTTGAAAGGTCATCGATACTTTCAATATCTTCTGGATAAACGCCCATACTTTGCATTTTTTTCCTGTAAAATGGAACATTGTGGTAAACACGACTAACTGTATCAGAAAGCCTTTTACTTTGAAGTTCCCTCATCTCTTCTCGATCCATGCATTCAATAGTTTCATTCCATATCATGATATCCCTTCTATTCTAAATTGTAACCCATTTCAAAAGCTTTCAAGTTCAATTCCAGAAATTTTTCAGGAACTGTGTCTTTTATAGCTTTTATCCATTCTTCTTTTTTAATGTTGCTGTTTTTTGCGAGAACTCCGATTAAAGCAACGTTTACTGCTTTTAGTGTTCCTGCTTTTTTTGCAATTGATAGTGCATCTACTGGAATATACCCAATGTTTAATTCTTCAAATTTTTCACTTAAATCAGAAGGATATTTCATATTTCCAGTGATTACGGGCATTGGATCTATTTTTTGAGTGTTTACTACCAATTTTCCATTTTCTTTTAAGTAATCCACATATCTTGCACCTTCGAGCATTTCAAAAGCCAAAACAATATCTGCAGTTCCTTTTTCAACTACTGGGGAATAAACTTTTTCACCAAATTTAACGTATGCAACGACGCTACCGCCTCTTTGAGACATTCCATGAACTTCTGAAACTTTAACGTCTTTTCCGAGATTTTGTGCAAGTGTTCCTAATATTTTAGAAGCTAAAACTGCACCCTGTCCACCAACTGCTGCGATGACGATATTCATTATTTTACCACCTCAACTATTGCTGAAAATTTA
This sequence comes from Methanococcus maripaludis, assembly GCF_002945325.1. NCBI lineage: Archaea > Methanobacteriati > Methanobacteriota > Methanococci > Methanococcales > Methanococcaceae > Methanococcus > Methanococcus maripaludis. Next base: position 252,192 of record NZ_CP026606.1, read on the forward strand.
CACAAGTCTTTGCAAAGCCCGCATCCAACACACAAAGAATCATTTATTTTTGCAACTTTTCCATCAAATGAAATTGCAGGACACCCTGCTTTTAAACATAGTTTACAACCTGTGCAGAGTTCAGGATCTATTTTATAATCTTTAAAATCAAATTTAACCCCTTTTATCAATACACATGGCCTTTTTGTGATAATTAAAGAAGGTTCTTCAGCATTTACTTCTTCTTTTATCGTTTCTTCGAGTGCTTTTAAATCGTACGCGTCAACTACGCGAATTCTATTTATTCCAATTGATCTTCCAAGTGCTTCAAAATCAATCTGATTGGTACTTTCCCCAGAGAGTGTTTTTCCGGTTGAAGGGTTTTCCTGATGTCCCGTCATTGCAGTAATTGAATTATCTAAAATTATAACCGTACTGTGTCCTTTATTGTACACAATATCGATTAATCCAGTAACGCCTGAATGCCAGAACGTAGAATCCCCGATAACTGCAACGGACTTTTTAGCAAAATCTTTTCCCCTTGCCATTTCAAATCCGTGTGCCATTCCAATACTTGCACCCATGCAGATTGTAGTATCGATTGCATTTAATGGTTCAAACCCTCCAAGGGTGTAGCAACCAATATCTCCTGCAACATGGAGTTTTAATTTTTTAAGAACGTAAAATGGACCCCTGTGGTGGCATCCTGGACACAAAACAGGTGGTCTTTGAGGCAATCCTTCAATTTTTTCAATAACAATTTTTGATTCGTTTAAAAGCGCATTTCTAATTATTTCACTGCTCAATTCACCAACTACTGGGAAAATTTCTTTTCCAATTACGTTTAATCCTATTGATCGAATTTTTTGTTCAAAAATAGGTTCCAATTCTTCAAATACGTAAACTTTATCGCAATTTTGAACGAATTCTTTAATTTTTTCTTCAGGAAGTGGATAGCTCATTCCAAATTTCAAAAAAGATGCATCAGAAACTGCTTCTTTTGCGTAATTGTAAGCAACCCCACTTGTAATAATTCCAATTTTTTTATTCGTATATTCAATTTTGTTTATATCAGATGAATCTGCGAAATTGGAAAGCTCATTTAATCTTTCTTCAATGAAAATTCTCCTTTTTTTAGCATTCGCAGGTGCGGATACGTATTTTGAAGGGTTGTAGTCGTATAGTTTTAATTCAATTTTTTCTTTTTCTTCCAATTCAACCAAACTTTGGGAGTGGGATACTCGGGTACTGAGCCTCAATATTACCGGCGTATCAAATTTTTCACTGATTTCAAGACCCAATTTTACAAAATCCTTACATTCCTGGCTGTCTGAAGGTTCCAAAACAGGTATCTTTGCAAACATTCCATAATACCTTGTATCCTGCTCATTTTGAGAACTGTGCATACTTGGATCATCTGCAACAATTATCAAAAGTCCTGCATTAATTCCAGTATACGCAACAGTCATTAATGGGTCTGCTGCAACGTTTAAACCTACGTGTTTCATTGACACTACGGTTCTAGCACCTGCAATTGCTGAACCAATAGCCACTTCAAGAGCAACTTTTTCATTTACTGACCATTCCGAGTTAATTTCAGGATATTTTACAATATGCTCTGTTATTTCAGTACTCGGTGTTCCAGGATATGCAGTTGCCACAAGAACTCCTGCTTCGTAAGCGCCTCTTGCTACTGCTTCATTTCCAAGCATTAATTTTTTCATAATTAACCTCTCAAATGAATAATTGATGAAATATTTTTTGATAATTTTTCCGAAAATAAAACGTTATCCCGATTTGATATATTCAAGCGATATCAAATCTTTTCCGGTTTGAATATGCAAAGACTGTTATTTATGCATATTGTAAATTGTTAAAATAAAAAAGCATTATCGCGTTGAAATAATATGATTTAAACGTTTGAAAAAAAGAAATTCTGGATAAATATCCAGTTAATTCAAATATGAACCCCTATTTCTTAAATTACCCTTCCGATTATTCGAGCAATTGATGAAAGTATCCCTAAATTTGGGACAATCAATTATTTTTGATTTAATCAATATATATTAATTATTAATTGATTTTTTTGGATATTTTCATATCAAAACTTAACAAAAAACTGAAAAAACGGAGTTTAATATTTTTCAATGATTAAATCCACCTTTTTCGCCTGAAAAACATAACCATTGAAGTTAATACAAGCCCCATTACAATAAGAACATAAAAATATCCAAAAGACCACTTTAATTCAGGCATATTTTCAAAATTCATTCCATAAAGCCCTGCAACGAATGAAAGCGGGATAAATATTGTGGAAATTATTGTAAGTACTTTCATAATCTCGTTCATGTTGTTGCTCATCACGGAAAGGTGTATTTCTGCAATGTTTGACGTATTATCCTTTAAAATATCGATTGTTTCGATTAAGTGAACCGTGTGGTCATATAGGTCGTGAATGTATATTAAATTGCTTTTTTCAATAAATTCATACTCATCTCTGCTGAATTTATGAAATATTTCTTTAAATGGTCCGATATTTTTTCTTAAAGCTACCAATATTTGTCTTATCTGCTTTACATGGATAATTTCTTCATTTTCGATATCTGAAAACAATTTTGAATCATATCTCTCAATTTCATCTTCAATCGGTGAAATTATTGCAAAATAATGGTCAATTATTGAATCAAGCACTGCATAAAATAAATAATCCAGTTTTTTTTCACGGATAGACCCGCTTTTGTTTGATATTCGATTAATCAAACTCTCAAGGATAGTTATGTCGTGTTCAAAAAAAGTGATTAAAACATTGTTTTTTAAAATTATACTGAGCTGTTCTGATTCAAGATGTACTGTATCAACTTTCTGGTGGATTATCCTTGTTACGAGATACTTATATTTCTCGTAGACCTCAAATTTAGTTCTCTGACTGGTATTCAATATATCTTCAAGAGTTAATTTGTGAAGTTCATATCTTTCACCAATCAACCTCATTTCTTCAGCAGTTGGAATCCCCGAAAATATGATCCAATTTACACATAAATCATCAATAATTATTTCATCGAGACTTTTTACCTGCTTTTTTAAAAAATTATCGGCATTATAACTAATAAATATTATTTCAGTCTCTTTTAACTCCATTTCACCAGTATATACCAAATCTCCAGGAGGCAGTCCTGCTTTTTTTGAATATCTGCTTCCAATTTTTCTCATACTACCACCTTATGTAGAAATTTCAGTTAAAACTGTTGCATGTTTGCCGGATTTTTTATGTCTTTTATATACTTTCAAAAGTTCATGCGCTCCCAAAAATACAAATGATGCCAACAACACGTAAGCCCAGTCGACAAGCCCCATCGGTGCAAAACCAATCATTTTGTTTATCGGCGAAACGTATATCGCGGTAAGCGTAAATACTATGGAAATTAGTATCGAATAAATCATATTCATGTTTGTAAAGAGTGTTCTGCTAAATAAGGTTTCGTAAGAGTATCTTCGTGAAAGAATATTCATAAACTGGCAGAATGCAATTGTAGAATAGCTTATCGTAGTTGCAAGAGGGTATACTCCGGCAATTTGCGTCAATTCAAGGTCATTTCTAAAAATAAATAGTCCAAAGTTTAAAAATGCTAAAAAACCCATTAAAAATCCAAAAAACAAGATTTCTGAGATTGCATATTTATTTAAAACGTGTTCTTCTTTTCTCCGAGGTGGTGCATTCATTATATCTCTTGATGCAGGATCGAAAGTTAATGCAGTTAACGGTAAAATTTCTGCAAGAAGGTCGATTGCAAGTATCTGAATCGTTAATATGGGCATTGGCCAGCCCATATATGCAACAGCAAGTAAACCAATTAAAACTATTGTCAATTCTCCCCCATTACTTGTAAGAGATGCAATAATCGTTTTTGTAAGATTATTATAGATTGTACGCCCTTCCCGAATTGCATAAACTAACGTTGTAAAACTGTCATCGAGTAAAATAAGTTCAGATGCTTCTTTTGATACGTCCGTACCAATTTTTCCCATTGCAACCCCAATATGGGAACTTTTAAGAGCTGGAGCATCATTTACCCCATCGCCAGTTACTGCAACAATTTGACCCTGTTCTTTTAGTGTTTTTACGATCCTAAGTTTGTTTTCAGGCGAAGTTCTCGAAAATATCAGTGCATCATTTTCAGCCATGTTTTGTTTTAACTCATCATCAGGCATTGAATCGAGTTCTTTTCCAGTTATAACTTTTACTTCCCTCCCGCCGTCTGCTAAAAAAATCTGTTTTCCAACAGCCTGTGCAGTTATAGCGTGATCTCCGGTCATAATATATGTTTTTATATGTGCTTCGTGTGCTTTTTTTATTGCATCTTTCACACCCTCTTTTGGAGGATCACTCATTGCCATTAAACCTAAAAAAACCATGTCTTTTTCAGTGTTTTCAACAGAATATTCTCCCCCATTGTTTTCCAATTCCCGATATGCGAATGCAAGAACCCTCATTGCTTTTTTTGAATACTGGATATTTAATTCGTTTAACATTTCAATATCTTCTTTTTTTAATTCAACAACTTTTCCATCCTTATAAATATATTTACTAACTGAAAGAACACTATCAAGTGCTCCTTTCATCATTAACATCTTTTTATCATTAAAAAGCCTAATAGAACTCATTCTTTTTCGAACAGAATCAAAACTAAACTCCTGAATTTTAGGATATTTTTCATCTTCATTTAGCGACATTATATTTAATTTTCTAGCCGCCGTTATCAGAGCAGCTTCGGTCGGGTCTCCAATTGGGTACCATCCATAGTGATTTTCGTCAGGCTCGTGAATTTTTGCATTTGAAGCCATTGTAGCCGTATTGAATATTAATTCGATATTTGAAAAACCTGATTCGTCCAACTCATTTTTCGATGCATCAAGAATCGTACCTTTTGGTTCATATCCGACACCTGTTATTTCATACTCTTTTCCATCAAACCAGATGCTTCTAACAGTTATTTCATTTTTGGTTAATGTTCCGGTTTTATCAGTTGTAATTACGTTTGTCGAACCGAGTGTTTCAACTGCTGAGAGTTTTTTTATTACTGCATTTTTCTTTGCAAGTTTAGAAACTCCGTTTGCAAGAGCCACCGTTATCTGCATGGGAAGGGCCTGCGGAACTATCGCAACTGCAATTCCAAGTCCGTAAATTAAACCAAATTTTAACCCCAAACCTTGATTTAAACTTATTAAAAAAAGTATTGATGCAATAACTACTGCAAAAATGGTAATTTTGTTTGCAATATTGCTGAGTTCTACCTGTAACGGTGATTTTGCAAGTTTTTCTTCCCGCGTGAGGTTTGCAATTCTTCCAAGTTCAGTAGCCATCCCTGTTGCCACAACAACTCCTTTAGCATTTCCTGTAGCAATATTTGTACCCAAGTAAACCATATTTGTACGATCTGCAACCCCTACTTCAGAATCAAGCGCCTCAGTATCTTTTTCCTGGGGCATTGATTCACCAGTAAGTGAAAAATCATTTGTACTTAAATTATAAGATTCAATAAGCCTGATGTCAGCAGGTACTTTGTCGCCTTCGTCAAGATGTACAATATCTCCGACAACCAGCAACCCTTGCGAAATTTCTTTTAATTCTCCGTCACGGTAAACTTTTGAAGGGGATTGTATAAGTTTTTTTAAAGAATCCATGATATTTTCAGCCTTATTTTCTTGATAATACCCAATTACTGCATTTATTATCACAATTAATGCCATTATTGTTCCATCACGGTAATTACCAATTAAAAAAGAAACTGCCGATGCAAAAATTAAAACTGCTGCAAAAACGTCTTTAAACTGAAATAAAAATTTTAACCATTTTGGAAGCCTAATTTCTGCATTTAATTCATTTTTTCCAAAAGTATTCAGCCGATTTTCAGCTTCTACGTTAGAAAGTCCTGATTTTTCAGTATCTAATTTTTTAAATACCTCTGAAATAGGCATTAAATAATAATTGGTATCTAGCATCCCCTCCCCCCGGCAAAATACCCATTTTTAAATCATCGTTAAAATATTTTCATGCTTTTACATCTTAATTTATGTAAATACATTAATTTAAAGATTATCAAAATAGAATTTTAAATTTATATTATTAAAACGTTAAAAAAGAAGAAAAATTCTAAGTTATTCAAGTGAAAATTCAATGGTTACTTCCTGATCTACTAATCGTAAGTAGTACTGTCCGGCACCAGTTCCTGCAGACATTTGGAAATCGAAAGAGTCGCTACCTAAAGGGGCAGTGATTTCAAAACAGTTCGATTCCATGCTTACATTTTCACCATTAATTGTGCAGACGTAGTCTGATTTCATTCTAAGGATGATATTTGATGCAGTGAAGTTTGTCCATGTCTCATTTAATGGAACTTTTACAATTGTACCATCAGCATAGTTTTTAATCAAGTTTGGTTTTACATTGTCCAGTGAATAAGTTACTACAGTATTATCTGTAGTATTGGTGTATGTCGCATTAAATTCATTATTGGTTACCGCAGCATTTGGGTTGATATTAATTATACCAGTAGTAAGCTTTACCAGTGCTTTATCAATTGATGTAGCGCCAAAATCTGGTGTAAATCCGCAGTAAGAACTTTCCTGAACATCGTTAACAGTGGTAGTCTCAAAAGCACCTTTTGAAAGATCTAATGCAACGTAAGAACCAGAGACTAAAACTGCCAGTACTAAAATAACCATCTCTATGGATAATTGTCCCCGATTGGACATTTTAATCACCGCCGTTGAAAGTATATGTAGATTATATGGGTATATTCATTTATGTGTTTAAAATATGTCTATTCAATAATATTAATCTTACGTATTAGTTGTATCAATTTAATAAAACCTTTAAAATTGGACTAATTAAAAAATAGATTTAAAATTTGAACTTCAAACTAAAAATTTGAAAAATGTAAACTTTATTTTGAAAATAATATAATTAAACGCCCCCATCGGGATTTGAACCCGAGTCCACGGATCCGCAGTCCGCGAGGATATCCTAGCTACCCCATGAGGGCATACTCAAATTATAATTACTTAATTTTGAGTAATCCTTTTTAATATACTCATAAAAAATATATTAATAGTTTTTGGTTATTTTAACTAATTTAAGCTAAATAATTTAAAAAATAAAAATTATTTCAATTATTTTTGTAATTTAATGTTTATTGCCATTAATCCTTGCAAACTTTTACTATTTCTTTAACTAAATCTTTTTGAATTCTTCCTGCATTTCTATCTCCTTGTGTACATGCAGCACCCCTAACACCTACAATGTCGCATCCTATTTCTTTTAACATTGGAATTTCTTCAATTTTAATTGAACCTGCAAGAGCACATTTCATTCCATATTTATGTGTTTCTTCAACAAATTCTTTGAGTAAATCTAAGTCCATGTGATCAAAAAGTGTTTTTCCATCTTTTACTGCAGTATCTAACATTGCAACGTCGCATCCTGCATCCCTTGCAACTTTTGGAATAACTAATGGATCAACTGCACCTACCCGATAAGCATCAGCATATCCTGCAGCTACAACAATTTTGTTTTCCCCTGCATCTTTTACCGCTTTTGTAACATTTTTCATTACATCAAGTGCTTCTTGGTACGACCTTGTACCGTAAAGTCCAACTTTGATATAATCAGCACCACTTACTGTTGCCCCTAGTGCTGCAAGTGTAACGGTTCCCGGTTTATATGGAACATCGCCTATTGCAGCACTTACAAGCATTCCTTTTGGTGTTGCTTCTCTTGTTTCTTTGATTACCCATGGAAAATTTGCACCTAATGAACCTTCAGGCGGGTTTTTAACATCAATAATATCAGCACCACCTTCAATTGCTTCGTAGGCTTCAGCAACGTCTTTAGGACTTACAAGAAGTATCATAATTTCACCCAGTGATTTCCGAATTTTACCTAAGATTATAAATATGTATTCATAGTTATTCTATCTGATTTATAATATCCAAAATTATTTAATGTATAAAAATTTAACGATTTGTATATTGTATTAATCTCTTAACAAGTAAAATTTACAAATACCTGTGATTTAACCTACAGGCAAACTATACTATATTTACTGGGTGTTAATATGGAAATTTCCCTTGTAATAGGGTACATATCCCTTTTATTTATTATCGGATCATTTATAGCCAAACTTGCTGATAGAATAGGTATCCCTGATATCCCATTACTATTGATTACAGGTTTGCTCATAGGCCCAGTATTAGGATTAATATCTCCAATTTATGCTCAAACAATTTTTTCTTTTGTTGGAACTATTGGTCTTATAATTCTTTTGCTTGTTGGCGCCTTTGAAATGAGATGGATTGTTTTAAAAAGAGTTTTAAAAACCGTTTTGAAACTCGACACTATTGGGCTGGTTATTTCACTTTTAATTTCTGGAATAATATTTAGTTTTATATATGCACTGCCTTTCACAAACCCGATTGGATTTATTTATGGTGCTGTAAACTGTGCAACGGACCCTGCAACACTTATACCAATATTTTCGAAATCAGATGTTGATCCAAAAATTGCAGTAACGCTTGAAGCAGAAAGTGTATTTAACGACCCCCTTGGTATTGTTGCAACAACACTAACTCTTTCATCACTTGGACTTAGTAAAAGTGTAAATCCAATTCTTGATTTTGTTATGTTAGCATTTGGAGGCCTTGCTTTAGGTTACGTTGGAGGAAAAATATTTGAATTTGTAGTTTCAAAAGATGAATTTGGAGAATATATTGCACCATTAGGTGTTGGATCTGCAATGGCCCTATGGTTCTTTGGAGAAGACGTTGCCCCCCATTTTTTAGGATACGGACTGAGTGGTTACATGGCTGTTGCTATTATGGGTCTTTACATTGGAAACGTAGTAACTAAAAAGCCTAAAAACTCAAAAGATATGCACAAAATGGCAGAATTCTGTACAGACCTTTCATCACTTACTAGAATATTGATATTTGTATTTTTAGGTGCAAGCATAAGCTTACCCCTCCTAAAAAGCTTTGGAATTTACGGTCTTCTTTGTGCTATCGGCACATTATTTATTGCAAGGCCAATAGGTGTTTTTATTGCAACTGCAATTCCACCTGTAAGTTCACTAAAAGAAAGAATTTATTTTGCGCTTGAAGGCCCCAGAGGAGTAGTTCCTGCGGCACTTGCGGCAATGATATACACAAATATTATGCACAACCCAGGAATAATTCCGCATTCGATAACGCAATATATGCCCCCCGAAATGATTGCAGGATCAATTCTTGTTGCGACATTTGCTACAATATTTTTAAGCGTTATTGTAGAGGCTTCTTGGGCATACCCCCTTGCAAACAAACTTTTTAAATAATCCGGTGATTTAATGGAGAAACATGGCAATTACGATATTAAAAAAATCTGCGTTATTGGATTAGGATATATTGGACTTCCTACAGCTTCAATGCTCGCTAACCACGGCTATGATGTTGTTGGTGTGGATGTCAACGAAAAACGAGTAAACCAGATTAAAAACGGTGAATTAAAAATTGAGGAACCAGGACTTTTAACTCTTGTAAAGGGTGCAATAAATTCAAAAAACTTAAATGTTCGGACCTCAGCAACAGAGGCGGATGCATTTATTATTTGTGTTCCGACCCCTGCACTTGCAACGGAAGATGGATCCAAAAAATGTGATTTAAGTTATGTGATGAGTGCAGTTGAAGCAATTTTACCATTTGTAAAAGATGGAAACTTAATAGTAATTGAAAGTACAATCCCTCCGGAAACCACTAAAAAAATTTACGAAACACTTAATAAAAAAATATACGTTGCCCACTGCCCTGAAAGAGTACTTCCCGGAAAAATATTAAAAGAACTCGTTGAAAACGACAGGATCATCGGCGGAATAAATAAAAAATCTGCCGAAATGGCAAAAGAAATCTACAAATCATTTGTAGAAGGACAAATATATACTACAAACTCAAACACTGCCGAAATGGTAAAATTAATGGAAAATACTTACCGAGACATCAATATCGCACTTGCAAATGAATTTGCAAAGATATGTGACGAAATTGGGGTTAATGTATGGGATGCAATAAAAATTGCAAACAAACACCCGCGTGTAAACATATTAAATCCAGGACCTGGAGTTGGAGGCCACTGTATAAGTATTGATCCATGGTTTATAGTTGAAAAAACAAATAATGCAAAATTCATACGTGCCGCAAGAGAATTAAACGATAATATGCCAGCTTACGTTTGCAACTCCGTTCTTTCCGAATTAAAAAAATTGGGAATTGAAAAACCAAAAATATCGATATTTGGTGCAACATACAAAGGAAACGTGGAAGATACAAGAGAAAGCCCTTCTAAAAATGTTATTAAAATGCTTTTAGAAAATGGAGCAACAGTTTCAACATATGATCCCCATGCTAGTTATTTTGAATACCCATTAAGCACATTAGATGAATGTATTTCTGGTTCAGACTGCATTGTAGTTTTAACCGACCACGACGTGTTCAAAACCATTAAAAAAGACGATATTGATGAAATATGTCCAAAACTCAAAAATAAAATTGTCTTTGATACCAAAAATATATTAGAACATAGTTTATGGAAAAAGGCAGGTTTTACGGTTAAATTGCTTGGTAATGGGGCATGGTGAATAAATGTATAAAATAGGAATAATTCTTGGAACAAGACCTGAAATAATTAAAATGTCCCCGGTGATTCGGGAACTAACTACTAAAAATTTTTTTTTGATTCATACTAATCAACATTATTCTGAAAATATGGATAAAATCTTTTTTGAAGAATTAAATCTAAAAAAACCAGACTATAATTTAAATATCGGGTCAGGCAGTCATGGAGACCAGACTGGCAGAATGTTAATGGAAATTGAAAAAGTTCTTCTGAAAGAAAAACCCGATTTTGTACTTGTTCAAGGGGATACAAACACTGTTTTAGCCGGAGCCCTTGCTGCATCTAAATTGGGCGTAAAAATCGGCCATATTGAAGCAGGTCTTCGAAGTTTTGATAGAAAGATGCCTGAAGAAACAAACAGAGTTCTTACAGACCATATTTCAGAATTTTTATTTGCACCAACCAAAACTGCCTCGAACAATATTTTAAAAGAAGGAATTTCGGGCGAAAAAATACATATCGTTGGAAACACGATTGTGGATGCAACCATCCAAAACCTGAAAATTGCAGAAAAAAATGAAAAAGTTTGTAAATTTATATCCGAAATAACAAAAAATGAAAAATACTTTTTATTAACTCTCCACAGGGCCGAAAATACGGATAACTTCGAGATTTTATCAAAACTCGTAACTTCAATAAATAACATATCTAAAAAATATGAAAAAAACATAATTTTTCCAATTCATCCAAGAACGCATAAAAAATTAAATGAATTTGGATTAATTAATGCACTTGAAAATAACCCTCTGATAAAAATAATTGAACCTGTTGGATACCTTGAATTTTTGGGTTTAGAAAAAAATGCAGAACTTATAATAACCGACAGCGGTGGCCTCCAGGAAGAAGCATGTATTTTAAATGTACCTTGTGTAACATTGCGGGAAAATACTGAAAGACCTGAAACTTTGGACGTAAATTCAAATATTTTAGCAGGTAGTAACCCCGAAAACATATTAAATTGTATTGAAAAAATGCTAAAATCAAATAGACACTGGAATAACCCATTTGGGGACGGAAATTCTGGAAAAAATATTGTGAACATTGTTTTTGGCGAAAAAAAGCCTTAAATCAAGAATATATTTGCCCATATGGGTATATTTTTATATAGTATGTTATTCATTATATAAGTGATATTTATTTAACTTCTATCGGTGAGATTATGGCAGAAGAATGCTCTGGAAATTGCGATAGCTGCGGTTCAAGTTCCGACTGTTCAGATACTAAAAAAATGATGGAACAGCAGAACGCACAAATTAGGGACAATATGTCAAAAATTAAGTATAAAATAGCAGTCATGAGTGGTAAAGGGGGAGTTGGTAAATCCACAGTTACCGTAAACCTTGCTGCAACCCTTAACATGATGGGATACAAAGTTGGAGTTTTAGATGGAGATATCCACGGCCCAAATATTCCACAAATGCTGGGAGTTGACCAAATTCAACCAATGGCTGATGAAAATGGAATATACCCTGTATCCACCCCACAAGGAATTAAAACAATGTCCATTGGATACTTTTTGCCAGACAAAAACACTCCAATTATATGGAGAGGTCCAAAAGCAAGCGGTGCTATCAGACAGTTCTTAAGCGATGTTAATTGGGGAGAACTAGACTTTTTATTAATAGACACTCCTCCAGGATCAGGAGATATTCAAATAACGACACTACAGGCTATCCCTGACATTGACGGAGTGGTAATCGTCACAACCCCTGAAGAAGTATCTGTTTTAGATGCAAGAAAATCAGTATCTGCTGCAAATACGTTAGAAATTCCAATAATTGGTATTGTTGAAAACATGGGCGGATTTGTATGTCCTGAATGCGACAAAGTTATTGATATCTTTGGAAAAGGCGGTGGAGAAAAAGCTGCAAAAGAATTAAATGTATTTTTCCTTGGAAGAATCCCGCTCGACATTAAAGCAAGAGTTGCGTCTGACAGAGGAGTTCCAATGGTTACAATGGACTGTAAAGCATCCGAAGAATTTAAAAAAGTTGTTAATACAGTTCTTGAAAGAATTAAAAAAGAATAACTTAAATTTTTTATTTTTATCCCTGATTTTAGGTGTATCAATGCTTCCAAATAAAAAGGCACTCGATTTAATTAAAATTTACATGGAAAAAGATTTTACTTCAGAAAATTTAAAAGAACTAACCAAAAAACTAATAGAATTGGATTTACTTGTAAAAACAGAAGATGAAACATTTACTGTTAGATCAGACGACCCTGAAGAACTCATGCATTCGAGAGTTGGTGCTTTAAAAGAAGGTATTGAAAAATTTGCAGTTCCTTCAAACGTTAAAGAAATAAAAAATCCAAAAATTTTGGATCTTTGCAGCGGTATGGGCTACAATGCAGTTTCCGCACTTCATTATAACATCAATTCTGAAATAGATATAGTAGAATACAGTAAAGAAATGCTTTTTCTATCCCTTGCACTTGATATTCCAATGAACGAACATTTTATAATAAAAAATGCAATATCTGAATTTTTTAAGGGAAATAAGAATCAAAAAATTAGAATTTTTAACGAAGATGCAAGATTTACACTTTTAAGAAAAGATTTGAAAAAATACGAGTGTGTATTTCATGATGCTTTTTCGCCCTTAAATGACCCAGTATTATATACAGTTGAGTTTTTAAAGTTAATTTACGAAAATATGGCAGATTCTGGTGTTTTAATATCGTATTCTTCATCAATTCCATTTAGGAGTGCACTTGTAGAGTGCGGATTTATAATTTCTGAAGGTCCATCAGTTGGAAGAAAAAGAGGGGCTACATTAGCATACAAAAATCCAAATGAACTACAAAAAAAAGAAATAAAAAGAATTCCTGAAAGTGATGAGCGATTAATTGCATTAGCTAGTGTTGGAATTTCATTTTACGATAAAAATTTGAATTTAAATTCTTCTGAAATAATTAAAAATAGAGAAATTGATCGGGAAAACTTGAAAAATCTGCTCGGAGATAAATATTACTCAACTACAAAAATTAAAAGCGGAAAGATAGATGAAAAACTCTTAGAAATTCAAAAAGAAGATCTAAACTCATCTGAAATCATTAAAAAAATGAAAAAAATATATCTTAAAAATTAAGTTTTTTAATAAATTAATACCCGTTTGCATAATTTAAAGCTTCATCGATTAAGTTTTGAGCGATATCTACATCAGAAATTCTTGAAAGTCCTTCCCATGAAGGACATGCATTTACTTCGATAACTTTTAATCCATCGCTGCTTTCGAGTATATCTACACCTGCATAAACGAGCCCTACTGCATCTTTTGCAGCAAGCACGATTTTACTTAACTCTTCAGTTATTTCGCACTTTTCTGGAACTCCGTTTTGGTGAATATTTGTAATCCAGTTGTCAGACGTTCTATACATTGCAGAAATTACCTTATCCCCAACTGCAAATGCTCGAATGTCCCTATAAACGTTATTTGGATTGTTTACAAATTCTTGCATATAAATTACGCCGTGAGTGCTTTTAAAAGTATTTAACGCTTTTAATTTTGCAACGGTTGATCTACCCTTAACCCTTACAAGGCCTTTTCCCTGATTTCCAAAAAGAGGTTTTAAAACAACGTCTTCAAATTTATCTGCTGCGATTAACGCTTTATTTACATCTTCTGCGACTATCGTCTTTGGATGCGGAATTTTATGAACTTCCATTAAAAATGAGGTCCTGAATTTATTTCCTGCATTTTCAATCCCATCCATCGGGTTTATTACAGGTACGTAATTTTCAAGGTATTTTAACATGTCAAACCTGTGAAACATTTCGACCCCTTCACCGATGTTTCTAACAAAAGCGCATTTTAAATCGAGTATGCTTCTATTATTCTGTTCAAACTTAACTTCCGATTCGATATAAGAAATTATTTTTGAGGGCTGTATAATAACTGGGCCTATATCATTTTTTTCCATTTTGGACTTCAACTCATCGGTTACCCAGTCCCGTTCTTCAGAAATTATTCCCATTCTCATATTAACACCATAAAAATTATAAAAACAATAATATTTGTCTTAAAAATCTGAAAACATTTTTTTAATTTTAACGTTTAGCGGCGTCGGATTGTGGAATGCCCTTGCCATTTCAGCATTAACTCCGTTTTCAGTTAAAATCTGGAGCAACTCTTCGTTAAATTCTTTTCCAAAAACAATTGCTGACGTATTTACATTGTGCGTCATTTTGTAGGTTACAATGTAATTAACTGCCGCATCGTTGTGTGCAAAACCGATAATATGATCAACTTCGGCTCTGGTTTTTAAACCTTTATCGATTGGTTGAAAACCGATTCCAGTTAGATAATACTTTTCAGGATCCGCAGACTCAATTAATTTCAAAGCTGCAGGGTTTGCTGAAACGATTACTTCGTGTCCTTTGTTTTTAAGCATATTTAGTAAAAACATGAACGCAGGTACCAAAACAGGGGGTTCAGGACATCCCAAAATTATCATTATTCTCAAAAATACCACCAAAGTATATTAAAAGTATATAATTTTATCAATAAAAGATATTAATATTTTCCGATATTTCAAAACTTAAAATCTATTTTTGGCTACCATCTGATTTATATAATATTATAGTGATAGAATATCAGATATATATAACATTTAATTTAGGACTTTAAACCCCCCGAATAGAATAGATTGGTGTTTTAATGGATGAAAAAATTGAAATTTCGAATGTAGAATCTGCAGTTTTAGGTTTGCTCCTTGAAAAACCGATGTATGGTTATGAAATTGAAAAAATAATCGAAGAAAGGAAAATGAGGCAGTGGACAGAAATTGCATTTTCGTCAATATACTATGTCTTAAAAAAATTGGAAGAAAAACAAATTGTTGAAAGTGAAACTGAAAATAAATGTGGAAGAGCTCGAAAGATTTATTTTGCAACGGATTTAGGAAAAAAAATAATGCGAAAAAAAGTAAAAGAACTCATTTCAAATTATGAAAAGACGATATCGGGTTTTGACCTTGGAATGAGTAATTTGGATATTTTATCAAAAGAAGAAGCTTTAGAATGTTTTGAAAATTACATTAAATCAGTTGAACATGTAATTAACCGCATATATGAGGTCAACAGCACAGTTAAAAAATATAACCGTCCAGACCATGTCCTTGCTCTTTCAAATAGATTATTAGCACATTTAAACACTGAAAAAGAATTTATTCAGGAATTTAAAGAAAAATTTAAAGAAAATGAAAATTAAAAAATTTAAAATTTGTGAGAATTATGGCATACAAAAGTGAATTTTTAGGAACAGAAGATGTTAAAAAACTTTTAGTTAAACTTTCGGTCCCTGCAATAATTGGAATGCTCATCATGGCACTTTACAATATAGTCGATGGATTTTTTATTGGCCGATGGGTTGGAACAGCTGCATTTACAGGAATAGCATTGATATTCCCATTCCAAATGATGATTATGGCATTTGGAGTAACTTTTGGAATTGGAGGATCGTCCCTTTTATCGAGAAAACTTGGTGAAGGAAATTTAGACCTTGCAAGAAAAGCTGGAGGAAATGCAATCAGCAGCGTTTTGATTTTATCAGTATTGATAACAATTGTCGGGGTTATATTTATGGTTCCAATTTTAAACCTCCTTGGAACTTCTGCAGACATATTCCCTTACGCAAAAGACTACTACGAAATAATACTCTATGGAACAATATTCAACAGCTACCTAGTTGCTGCAAACAACCTTGTTCGTGCAGAGGGAATGGCAAAAATTGCAATGTTTGCAATGGTTGTCCCTGCAATTATAAACATAATTCTTGATCCAATATTAATCATAGTATTCAATATGGGAATCAAAGGTGCAGCAATTGCAACGGTACTATCCCAAATTATCGGTGTAATTTATATTATAAAACACCAGTTTGGAAAAAATACGAGCATTAAATACGCAATGAATGATTTTTTAATCAACCTTAAGATTTTAAAAGAAACAGTATTTATTGGAGCTTCTGAATTTGCAAAACTGATTATAAGTAGCATTCTTTTGATCCTTGGAAATAATTTGCTTGGAATATATGGTGGAGATATTGCAATTGCAATTTACGGAGTAATTATGAGAATCGCAATGCTTTTACTCATGCCCGTTTTGGGAATTGTGCAGGGTTTTCAGCCAATTGTTGGATATAACTACGGAAAAGGACAGTTAAATAGGGTCAGCGAATCAATAAAACTCGCATTAGTTGGAACTTCGGGCCTCTGTTTACTTGGATTTATACTTGTAATGATATTCCCAGAAAAATTCATCCAGATATTCATAACTGATCCAGAAGTAATTTCACAAGGAGTTTTTGCAACAAGAATATTCTTCATGTTTTCGTTCCTTATCGGGGCTCAAATGACAATAGGTGGGTTATACCAGTCACTTGGTAAAGCAAAACCTGCATTTATCATTTCTTGCGCAAGGCAGACTTTATTCTTGATGCCTGCATTGATTATTCTTCCATTATTCTTTGGATTGAACGGAATATGGTTTTCATTCCCAATTGGAGATTTGTTAGGCTTCACTCTTGCAAGCGGCATTATATTCAAAGATAGAAAATCATTAAACCTATCTTCTTAAATTCTTAAAAAATTATTTTAAATTTTTATTTTTAAAAAAAGTATTTATAAAAAATTTTGAAATTTAAGTTTACCAAAACTTCAATTTTGAAAGTATTCCTTTCTTTTCGCCAGTCTCTTTAATTTTTTCGTGGGATTTCATGTACTGATTTAATGGAACCCTGAGTACGTGGCTTCCGTAGCAGGGTTTTGTAAATGGAAAAATTACAAAATCATCATCATAAGCAACTGGAATTGGAGGAAGTCCAATAAGCATTACTCCTTCCAATATTTCGTCTCCAGGGTTAAACTCACGAATATTTTTGTAATTTTTTTTAATATAATCACTACATTCTTTAAATGAACCTTTTAAGAGAATTTCATGGTTATAATTATCAATACATGACATAAAATCACCCAATAAAAAATTAAAAGTTATTCCATGTATATTGCAGGTTTGTAAGGTATTGCAAATTTCTTTTTGCCTTTTACATCCTCACCATTTACAATTACCTTGCAATCGAATTCACTTTCAATAAATGTTTTGGCATTTTCTAGTATTTCTACTTCAGCTATTGCCTTTTTAACGCCTATTTTCATTATTTCGTTAATTAATTTCATCACTTCTTTTCCATGCCTTTTGAATTTATCTTCTTTCATAACGAGTGGAATAAGTGCTTTTACGTTTTTCTCAGCGTTCTCATTCATAAATTCAAGGAGGTCGTATTTCCAGTCGTCTGCAGTGTATAAATACATTTTTTCAGGGTTGATTTTTGCAACTCCTTTAATATTTCGAATATCTTCCATTGCAGACTTGATAAATTCTTCCCCAAGTTCTAAATCTTCATTAATTAATTCTGGCTTGATTAAAGGATACATTTCTTGTGAAATAAATCCAGCATACCCTAATTTTTCCCAGATTTCTTCACAGAGGTGTGGTGTTACTGGGGAGAGTAATTTAGTCCAAATTTCAACAACTTCTTTTAAAACATTGTTGTTTTCCCCGCCTCTTCGTTTATACCATCTTAAATCATTGATGAGTTCATAGAACATCAAACCAATTTTTCTAAGCTGGAATTCTTCGTATGCAGTTTCAGCACCTTTTATTGAACTGTAAGTTTTGTGTAAAAGCCATTTATCAATTAAAGATAGTTCTTTTTCAGTTTTTTCTTCTTCCATGACTGATACTGCAAGTTCGTATAATTTTATTAGATTATCTCTTGCTTTTTCCATTTCTTTGAATTTAACGTCTGCATCTTGCGGAAGTTCAGCACATGTTGTGATGTAAAATCTCGCAACATCTGCACCAAAGTTTTCTGCAACTTCTGAAACAGGTAAAACCGGACCTTTTGATTTTGAGAGTTTTTTACCCTCAATTGTAACGTATCCGTTTATTTCAATCCCTCTTGGCCAGTGTTCTCTTCCAAATAATGCAACGTGGTTGAATATCATGAATGTGAGGTGGTTTGGAATTAAATCTTTTGCAGAACATCTCCAGTCAAGCGGGTAGTAGTATAAAAATTCTTTTCTCATTTCTTCAATTGTTTCTGTTGGAATTTTTGAATTTTTAGCTATTTCATCAACATTTCCTTTTCCAAGGTAGACGTAATCAAATAATTCTGGAATAAGCTGTTCTGGAGTTAACCCTTCGTTTATAAATCTTGCAATTGTGTAATATGCCATGTAAATTGTACTGTCCGATAATGATTCAATAATCCAGTTTTCATCAAACGGCAGTATTGTTCCAAGCCCTTTTTTCCTTGCACAAGCTTTGTCCTTCATCCAATCAACTTTGTTGTGGAATTCCTGCCTTATTCCTTCTGGAGCAAAGTTCATATTATCGATACATTCGTGTGCGAGTTTCTTCCAGTTTTCGTCAGAATAGTTGATAAACCACTGTCCTTTTACGGTTTTTATAATGCACTTTTCACCGCACCTGCAGACAACTTTCTGCTCTGAAAATTCGTACATTATTTCTGCAATGTTTGAATTTATGTAATCTTTTGTTAATTTTTCTTTAATGTCTTTTACAGAAATTCCTGCGTATTCTCCGCAGTTTTCATTTAATTTTCCCTTGTGAAATTCGTCCTTGTAGATTTTACTCGTTGCTTGTTCGAGTAACTCTTCATCATTTTGGTCTTTAACTCCCAGTTTTTCCACAATCTCTTTTGCAGGATATTTATCGTATCCTTCAATTTCGATTAAGGGGATTAAACCTACTTCTTCAACTTTTCCAAGATCCCTTAAAGCAACGTAGTCGTATGGGGCGTGTGCTGGAACACTCATTACACACCCTGTTCCAATTCCCATTTCAACGAAATCTGCTGGAAGAAGAGGAACTTCTTTTTTCGTAACAGGATTTTTAATTTTCAAGCCGAGTAATTCGCTTCCTTTAATTTCTTTTAAAATTTCAATTTTTCTATCTTGCTCTTTTAATTTATCTGCACATTCTTTTCCAATAACCCAGATACCGTTGTATTTTAAATCAACATCTTCACTATCCAATTTCTGGATTTCATCGTGGACTTCTGCCATTACGTAAATTTCATTTGGATTAACCCACGCATTGGTTACACCAAAGACTGTTTCAGGCCTTAATGTTGCCATTGGCATTATTATTTCTTTTCCGTCAAAGTTGGAAGTAAATTTAATTAAGCTGTATTCTACTGTTGTTGATTCCTCACCGTGGAGTAAATCGTGGTCTTCTACAGGGTTTTCACATTTAGGACAGTATCTTACAGGGTGTGAACCTTTTGTAATGTGCCCCATTTCTTTTAAGTTGTAAAATTGCCATTCTATGAACTTACTGAATACTTTATCATCAGTTTTGAAGTTTCTTCTCCAATCGAGTGAAAATCCCATTCTTTTAAATGCTTCTGTTGCTTTTTTTGAAAAACATTCAACTATTGCTTCAGGGGTGTTTAATTTTAAGAGTTCATCCATCGGAATGTTGTGTAAATTATTGTAAGCCCAGATAATATCTTTTTTTCTCTCTTTAATCTGGTTTGCTAAGCCCAAAATAGGAGTTCCAGTAACGTGAAATCCAAAAGTCCAGAGCACGTTTTTATTTTTCATTCTCTGATATCTTGCAATTGTTTCAGGAATTGTAAATGTTCTTAAGTGTCCTGCATGAAGCACCCCGTTTAAATATGGGAATGCAGCTGTTATGAAAAATTTATCCCTTGAATCGTGTTCCGCTTCAAAAATTTTAGCTTCTGTCCATTTTTTCTGCCATTTGTCCATTATTTTAATTAAATCAACGGATTTATGGCCTGTTTCTCCAATTACTTCTTTCTGATCCATATTTCTCACTCTTTTATCTTAAAATCTATCTTCCAATTATTTATGCAAACATTAACAACATTTTTAGAGATAAAATTAAATATTTATCAAATACTCATCAATTTAGCAATATTTTCATAAATTATATAAATATATTTTATAAATAGTCTGTCATGTTAGATGCATATGCATGAAATAATTATGTAAGTTATTTTACTGCTTATTTTATATTAAAAATATTAAAACACGTTAATTCTAAAGATAACTATTTACGGTGAAAAAAATGGAATTTTCTGAATGGTACAGCGACATATTAGAAAAAGCCGGAATTTACGACTTAAGATATCCAATAAAAGGATGCGGAGTTTACCTCCCATACGGTTTTAAAATCAGGAGATATTCTTTTGAAATTTTAAGAAAATTACTCGATGAAACCGGTCACGATGAAACACTCTTTCCAATGTTAATACCTGAAAATTTGCTTGCAAAAGAAGGAGAACACATCAAAGGGTTTGAAGATGAAGTTTTCTGGGTAACTCATGGGGGAAAAACTCCATTGGAAGTAAAACTTGCATTAAGGCCCACATCTGAAACTACAATGTACTACATGATGAAGCAGTGGATCAAAGTGCATACTGACCTTCCATTAAAACTCTACCAAGTAGTAAACACTTTCAGGTACGAAACAAAGCATACGAGGCCATTAATCAGGTTACGAGAAATAATGAGTTTTAAAGAAGCACACACAGCTCATGCAACAAAAAAAGAATGTGATGCACAGATTGAAGAAGCACTAACGCTCTACAAAGCATTTTTTGATGAAATCGGTGTTCCATACGTAATTTCTAAAAGGCCAGAATGGGATAAATTCCCAGGAGCGGACTACACAATGGCATTTGATACAATATATCCTGATGGAAAAACAATGCAGATTGGAACAGTTCACAATCTTGGTCAAAACTTTGCAAAAACTTTTGAACTTGAATTTGAAACTCCTGATGGCGAAAAGGATTTCGTGTACCAAACATGCTACGGAATTTCCGATAGGGCAATTGCATCATTAATTTCAGTTCACGGGGACGAAAAAGGTCTTGTAATTCCTGTAGACGTTGCACCAATCCAGATTGTTCTTATCCCTTTATTATTCAAAGGAAAAGAAGAAATTGTAATGGATAAAATTAAAGAATTAAATAAAACCTTAAAATCAGAATTCAGAGTCCATTTAGACGATAGAGACATTAGACCTGGAAGAAAATATAATGACTGGGAATTAAAAGGAGTTCCATTAAGAATCGAACTTGGACCAAGAGATATTGAAAATGGACATGCATTAATTGTCAGAAGGGATACTGGAGAAAAAATAACCGTTGAATATTCAAATATTTTAGAAGAAGTTGAAAAAATAGTTTCAATGTATAAAGATAACTTAAAAATAAAAGCTGAAGAAAAAATTAAAAGCTTTATAACGGTTGTAGACTTTGAAAGCGACGTAAATGCACTTTCAGAAAAAGTTAAAGCTGAACTTTTGGAAAATAAGGGAATAATATTAATTCCATTTGAGGAATCAATCTACAACGAAGAATTCGAAGAATTAATCGATGCATCAGTTTTAGGTCTGACTACTTATGAAGGAAAAGAATATATTTCAGTTGCCAGAACATACTAATAATCAAAAACTTACGCCGAATTTCTTTTATTTTTAAAAACCGGTGAGTATATAAAGCATTTATTATAAATTGATTAATATTAAGTGGTGATAAGATGATATCCAACAGCGAATACCATAAAGAGTATATGAAAGGAACGACCACCGTAGGATTACTTTGTAATGATGGCGTCGTTTTAGCTACTGATAAAAGGGCTACAATGGGCAATCTTATCGCGGATAAAGAAGCGAAAAAGTTATATAAGATTGATGACTACATAGCAATGACTATAGCTGGAAGTGTTGGGGATGCACAGTCACTCATCAGGTTAATTTCTGCTGAGGCAAAAATCTACAAAATGAGAACTGGAAACAATATGACGCCTCTTTCATGCACCACATTAATAAGTAACGTCTTGCATGGTAACAGACATTACCCTCTTTTAACACAATTAATACTCGGTGGATACGATCTGATTAACGGAGCTAAACTGTTTTCACTCGATCCAGTTGGAGGCATTAATGAAGAATCTTCATTTACGGCCACAGGATCAGGTTCACCTACTGCTTACGGAGTACTCGAATCAGAATACAAATCCGATATCGCAATAGAAAAAGGATTATTAATTGCTGTAAAAGCTCTCTCGTCTGCTATGCAAAGAGATGCATACTCTGGAAATGGTATTTCCTTAGCTCATATCAATAAAGATGGAGTAAAATTATACTCAGACGCAGAAATTGAGGGTTTTTTAAAAAAAATCAACAGAAAAAGATAAATTAAAAATATAATATCTCAAATTCTACTATTGAAAAGTATTCTTTTCAAATTTTTTTTATGTTTTAACACAGATTAATCAATTTTATAGGCGTTTCTAGAATTTAAACAGACATATTATTAGGAGGGACTATTTTGTCAGCTGAAGATATATTAAACGAGATAAAGGCGGCGGTTATAAACAAAGCCCCAGGAAATGCGGTTATTACTGACGTCGAATTTGAAGGTTCAGAAGTAGTTATTTATGCAAAAAACCCAGAACTTTTTTCAAACAATCTTATCAAAGAATTTGCAAGGGACTTTAGAAAAAGACTTGCAATTCGACCGGATCCATCTGTTTTAGTCGAACCTGATATCGCGAAAGATAAAATTTTAAAAATAGTTCCAGAGGATGCTGAAATTACAAACTGTATTTTCGATGCAAATACTGGTGAAGTAATAATTGAATCTAAAAAACCAGGACTAGTAATTGGAAAAGAAGGTTCCACCCTTGAAGATATTAAAAAAGCAATTCAGTGGGCCCCAAAACCAGTTAGAACCCCACCGATTCCATCAGATACAATTAAAGCCATTAGAGCTACAATGTATCGAGAAAGAGCAGATGTAAAAGATATTTTAAGAAGAATCGGAAGAAGAATCCATAGAGACGTAAGACTCAGAGATGATTCATGGGTTAGAACTTCGTTTTTAGGGGGAAGTAGGGAAGTTGGAAGAACTTGTCTTTACCACCAGACTCCTGAAAGCAGAATCTTGGTTGACTGTGGAATCAACATTGCAGTTGAAGATGAAAAAGCATTTCCTCATTTTGACGCACCTGAATTTTCAATCGAAGAAATTGATGCAGTTGTAGTAACTCACGCGCACCTTGACCACTGTGGATTTATTCCCGGATTATTTAGATACGGTTATGATGGTCCAGTTTACTGTACCAAACCAACAAGAGATTTGATGACTCTTTTACAGAAAGATTACGTTGACATTACTGAAAAAGAAGGTAAAAATGTTCCATATTCATCAAAAGATATTAAAAACTGTATTAAACACACAATTCCACTTGACTATGGTGTTACTACAGACATTGCGCCTGCAATCAACTTAACAATGCACAATGCAGGACACATTTTAGGTTCAGCAATTGCACACTGCCACGTGGGCGATGGACTTTATAACGTTGCATACACAGGAGACATTAAATTTGAAGCATCAAGATTATTAGAACCTGCAGTATGCCAGTTCCCAAGACTTGAAACATTGATTATCGAATCTACTTACGGAGGATACGACGATGTACTTCCGGAAAGAGACGAAACTGAGAAAGAATTCTTAAGAGTAATTGCTGAAACCATTGCAAGAAAAGGAAAAGCAATAATTCCAGTATTTGGTATCGGAAGAGCTCAGGAATTGATGCTTGTTTTAGAAGAAGGATACAATCAGGGAATATTCAACGCTCCAGTATATCTAGACGGTATGATTTGGGAAGCAACTGCAATACACACTGCTTATCCAGAATACCTCTCGAAAAACATGAGAAACAGAATTTTCCACGAAGGAGACAACCCATTCCTTTCAGAAGTATTTAAAAAAGTTAAAAATACAAACGATAGAAGAAACATCATGGATAGCGATGAACCAGGAATTATTTTAACTACCTCAGGTATGCTCAGCGGTGGACCGAGTGTTGAATATTTCAAAAACCTCGCAGATGATGAGAAAAACTCAATCGTATTTGTAGGTTACCAGTCTGAAGGAACATTGGGTAGAAAAATCCAGAAAGGATTTAAAGAAATCCCATTAATGGGTAAAAACGGAAGAAGTAAGGCTGTTAAAGTGAATCTTTCAGTTCATACATTAGAAGGATTTTCAGGACACAGTGATAGAAAACAGCTCATAAAATACCTTAGAAAATTAAAACCGATCCCAGACCGTATATTAACAGTTCACGGGGAAGTTTCAAAATGTATCGACCTTGCAAGTACCGCATACAAGTTATTTAAAAAAGAAACGAAAGCTCCAATGAATCTCGATTCAATAAGATTGAGATAAGTATTCTTTTTTATTTTTAATTCGAATAATTGATATACCCCTTTTTTCAAAAGTTATATATGGATATATCGGGGTGATACAATGGATTATTTCAAAATATTCGCTATTTTTTTAGTTTTAATTATTCCAGTATCTGCAAGCGATGTCGTGCTTGTAAGCGACACTGTTTCAGACTGTGCAAGCGCAAATATTATTCCAACAATTAACGATTCATACGTTGTTATAAATACATCTTGGGGAGTTTATGACGATGATGTGCTTGAACAGATATCAAACGAAAATCCAAAAAACGTAATTATTGTAGGAGGCACTGTTGCAGTTCCTTCTGAATACGACACCCAATTAGAAGAAGCAGGAATAACTGTTGAAAGAATATACGGTATTGATAGGTACCAGACAAACAAAAATGTAATATTAAAATTTAAAGATCAGATCCAGGACAGAAATATGTGGATAGTTTATGGGGACGATGATAGACCAGAATTTTGTAATGCTGGAAGCAATATCGTAATTTTATCAAATGGTACGGCATTGTCCGTTGATGATGAAGATTTAGGAGATTTTGATCCTGGAAGAGTTACCATTATGGAAAATCCAGTATTTAATTCAAACAATGTGATGGCACGACTTCAAAATCAAGGATTTTACGTAAGTACTCAATCAATGCCTGAAAGCGTGTTGAATAGAACTGTTTACAGAAAAATGGAACAGTTACAACTCCAAATCGAAACCATGGAACAGCTCGGAATAAATTGTACTCCACTTAGAAATGATTTAAATTCTATAAATAATTCCATAAGAAATCAGAACTTAGAACAGGCCTATGCTGGAGAAATAGTTCTTGAAAGGAATTTACTAAGTTACAAACATCAAAACCGCCACGTTTACTGGAACGGGCCAAAAATCACATACAATCCAAAAAATAATAGTCCTAACTACAACAATTAAATAATTTAATATATAATAAACAATAATACTATTTTATTGCCTTTAAAACGTTTAGAGGGATTTTTATGGACATTTTTAAAAAATTAGTTCTATTAATGATTCTATTAATGCCGGTTTCTTATGCAAGCGATGTCATTTTAGTAAGTGACAACTTTGCAGACAAACTCGTAGCTCAAACTATTGCTGACGAACTCGACGAATTTGTACTCGTTGAATCCCCATGGGGAAATTTCAGCAATGATACATTAAATGAAATATTAAACGAATCTCCTGAAGATGTAGTGATAATTGGCGGAACTGTGGCAGTTCCTGAAAATTATACAACTGCATTAGAAAATGAAAATATTACTGTTGAAAGAATCAATGGTTCAGATAGATTTGATACAAACAACCTTACAATAAATAGATTTAAAGATTTATTCGTTAACAAATCAATATTAATCGTTTATGCTAACGGCACAAATGATACATACGGAAATATCACCAATGTAACCTTTGTATTAACTGATGGAAACAAAACCTCAGTAAGCGAAGAAGTTATGGAAAATATATCTGATAACATTACAGTTTTAGAAGATGCTGCATACAACTACAGCGGACTTTTAAAAAGACTTCAAAACCATGGATTCCAGGTAAGTACTGCTTCAATGCCTGGAAATGTTTTAAAAGCAAAAATTGAAAGAAGAATGAATACTATTCAGACAACTCTTCAAGCTTTAGAACAGAACGGAATCAATATTTCAGAACTCGATACAAAATATGGTGCATTAACTGATGCATACAATGGCGGAAACTACAGTTATGCTTATGCTCTTGCAATCCAGTTGGAAGATGACTTAAAAGCTAAACAGTACAAAACTACAGGAAATACAAAAGTCGAAAAAACCGTTAAAGTAAAAACAAACAACGGTAAATCTTCAAAAGATAATTCTGACGACGATGAAGAAGAAATAGAATACGAAAATGAAACCGAAGAAGAAAACGAAGACGATGAAGAAGAAAACAATGAAACTTCAGAATAACGTTTGTGAAATATAACAATCAATTTTACTTTTTTCAGTTACTTTTTTTAAATTCGTTTCATAATATTATTATATTGGTGAAATGATGAAAATGCAGATTTTAGTTTTAAGTTTATTGTTCATTTCGATTGTAACAACTTTTGCATGGGATGACTGCCCGTTTGGAGTTACAGATTCAGATTGTGAGTTTCCCGGAGCCTGCGGAAGGTATATTGATACAAATAATAATCAAATTTGCGACCATTCCGAACCGGTCCCTGAAAATCTAAAAGAAACCGTTTCAAGTTCTGAAAATGCAAGCTATGGTGATCTAGTTGAAACTTATGTTTCACTATCGGGAAAAGAATTAAAAACTTATACAATTAAAGAAATTTGCGAATATTACGGAATAAAAACTGAATCTTTGAAAAATAAACTAAATATTGAGGTAGATGACAGCATTACAATCGATCAGATTCGTTCAATATATGGTTTTTCAGTTGTTGATATAAAATATGCAATATTTGACTGCATGGTAGAAGAAGGCATTGTAAATATTACTGAAAATACAATTT
This sequence comes from Methanococcus maripaludis, assembly GCF_002945325.1. Classification (NCBI taxonomy): domain Archaea; kingdom Methanobacteriati; phylum Methanobacteriota; class Methanococci; order Methanococcales; family Methanococcaceae; genus Methanococcus; species Methanococcus maripaludis. Next base: position 279,700 of record NZ_CP026606.1, read on the forward strand.
CAGAAGAAAATAAGTCTTTTTCAGAAAAAATAATTGATTTTTTGTTTACATGGATTGACTTAAGGAGTTTTTGGTGAATTAAATGAAAATTAGTTTCCAATTAATAAGAAATCTAATCAAAACATCATTTTTAGGATATTTTTTAGTGAATAATAGTTTTTGTCTGTGTATTGTAGGTTTTGTTCAAAGAATTCTTTTAACATTTAATTTAAGCGAGATTACACCCCAATTAATTGGACTTTCTGCGGTTTCAGTTGTTTTTGGGAGACTTTTTTGTGGATTTATATGCCCCTTTGGAATCATTTTTGAATGGACGTATAAATTAAAAATGAAAATAGATAATTCAAAAATACTCCCAAAAGTAGATCCGAAAATCCATAACAAATTGATTTATCTAAAATATATTCTCTTAATAATCGGGCTTTATTTGACTTTTAAATATGCAACTTATGTAATTTGTGGAGTATGTCCAATTGGCTCGTTTGCAGGATTAAATGGAACTGTAATTTCATTTATACTTCTAGGATTATTCATAATTTTAGGATATTTTATACCGATGTTTTTCTGCAGGTACTTCTGCCCAATTGGAGCACTTCTTGGAATTCTATCTGTAAAACCGGTTTTTAAAATAAAATCTAATGATAAATGTAACACCTGCAGACTTTGTGAAAAGAAATGCCCAATGCAGATTAATATACTGGATAATATGGATGAAAAAGAATGTATCCGATGTTTTCAGTGTGTGACTGCCTGTAAAAAAGGTGGAATAACATATGGAAGATAATTTTAAATTTACTTTTTTTAATTTCAAAATAAATAGTATAACAAAAAAAGATAAAAAAAGATTTTTTATTTATCCAATGTACACAAACCTTGCTGCAAAGATGATTGCAAGTAAATATACGATTGGGTGTACTTCTTTTGAACGTCCTGCAATTATTTTAATTAATGGGTAGAAAATAAACCCTAATTGAAGTCCTGTTGCAATACTGTACGTTAAAGGAATTGTAATTAATGCAATAAATGCAGGAACTGATTCAGTAATGTCATCCAAATCGATTCTTTTTATTGCTGAAATCATTAAAGCCCCAACGATTATTAATGCAGGAGCTGTGGCATATGCAGGGATTGCCGCAACAAATGGTGAGAAGAATATCGAAAGTAAAAATAACGCGGCAACTACAACCGATACAAATCCGGTTCTTCTACCAAGTCCAATACCTGAAGCAGATTCAACGTAGCTTGTAACTGTTGAAGTACCTAAAGCTGCACCAACCGCAGTTGCGACTGAATCGGACATTAATGCTTTTTCTGCTTTTGGAAGTTTTCCATCTTTCATGTATCCTGCCTGTGAACTCAGAGCACTCAGTGTTCCAAGTGTATCAAATAAATCCACAAAGAAGAACGCCAAAATTATGTTTATAAGACCAAAACTAAGAGCTCCCATAACATCCATCTGCATCAGTGTTGGTGCTAAGGATGGAGGCATTGCAACTAAACCTGCAGGAAGTGCTGAAACACCAAGGCCCATGCCAATTACTGCGGTTAAGATAATACCCCAGAGAATTGCGCCGGTTACTTTTCTAGCCATCATTGCAGCAGTTGCAAATAAACCAAAGAGTGCCAAAAATGTTGCAGGTGAAAGCACGTTTCCAAGACCTACCAAAGTAGCTTCGTTTGCAACGATAACTCCTGCAGATTTTAAGCCAATAAATGCGATAAATAACCCGATACCAACAGCAGTACCGTATTTCAAAGCATCAGGTATCGCGTCAAATATCCAGGTTCTAATTTTAGTTAATGTTAACAAAATGAATAAAATACCAGAAATAAAAACAGCACCAAGAGCAGTCTGCCAGCTTAGGCCCATGCCCATGACCACACCAAATGTAAAGAATGCGTTTAAACCCATTCCCGGTGCAAGTGCAAACGGATATTTAGCATAAACGCCCATTATAAAAGTACCAAGTGCAGCGGATATACATGTTGCAACCATTACTGCCCCAAAATCCATTCCCGCCAGACTTAAAATCGACGGATTTACAAATATGATATACGCCATGGTCATAAAAGTCGTAACTCCTGCCATGGTCTCTACTTTGAAGTTTGTTTTATGTTCTTCAAACCCAAAGTACCTAGCCAAAAAATTTGCCATAAGTTCACCCCAGTTAATTAATATATAATATAAGCAACTATTATGAATATAAAGATTACATTTCATCATAAAATTTAGAAATTTAGTGATACTGATGTTTAAAAGAGAAGAAATCATTGAAATGGCCAATAAGGACTTTGAAAAAGCATGGATCGAAACTAAAGACCTTATAAAAGCTAAAAAGATAAACGAAAGTTACCCGAGAATAAAACCAGTTTTTGGAAAAACACACCCTGTAAATGACACTATTGAAAATTTAAGACAAGCATATCTTAGAATGGGTTTTGAAGAATATATAAATCCCGTAATCGTCGATGAAAGAGATATTTATAAACAGTTTGGCCCGGAAGCTATGGCAGTGTTAGATAGATGCTTTTATTTGGCAGGACTTCCAAGACCAGACGTTGGTTTGAGCGATGAAAAAATTTCACAGATTGAAAAACTTGGAATTAAAGTTTCTGAACACAAAGAAAGTTTGCAGAAAATACTTCACGGATACAAAAAAGGAACACTTGATGGTGACGACTTAGTTTTAGAAATTTCAAATGCACTTGAAATTTCAAGCGAGATGGGTTTAAAAATTTTAGAAGAAGTTTTCCCAGAATTTAAGGATTTAACCGCAGTTTCTTCAAAATTAACTTTAAGAAGCCATATGACTTCAGGCTGGTTCCTTACTGTTTCAGACTTAATGAACAAAAAGCCACTCCCATTTAAACTCTTTTCAATCGATAGATGTTTTAGAAGAGAACAGAAAGAAGATAAAAGCCACTTAATGACATACCACTCTGCATCCTGTGCAATTGCAGGTGAAGGCGTGGATATTAATGACGGAAAAGCAATTGCAGAAGGATTATTATCGCAATTTGGCTTTACGAACTTTAAATTCATTCCTGATGAAAAGAAAAGTAAATATTACACACCTGAAACACAGACAGAAGTTTACGCATACCACCCAAAATTAAAAGAATGGCTCGAAGTTGCTACATTTGGAGTATATTCGCCAGTTGCATTAAGTAAATACGGAATAGATGTACCAGTCATGAATTTAGGACTTGGTGTTGAAAGACTTGCAATGATTTCTGGAAATTTCGCAGATGTTCGAGAAATGGTATATCCTCAGTTTTACGAACACAAACTTAATGACAGGGATGTCGCTTCAATGGTAAAACTTGATAAAGTTCCAGTAATGGATGAAATTTACGATTTAACAAAAGAATTAATTGATTCATGCGTTAAAAACAAAGATTTAAAATCCCCTTGTGAATTAACCATTGAAAAAACATTTTCATTTGGAAAAACCAAGAAAAATGTAAAAATAAATATTTTCGAAAAAGAAGAATGTAAAAACTTACTTGGACCTTCAATTTTAAACGAAATCTACGTTTACGATGGAAATGTAATTGGAATTCCTGAAAGCTTTGATGGAGTAAAAGAGGAATTTAAAGACTTCTTAGAAAAAGGAAAAGCAGAAGGGGTAGCAACAGGCATTCGATATATCGATGCACTTTGCTTTAAAATTACTTCAAAATTAGAAGAAGCATTTGTGTCAAACACGTCTGAATTCAAAGTTAAAGTTCCAATTGTCAGAAGTTTAAGCGACATTAACTTAAAAATCGATGATATCGCGTTAAAACAGATAATGAGCAAAAATAAAGTAATCGACGTTAGAGGCCCAGTCTTTTTAAATGTCGAAGTAAAAATTGAATAATTAATTTTTTTTATTTTTTTTAAATTTTATTTAAAAACTAATTTTAAAAATTAAAAAAGAAATTTAATATATTTTAAAATTATTTGATTTCAAAAGTATTTGAATCAATTTTTCCAAATCCTCCGTAATCACTTTTCATTTGGTTGTAAACTCCTTCCCCAACTAAAAAGCTATATATATCGTCTGCGTTCTCTTCGGGATTTACATCATTGAACTGATCAGGATATATCGTTTTTCCAATATAATAAGAATCTGCAAGCAGTGTTCCAATATTTATCGTATAAGATGTAATTGGTAAAACTGCATGGGTATTTCCACCATTAAATGCAGTAAATGAGTTAAAAAGCTCGGGATTTTTCCCATACTCTTCTTTTATTCCATTAAAACTTCCTTCATCTATAAAAATATAGTCCGGATTCCATGAAATCAGCCTTTCTTTATCCACAAACGTTTGTTGTGGATCATTTCCAAGTTCGAGCTCGTTTACAACGTTTTTAGCACCCAGTGCTTCGAAAGGTAAAAATTTATACTGTGTCGAGGTAATCCCCTGAGAGCCGGACTTTGCAATTCCGCCAAGATACACAGTTGGTTTTTCATTTTCGGTGATATTTTTAGTCTTTTGATTTAAATCTTCAAAATTTTGCTTCATAAATTCAATTACGTCATCTGCCCTATTCTCCTTTCCAATGATATCCCCTGCAAGTGTTAATGACCCATATACTGAATTTATTTCAAAAGAAGCTCTAGAAGCGCCACCGTAGCTTAAAACCACCACTGGAACTCCAGTTTGTAACTGTAACTCATCTGCAGTCTGTTTATCCACGTATGTAATAAATAGTACATCAGGATTAACTGCAATAATTGCTTCAGGATTTGGCTTTGGATCACTGCCTCCTTGTCCTATTATGGGTAAACTTGAATATATTTTCGTATTTGCAAGACTATACGGCCTTCCCGTTGGTTTTGTTTCTGAATTTTCTACACCTGATATCATATCTACTGCATCTAGATACGTCAGAAGCCTTAATGAACCCGAACCAACACATACAATGCTATTAACTTCTTTTGGAACATCCACTTCACGTCCAATAGTATCAACAATATTTACAGTCGTAATTTCGTCATCCACTGGAGTATTGTCACCAATACAGCCCGCAAATGAGGAAATTATGAGAATTGCCATTATTGTCAACATTATTTTTTTCATATTGCACCCCATATCTAACTTATTAATAAATTAACAAAAATATGGTTAATATTTAATAATATATATGTATATAGTATTACAGAAGATAAATTAGAGGTATCATTAACGTAATAGTGAATTTTAGAAAAAAATAAGTAAATAATTTTTAAAAAAGGAATTTATTTTTAAATTTCTGCAATTAATTCTCTTATTGCATCTTCGACGTTTTTAGCTTTTACAACCCCTGATGCAAGCAAAACACCGTTTGTTCCAAGTTCAAGCGCAGATTTTACATCTTCCCCTTTTGAAATACCTGCACCGCACAATATTTCAACGTTTTTGTTAATTTCTCGAACTTCTCGAACAGTTCCAGATACAACTTCAGGATTTGCTTTTGAAACTGGTATTCCGCTTCCAATCAATTCTGGAGGTTCTACTGCAATTGAAGTTGGATTTAACGCAGAAACTGCTTTTGAAACAGATATATTGTTTGTACAGACAACAGTTTTTAATCCGAGCTTATTTGAAATTTCAATGCATTTTTCAAGGTCTGCAAGAATCATTCTTCTTTCAGAGTGGTTTAAAAGAGTTCCAGTGACTCCTGCATCTTTTAATGCATCAGGCAATATATGTCCAGTACTGCTTCCAGGAGTTACTGCATCCATGTGTTGTGCATAAACAGGAATATTTACTTCATCTAAAATCATTCTTAAATCTAAAAATTGAGGTGCTACTCCGATAGTAACTCCAGACTCTTCTGAAACTTTTTCTGCAGCTTTTGCAATTGCTAAACCGCTTTTACCAACGCTTTCCGTGTAAGTTTTGTAATTTATGATTACATTTGGCTTAATAGTACCACCGCCCTTAATTATAATAATCTTTTTTAAAAAAATGATATTTATAGGTAACTTTTTAAAAAAAGGAGAAATTTAGATTTTTATCTCTTTTAATGCTTCTTCTACTTCAACATCTTCGTGAACGATTTTGCAGATTGCACTTGTAATTCCTTTGACATCTTTGTGCTGGAATACGTTTCTTCCAGAAGCTACTCCTTTTCCGCCTGCATGCATTGCATCTTTTACCATTTGTAAGAATTCTTCGTCAGTGTTTGTTTTTGGACCGCCTGCAATAACAATTGGTGCAGGGCATCCTTTAACAACTTCTTTGAAGGTGTCAGGGTCTCCAGTGTAATTTGTTTTGATAATATCAGCACCAAGTTCAGCACCAAGTCTTGCAGCGTGTGCGACAACTTCAGGGTCTTTTTCGTCTTTAATTTTTGGGCCTCTTGGGTACATCATTGCAATAAGAGGCATTCCCCAGTGTTCACAGGTTTCTGAAATTAAACCTAAATCCCTGTACATTTCAAAGTCTGATTCTGCACCAACATTTACGTGTAAAGATACTGCATCGGCACCCATTCTCATTGCATCTTCAACTGTTGTTACAATTACCTTTTTGTTTGGATCAGGTGAAATTGAAGTTCCTGCAGACATGTGTATTATTAATCCGATGTCTCTTCCGTATCCCCTGTGTCCGTGCCTTACAAGTCCTTTGTGGCCTAAAACTGCGTTTGCACCACCGTCAGCAACTGCATTTGTCGTAATCCGCATATCCTTTATACCGTCAAGTGGCCCCGATGAAACACCGTGGTCCATAGGGATTATTACTGTTTTTTCGCTTCTTTTATCGAATATTCTTTCTAATCTGATAAGTTTTCCTACATTTTTGATATTGTCGAACATTTCCATAATCAATCACCTTAAAAATTGTATAGTGTCTTCTTTAGATTTATAGTATATAGTGTGGAGAATATACTCTTATCATTAAATTCCTTAAAACCTGCAAAATTCTGCAATCGAACAATTTACGAATACAGTTTACTTAAACAAACAATTCTCAGCAGTTAATAATACCACTGGTATGAAAAAAACAATCTAAACCCTAATGCGCCACATAATTTATTTACGATACAATTCAAATTCCTGATGCTACTCTGCGTATGCGTCATTTTCATCCCTCTTTTTCATTTGTATTTATTCCTTATTTTTGATTTTTTATTTCACAGAAATTCATCTAGTTATATTGATATATATATTTTCCGATTTTGATTATTCAAAAATAAAACCGTAGTTTGAACAGTGTTTAATTTATACTATTCGATAAATATCTACTGGAACATTTACAGCCTTTTTCTTATGGAATTCATAAATTGCAGGTATCCTAAAGTCTGCCTGGAATATATTCGTAATTTCTCGACCTTTTTCTTTAACATAATTTATTAAAAAATCCCTTGTCGCAGTATTGTGTATTGTATAAATCACGTCACCGATTTCAAACGCTTTGTCCAAAAAAATTCTATCAGCATACTTTTTTTGAGATCCAAACGGCGGATTTTGAATAACAACCTTTTTTAAACCATTAAAATCGGAAAAATTATCTTCAAAATATTTTTTATCGATATTTTTAACATCGGAATTTAAAAAATCGACTTTTAAATCTGAATTTGAATCTACATTTAAATTTTTCAAATTTTCTTTTGCAGTATCAATTGTTTCTTCATCAATATCGATTCCAACTGCATGTTCTGCACCAAGAACTTTAGCACCAATTATAAGTCGGCCGCTGCCGCATCCTAGGTCAATTACAAAACTGCCATCAATATCTTCCTTAGCAAACAGCAAAAACTCGCTTGCAAGGTTTCCTTCGATAGAATATTGTTCGAGATGCGCTTTTGGTTTTGGATGCGGTTTTAAATTGTCAAGTAAAATTTCAAGATGTCTTTTTTTCATTAAAATCCCAAAAATTATTGTTAAGAACTGATTAAAACTACAACTATAAAAAAGCATTATTAAAAATTTTAAAATAGATAAATAAAAAAATTAAGTATTTTTATTGATTTTAAATCAGTTATTCTATGTCAATTCCGGTTCTCTTAGCTTTTTCTGATTTTGGAAGCGTTACAATCAACATTCCGTTTTCAAATTTAGCTGAAGAATTTCCTTCCTTAACAGGAGCTGGTAATTTTATAGTTTTGTAAACTTCTTCATCTTCAGGAACTTCAGAATAAATTATCTTTTCTGATTCCATTATAGCCATTGGGGCCCTTTTAGCCCTTAATTCAAGAGTTTCCCCAATTGCATTTATTACAATGTCGTCTTTATTTATTCCTGGAACTAATGCAATTACTTTAATCGTTTCATCGCCTTCGATTAGCGTTATAGGCATGAAACCTTTACCACTAATTTCTAAACCCATTGAGTTCATTTGAAACATTGATTTTCCCATTGAGCCCCCAAGGCCCTCCATAGGAACTCCCATACCAAAAACTTTGAATATTTCTGAAAAGGGATCTTTTGGATCTCTACCAAACATGTTTTATCACCCATTTCTCGATTTCTGAATATTACTTACTTTGAAGTTCTATATAAACGTTATGGTTATATGCCTGTAAATACACTAATTAAATATAATATATTTAAAATAAAACAGTATAACAGTTTTAACAACAATTCCCAATACCGAAAGGTGGAAAATAATGTTTGGAAGTCTAAAGGAAAAATTAAATAATACCATTTCAAAATTAAGTGATAAAATTTACACGAAAGGAGAAGCTAAAGCTGTAGAAGAATCCAACTTAAAAGAAACTCCCGAAATAATTGGTGAAGAAAATAAAACCAATTTAGAAAAACCAGAAAAAGATTTAAAAGAAATAAACACTGAATCTTTTGAAAAAAAGGAAAAAATTGGATTTTTAGACAAATTAGCCGTTACAAAAAGCATTAAAAAAGTTCTTGGAAAAGATGTGATATTAACAGAAGACGATATTGAAGACGTGCTTGAAGAAATGGAAATGGAACTTTTTGAAGCAGATGTTGCATTTGATGTCGTTGAAAAAATCATTGAATCATTGAAAAATCAGCTTGTAGGGCTTAAAATATCTGCAAAAGACGATCCAGAAGAAATAACCATAAATGCACTTAAAAAATCGATAAAAGAAATATTGTCACAAGAAAAAATTGATGTCTTTAACCTTATCGATGAAAAAAAGGCTAATGAGGAACCTGCAGTATTATTATTTGTTGGAATAAATGGGACTGGAAAAACGACCTCAATATCTAAACTGGCCTACATTTTAAAAGAAAAGGGTTATTCTGCAGTAATGGCTGCAGGAGACACATTTAGAGCCGGCGCAATAGAACAGCTTGAAGAACACGGTAAAAATACGGGAATAAAAGTTATAAAGCACCAGAAAGGGGCAGACAGTGCTGCGGTAATTTATGATGCAATAAGCCACGCAAAAGCAAAAGGATTAAACGTAGTCCTTGCAGATACTGCGGGAAGACAGACTACAAACATTAACTTAATGGATGAAATCAAAAAAGTAGTCCGAGTTACAAAACCAGATTTAATCATTTTTGTTGGAGATTCACTTGCTGGAAACGATGCAATATCCCAGGCAGAAGAATTTAACAATGCAATCAATATCAATGGTGCAATACTTACAAAAACAGATGCTGACGCAAAAGGGGGCGCTGCACTCTCAATTGCTTATTCGATTGGAAAACCAATTTTATTCATGGGTGTCGGTCAAAGGTATTCTGACCTTCAAGAATTTGATGTTGATTGGATGATAAAAAAGCTCTTTTCAGAGGAGAGTACTAAATTATCGTCTGAAAGGCAATTTTAATCCATAATTTTATCATTATAGGGATTATCGCCCAAATTAATTGGTAAATTATATAAATATTAAAAACCTAACTTTTTTAACTAATTTACCGGTGGTATCGTGAATAATAAATTACCTTATTTGATAACTGCCTTTGGTATATCAATTAATGTTTTGGGCGGCTTCATTGCCACATCTTATGATTTACCAATATTTCTAAACAATTTGGGCACTATATTATGTGGATTACTACTGGGACCTGCAGGCGGGGCACTAACGGGCCTTTTCTCAAATTTAATTATTGGTTCTACGGTTAATTCTGTTTATATTCCGTTTACAATTGTAAATGTTGTTGTTGGTTTTGTCGCAGGTTACGCTGCAATTAAGCATGATCGAGAATTTACTTCGATGATATTACATGCTTTTTTGATATCAATTATAGCACTGTGTTTAGTAATACCAATAGAAATGTTTATTTTTGGAGGTCCGCTTGATCAGACCATTCTTTCATATGCAACGACTATCAATCTAAATACTGGATTAAATATCTCTGCAGCAATATACTTTGCAGAATTTCCGTTAATGATCGCAGACATTGTTTTATCCGCAATTTGGGCTTATGTAGTTTTAATGCTACTTCCTAAAAAAGTGCTGGATATATTAAAAATTAACAATGAAAATATCTAATTTTTTTAATTTTTAAATAATTCATTTATATATTCCTAAATTCTAAAAAAATAAATCATTTTAATATTCTTCTTTTTTGAGATATTTTATATAATATTTTATCCATATTTATTTGGATAAACACGTTTTTAATTGTTAATACTTTTTTGGAGGATACAAAAAATGAAAAGAATAGCACTAGGTTTTCAACACGTACTTGCAATGTTTGGTGCAACAGTAACAGTTCCCCTTGTTGTAGGTTATGCAATCGGACTTTCGATGTCTGAAATCGCATTATTACTCCAGGCGGTACTTCTTGCAATGGGGGTTGCAACACTGCTTCAAACGTTTGCAGGTTCAAGATTTCCAATTGTACAAGGTTCAAGTTTTGCATTTATACCAGGATTAATTGCAGTTGGCTCTGGAATGGGTCTTGCTGCAGTTGAAGGTGCTTTGATTATAGGCGGTGTTATCGAAGCTGCCACAGGTGCATTAGGACTTATTGGAAAATTAAAAAAGCTTTTTTCACCAATTGTTACTGGTGTTACAATCATGCTTATTGGTTTTAGTCTTGCAGATGTTGCTGTTCAATATTCGTTTAATTACTTTGCAGACCCTGCAGGAAGTTCGATAGTAACTTCAATACTTGTTGCTGCACTCACATTTATCACAACAATACTCGTATCGTTACAGGGAAAGGGAACATTAAAAGCAATGCCTGTTATAATCGGGGCTGTTGTCGGGTATGTTATAAGCATGTTTTTAGGTCTTGTGGATTTTTCAATGATGAACCAGCTTTCATGGTTTGCACTGCCAAAACTTATGCCTTGGGGAATGCCTGTTTTTGATGTTAATGCAATTATAATATTATTGTTTGCATTTATGGTCAGTATTATCGAGAGTGTCGGAGATTACCACGCAATTTCAACGATTGCAGATTTAAAAATCGATGATAACAAGATAAATAGAGGTATCGCTTCAGAAGGATTTTCCTGTACCCTTGCAGGGCTTTTTGGTGCATGCGGTACAACAAGTTATTCAGAAAATATAGGTCTTGTTGCTTTAACAAAAGTATCAAGCGTTCAGGTAGTTCAAATTGGTGCTGTAATATTGGTTCTTCTGTCAATGATTCCTAAATTCTCAGGTCTTTTGGCATCCATTCCTGCACCGGTCTTGGGAGGACTTACAACCGCACTCTATGGTATGATCAGCATTACAGGTCTTAAATTAATAAAAGATAAAGTTGAATTAAATGATAGAAACACGCTCATATTAGCAAGTGCACTCGTACTTGGTCTTGGTGCACCGCAACTTCCTGCAGAATTTTTAAGCCTGTTTCCAAAAATCATTTCAAGCATTTTAGAATCAGGAATGGCAGTTGGTGCAATAACCGCAATATTAATGGACCAGTTGTTAAAAAAATAATATTATAAAATAAATTAAGGATTTAGAGGGTAAATTATGATAAAAGATGAAAGATGGGAAGGAGTTTATTCCTTTGAAGATTCACCTTATTTGATGGAAACACTGACCAATTTAAGAAATGTAAGCACTGAAAATATTTCTTTTAGAAAAGGGCTTGTTAGACTTGGAAGATACATGGGTTACGAACTCACAAAAACCATGGAATTTGAAGAAATGCATGTTCAAACACCTTTAGAAAAAACCAAAGGAATTTTTCCAAAAGATAGGTCAAATGTAGTCATTATAACCATTTTAAGAGCTGCATTTCCATTAATGGAAGGATTAATAAAAAATTTTGAATCTGCAAAAGTAGGAATCGTTTCTGCATCAAGAGGACATGCGCCTGATTTTAAAATAGAAATGAACTACATAAAAGTTCCACAAGTTACGCCCGAAGATACGGTTATTGTATCTGACCCAATGATTGCAACAGGATCTACACTAATTCATGTTTTAAAAGAGTTTAAAGATTCTAAACCTAAAAGACTGATGATAGTTGGAGTTCTTGCAGCGCCAGAAGGAATAAATGCAGTAAAAGCAGAATTTCCAGATGTCGAAATATTCGTAACGAAAATCGATGATAAATTAAATAACGACGGCTACATCGTACCGGGACTCGGGGATGCTGGAGATCGAGCTTTTGGGGAACCTTTCAAAGTTTCAATGCTTCCACAAATGCACAATTTAGAATAAGCATTTATATGTTTCTATTTCTTTTTTTAAGTAATTTATATATAGAATTTATTAATAATGTATTAAAATAGACTTTTTGGAGGTATATTTATGGATTTTGGCATACTATCTTTATTGCCACCTGTTGTAGCAATTGGATTGGCCTTGATTACTAAAAGAGTTTACATGTCTCTTTTCTTGGGTATCTTGGCAGGATCACTCCTTTACAACAACTGGAATATTGTTGCATCTGCATCACATATTGTAAATACAATTATTGGAAGTGTTGAATTAACTTCGATTACAGGAATTTCATCATTCACGGGCGTTGGAAATCTCTGGAATTTGTTAATATTATTGTTTTTAGTAATGCTTGGTATATTGATTGCATTAATCACGAGAGCAGGCGGAGCTCTTGCATACGGAAACTGGGCATCTACAAAAATTAAATCAAAAGAAGGTGCAAGCCTTTCCACATCGTTACTTGGTATTTTGTTATTTATTGATGATTATTTTAACTGTTTAACTGTTGGAACAGTAATGAAACCAATTACTGACAAATTCAAAATCTCAAGAGCCAAACTTGCATATATCATCGATTCAACAGCAGCACCAGTATGTATTTTAATGCCTGTTTCAAGCTGGTTTGCAGCTGTTGTTGGAAATTTAGGTGAATCAGGTGTTGGAACAGGAGCTCTTTCAAGCATGAGTCCATCAGGCGTGTTCTTTTCAGCGATACTATACAATACATATGCACTTGTTGCGCTGTTCATGGTTGCATTTATCATATCCTTTAAAAAAATGGATTTTGGTCCAATGAAAGTTCACGAAAAAGTTGCTACGGAAACTGGCGATTTATTCAATGGCGATGCAGAAACTGCAGCAATCGAATCAGAAATTGAACCATTAAGCGGCGGAAAAATTTCCTACCTTGTTCTACCATTAGTAGTTCTCATTTTAGCAATTATCTTTGCATTTATGATTTCAGGAGGCCTTTTTGCAGGCGCCGGAGTTATTGAATCATTCTTAAGCATGGATGCATCATGGGGTCTTTTCTGGGGAGGTTTAATATCGTTATTGTTTACAGTGATCTACTTTACAGCTTCAAAAGCAGTTCCTGTAAACGATATTGCAGGCCTTTTTGCAAAAGGTTCAAAATTAATGCTCCCTGCAATTACAATCCTTATACTTGCATGGTCCTTAGGTTCAGTAATTGGGGACCTTGGAACTGGAACATACCTTTCATCATTAATCCAAAACAGCTTGCCGGTTCAAATTTTACCTGCAATACTTTTCCTGTTATCCGGATTCATGGCATTTTCAACAGGTACTTCATGGGGTACTTTTGGAATCATGCTCCCGATTGCAGTTCCTATGGCAGTTGGACTTGGAATGCCTGAATTCGTTGTTCCATTCGTTGCTGCAGTTTTAGGTGGTGCAATATATGGTGATCACTCATCCCCAATATCTGATACAACCATTATGAGTTCAACAGGGGCAGGTACGAAACACATCGACCACGTCCAAACACAACTCCCATACACGACCTTGATAGGAATCATGGCGTTTTTAGGTTACTTGATTGTAGGATACACCATAAATTTAGGTTACTGGGTAAGTGGACTTATTAACCTTGCATTCGTAGCTTTTGCAGTATATATTGGTGCAAGCTTCCTTTCAAAAAAGTAAAATATAATAATAACTTTTTTTAATTTTTTTAAAATAAAATAAAATAAAATAAAATAAAATAAAATAAAATAATTTTAAAAATAGAATTCTTTAAAAAATTTAAAAAATAGTAATTTTATAATTATTTCGTTGTTTTTTTCCTTTTTTCTATAAAGTCGAGTAAATCTACGGTATCTCCAATTTTTTCAAGTTCGGATATACTCATACTTGTAATTCTCTTATCTTCATTGGTTTTTTTCTCAAGAACGAGCAAAGAATGACTGTTTAATATTTTAGAAATTTCATCAACAATCATTGCCTTTCTTCTTATCTCTTCATTCTCAGTTTCTTGAATATTTGTAAATATAATATTTTGATTTTCTGCATCTTCCCCTTTTGATTCTTCTGCTACGGCATCAAAAGGAGCTTTTGTAGTTTCAAGTAAATTAAAGCCCATATCGCCTAAAATATCAATAACGCGTATCTTAAAATCTTCTCCTTCTTTCAATATCTTTTCAAAAGCATCATCACGACTTTTCTGGGATTTTAATCCATCTATACAGTCCATTATGTTAATTCCTTTAATTAATGGAACATCTAGATATTCTTCTATTTTTATTGCAACTTCAGCAGAAGGATTTGCTTCGTTCTGTTCGTATTTATAGATTGTTTTTCTTGAAACTCGAGATACTTCTGCAAGTTCTCCAACAGAAATCTTTAATTTTTCACGAGTTTCCCTTAAAACCTTTCCATCAATATTTACAAAAAATCCGCCCCTGTTTGCATAAACTACTGGAGGCTCGCCCACCAATTGCTCCCGAAACGTATTAAAAGTAACTGCTTTTATACCGTATCGCTCATATACGGCCCCTTCTTCCATTACTGAATTTCTCGTACGAGTTCCAATAATTACAGGTACTGCTTGAAGCATTTTTGAAATATTTAACAGTTCTTCAGACTGTTCAGTGCTCAAACTATCTATGTTTTTCAAAATCTTTATTAATAATCTTAAATTCCCTTTTTTAGCGATTAAATCAAAACAAGACCTTCCAAAAGGTTTTGATATCACAAAATGGGATTCATAAAGCAGATCGATGCATTCTGAAAGTAAAACTTCTCTCATAACAATTACCAGTGTGGTTTTAAACCACATATTTTTAATTCTAAATCTAATCCACAAAGTATTTATGTCTTGCGGAAAATCTATATAATAGTATATAAATATTGGCCAATGGCGGTGATAATGTGAAAAAAATAGCAGAAGATAAGGGAATTTCTTCACAATTAAGACATTTTAAAGCAGCAGTATCAGAATATGGCTCTAAAAGTATCCTTTACAGCGGTTCAAAAGGAGTATGTCTTCCTTTTGCATTATTAAATGCTTATGCTGTAAGAACTATTGAAGAACAATATTTTACCCCTGATGCAAAATTAGATGAAATTTCAAAACTTAATTTGGGAAGTTTGGGCTACAATTACAGTAACTTGGATAATAATACCGAAATTAATCCAGAAATGCTGGTATTAATGGGAGGGCTTGCAATGCCTCATTCCAAAGTTACCACCTCAGATGTAAACGCACTAATTGATAAAATAAGCCCTAAAAAAGTAGTAGGGATCTGTTTCTCGAGCGTTTTTCAAAAACAAGGCTGGGATAAGGATATTGATTTTGACTTGATAATAGACAGCCAGTTAGAGCCCGTCACAGTTTATGAAAAATAAAATATAATATTTAGTTTTTTAATCGCAACTAAATTATAAAATGAATTTTAAATTAGTTCATAAGTAAATTCTTAAATTTAAAACGGTGTAATCTAATGGTAAATCCCCAGATGTCATTTCTTAATAACCAAAATTCAATGAAATTTAAGTTTAGAAAGCTTCTAATCGACTCCAATAGGATTATAATATATAGAAATCTTCTTGACGATAAAATAATAGGCTATTTAATAAATATAATACGAGAACTCTCAGAAGATAAACCGGATGAATCAATAGTGGAAAAAAATTACTATGGATTAACCCATGATTTGATTATAAAAGCTGAAAATGAAAATCTCAGCGGAAATATTTTAAAATCATACATCATGAACGCCATTTTAAAAGATGAAAATATATTCGCGATATCTTGTGAAAAGCATTATGGTAACTTGGAAAGCCTTTATGAACTTGCATTTAAAGATATAGGCGTTTTAAAACGAATTATGGATATAGACACCAAGCATTTACGGAACATTATGGATTCAGAAGATGAAACCATTGAAAATTACACACCCACACTTTACAAGGATGAAAAAACCGTATTTTCAGATTATAGGGAAGAACTTTTAAATATTGATTCTGTTCCTGAACTTTTAGATTCTATTATCGAATATTATTATAAAATCGGTTCCGGTGAACTGGTAGACCACGTAGCATTTAGGTGGAATAATAAAACCGGATTTTCAGGAATTAAATACTGTGATTTAGTGGATATGGAAAACATTGTTGGATACAATTACCAAAAAGAAATTATTTTGAAAAATACCTCTGCTTTTATCGAAGGAAATCCTGCAAATAATATTTTACTTGTCGGATCTAGGGGAACTGGAAAATCATCCCTTGTAAAATCCCTTGTAAAAGAATACTGTCTTGATGGTTTAAGAATTATCGAACTTAAAAAAAGCCAATTAAAAGATTTTGGACAGATGGTAGACCATTTACGGAATAGAAATAAAAAATTTATAGTATTTCTCGATGATTTATCCTTTGAAGATAATGAAACTGAATATAAAGAATTAAAATCAGTTCTTGAAGGAACCTTAGAAAAAAAACCGGAAAATGTAATAATTTATGCAACTTCAAACAGGAGAAACCTCATAAAAGAATCCTGGTCAGAAAGAGATTCAGATATTCATTCAAACGATTCAATAAATGAAAAAATGTCACTTTCAGACAGATTTGGAATAACTTTAAGTTTCTATTCACCAACGCAAGAAGAATACTTAAATATGGTTAAAAAACTTGCTATTGAAAACGGGATTAATCCGTGTAAGGCCGATGACGTGAAATTTTATTCGATGAATATTGGAAAATTGTCCGATCAAACAGGAATGATTATGGCATGGGAAACACTTCGTGAAGATGCTGTAAAATGGGGCATGTCGCAAAACGGCTTTTCGGGACGAACTGCAAAACAATTTATAGATTATATCATTGGAACTTACAAAAATTAACTCTTTTAATTTTTTTAAATTATGCTATTAACGTGGACTTTTTACATTAAATTTATATATGTAAAGCATACTTAACATTATGTATAATTATAATTACATAATGTAAACTATTATAAACAAAGGTGTTTAAATGGATTTAAAAACGTATAAAAAATATCTTAGGATATTAATCATAACTGTTGCAATTTTGGTAAGTTTGGCAGTAACTACTGGAAATGGATATCTTGCGGTTTTAATAGTTGTAATCGGAATTTTTACCAAAATGAACCTTAGAAAAAAACTCGATGAAGTAATAGAAGATGAACTTCTGCATAAAGTCGCTGAAAAAGCATCATATTTGACAATACAAGTTGTATGCTTAATTTTTGCACTTTTAAGCGTATTTTTAACGGGTTTTAAGAGTTATGTGCCAGAATATGCGTTAATTGGAACCTTGTTAGCGTATTCAGCACTATGTATTTTATTTGTAAACATGCTCTTCAGATACATATTTAGTAAAAAATACGGCATAATTTAAGGTAATATTCATGAAAAACAAAATTAAGGTATTTAGGGCAATGCACAATTTAACCCAAGAAAATCTTGCAAAAAAGTTAAATGTGACACGTCAAACAATTATTGCAATTGAAAAAGAAAAATACGACCCTTCCCTTGAATTAGCCTTTAAAATTGCAGAATTATTTGAAGCAAAAATTGAAGATGTATTTATTTACGAATCATGTTCAAAATAAAAAATTTTAAATATTTATTCCTTTTTTGATTTTAAATTTTCAAGGAACTTTATCTGTTCAGTAATAAATTTATTATACGGCGTTTTTATTCCAAATTCTTTTGCAATAGTCACAACTGCACCATTTAAAAAATCTATTTCTGTTATATTTCCTTTTGAAATATCCTGAAGCATTGAAGAATGGTGTGCAGCAGTATTTGGAAGCTGGAACTCTTTTAAATATTTTAAATATTCTTCTGACGTTTTCCAAGGCAGAATTACTCCTTTTTTGGAAGTTATCTCAAATATTTCAGATACAATATTTTTAATAATATTCCATGAGTGTTCATTTGAAAGTTCACCATATGGGACATTCATAACTGCTCCAAGCGGATTTAATGCACAGTTATAAATCGTTTTTGACCATATTGCCCCCTGAATATTTTCTGTTTCATTAACAGGTATTCCAGAACTTTTTATTAATTTTACAAAATCAGTTACTTCTTTATCCGTTCCATTTGGGAATCTTCCAACGGTCATCGGGCCCCCTTCTACTGAAACGTGTACTTTTGCGTCCCCCTTCCATTCAAAACCAGTTATAATAGTTCCGCCAATCACTTTATCTGTATATCTTAAAATTATTTCTTCGTTTCCAACACCATTTTGCATGCTGATAACATTTTTACCGTTTATAACATCCTTAAATTGTTCGCATATTGATTTTGTTGCAAGTCCTTTTGAAGATATAATAATATAATCAAAATCGCGTTCTGGAACATTTTCAGAAGCTTCAAAGTTAAAAGTTCCTTCCCCCCAGATTCCAGTCATTTTAAAACCAGATTCGCGTATAATTTTTGCATTTCTCTCCCTTGTTACTGCAAAAACATCTGCTACATTTGATAATTTAGCAGCTAGACATAATCCAACAGCACCTGCCCCAATAATTAAAACATTCATTTAAAAACCCTCGTTTTCAAGTTAAACTAAATTTAATTTAAATATCTGTAAAAATAGTATTAAAAGATTTAGATAACTAGTTAAAAATAAAAAATATTATTCTTATTTTAAAATTTCCTGAACTCTTCCAACCTGCCCATCTTCAAGCCTTACCTTTATTCCGTGTGGGTGATAGCTTGAATTTGTAAGAAGGTCTTTTACAATTCCAGTAGTTAATTTACCAGTTTTTTGGTCTTTTTTGAGGACTATGTTTACCTTCAATCCAGCTGTTATGTCGGACCTGTTTTTTCCATTCATATTATCACATTATAAATTTATTTTTAATTTGCCACCATTTTCAGAGATATAAACTCCAAATAACACCAAAACCGCCCCAATTATTGCATAAATATTTGGAATATTTTTTAAAATTATGGCATCTGTAATCATTGCAACGATTGGGATAATATAAACCCCATTTGTTGTCGTACTTGCACCTGCAAGTCTTATTGCCATATTCCAGAATAAATAAGCTATTGCTGAACAAAAAATTGCAAGGTAAAGTAGTGAAAATGCAATGTATGGATTTAACAATATTGTAAACTCAAACATGCCGTTATATCCAAGTTCTATAATTGTAAATGGTATAAAGAATACTGCACCAATTAACGTTATATCCCTTGTAACTTTTAAATCATCGTGTTTTTGAAGTTTTTGGATTACAAATGTGTAGAGTACCCAGGTACAAACTGCACCAAACATCAATATATCCCCGAGCGGATTTAACTCGAGTACAAATTTTCCATTTAATATCAAAATGAAGACTCCAAAAAGCCCAATTAAACTTCCGAAGTACTTTATTTTGCTTGGAATTTTCTTTTCCACCATATCTGATACCATCAGATAAAATATAGGTACCGTTGCTGCAATTAATGATGCATTAGTTGCAGTAGTATACTTTAAAGCCACATTTTCGAATAAATAATATGAAGTAATCCCTAAAAAACCCGCTAACACAATGTATACAAAATCTTCTTTTGAATATTTCGTAAAATTTCTTATAAAGAAAATTAAAATTACGGCTGCAATTACAACGCGTATAAATCCTATTGTAATTGGTGGAATAAACTCTAAAATAATTTTTGTTGATACAAATGAAATTCCCCAGAAAATTACGGTTAAAAACATTAACAAAATGCCCAAGGATCTGTCGTTCATAATTCCACCAGACAATAATGGATAAATAAGGGTAAACTTTAAAAAACAGAAGATTACTTAAAAATTAAAAAATTAAAAAGAGGAATTATTCTTGTGTTTCAGCAGCAGCAGCAGCAGCAGCTTCTACTACTTCCTCAGCAGCAGCTTCTTCCACAGGTGCTTCAGCAGCTTTTCCAAATTCTATAACTTCGGATTTGAAGATTTCTACTCTTTTTAATGGGAACATTTTTTTACAGTCGCCGTAGATTTTTGAACCTAATCCGCCCATTAACATAGCGTGTACGAATTCAGCAAATGGAGTTTCTTTTGCCATGTCTTTGATTATTTGTTCCATTCTAACTCTAATTTCTGTTTTGTGGTGGTCTCTTGCTCTTACAGCTGTTAAAACTAATGCTTTAACTCTTACTTTGAAACCATCTTTTGTTCTTACTTCAACGATTGCGTTGATTTTGCTTCTTCTTCTTCTTCTAACTTGTGATTTTAAGTATTCTCTTGTTGTGTCGTGACCTACAAACTGTGATGTAGCGTTGTTTCCACTTACGCCATCAACTTTGAAATACATTCTTGTCATGTGTTTTGAATGTTCGTTTGTCAAGTCTCTTAAGCTGATTTCTGAAATCCTGCCGATCAAGTTTGCAGGGTCGTTTGCTGGAGTTTGTCCAATTACGTCTCCACCGAATGATTGTGGTGTGTAAATATCATACCATACTTTGGATTTCCATGTATCTTTGGCCACTCTTTTTCCTTTAGCGGACCTAGCTTTCATTCTTGCCATTGTTACACCTCATTATAACATATATTCGGTTAAATCTGTGTAATCTCTAAGTGGTTTTACAGGTTCACCGTATATTCTTTTGATTTTACGGGCTAATTCCCTTGAAAAATTTCCTTTTTCTGTTTTTATCTGTTTTATTCTGAAGAAATCTCGTCCTGCACGATATATCTTCTTTTCTTCGAATACATAATCTTGTGGAACAAGTATATTGAATGAATATGTACTTTCTCTCGAATTTATAGATATGCCAACTTTTTTAGGAACATCTATTGATCTTGCCCATATCATCTTTAAATCTTGTGCAGCGGATGAAGAAACTCTTCTTGAATCTTCAGTTTCTAAAGCAGTAATTTCAACAGATTCGTCAAACGCCAAGATTACATCTTCAACTTTCAAAATCTCATCTGTCGCAATTTGAAGTACAGATTGTTCTGATTCGTCGTATCTGCTTATCACTATTTTAATATCTTTTAATTTGAAATTTTTTTCTATATCGTGTACAGTTCCACATTCCTGACACTTTACAGTAATTTTCAAATGTTTTTTCGATTCTTTTTCTTTTAATACAGTGTGGAGAGTTACTTCATCGCAACCCGGGCATTCGAGATACAAATCTTCCATTTAAACCACATAAATCTTTTTAAGAAGAATTATCTTCTTCTTCTATGGAACCTTCCTCTTTGTCTGTTTGAAGGGTTCATTTTTACTTTAACATTCATTGCTTTTTCGAGGAACTGGTCGTATGAGAATGGAGCTTCTTCACCAATAAGTCCTCTGTTTTTCATGTATTCTCTTGCAATAAGGTAGTACATTAATGATACTGATTTTCTACCTTTGTTGTTCGTAGGGATGATGAAATCGATGTGTGCTGTTAAGTGTTCTGTATCACACATACCAATAACAGGGATTCCGATTTCGATTGCTTCTTTTAATGCTTGTTTGTCAACCCTAGGGTCGCTCAAAAATAAAACTTCTGGTTCAGCGAATTTTCTAGCTGAAGGGTTTGTTAATGTACCTGGAACGAACCTTCCAGCTACCGTGTTTATTCCTGTAACTTTTCCGAATTCTTTTAAAGGACCTACTGAGTAAACTCTTCTTGTAACAGCCATGATGTCTTCAGGCTCATAGTTTGATAAGAATTTAGCAGCGAGTCTTAACCTTTCATCAGTCTTTCTAACGTCTAAAACATATAATCCGTCAGCCCTAACCCTGTAGATAAATCTTCTCATATCTTCAGTTTTTTGCTGAGTACCGATGTGTATCCCAGACGCCAAATAGGTGTCTAAGGTTGTCAATAGATTTTCATCTGACATTTTTCTTCCTCCAAAAAAGTGGTTTCTTGACTTTGATAAAATAAAGCCTTTTGCGGTATATTTTTTTATGTGTATTTGTGTTTTAGTCTTTCAAATTCAAAAATTGACTATTAGAAAAATTTAAACAGTATATGAATATGTAATTTACTATATATACTTTTCTAAAAAACGGAAATTGACCCCATTTACATACTTTTGAAATAATATTTTTTTAATTATTAAAAAAGTTTTAAATAAAGTTAGCTCCTTAAGTGATAATTCGAACTAGATTTTAAAAACCTTGATGTTCATATATTATGAATTATTTTATAATTAAAATGAATATAATATTGCATTATCTCTGATATCGATTATATTGGTGGAACAGATGGAATTTGCACTTATAGCAGGTGTTCTTGGTGGGCTCGCATTATTCATTTACGGTATGAATTTAATGGGTAACGGGCTTCAAAAAGTCGCAGGAGATGGATTAAAGCGACTTATCGAAGTTTTAACTAAAAATAAATATCTTGGAGTGTTAGTTGGAACTGTTGTAACGATGCTAATCCAAAGCAGTAGTGCAACAACAGTTATGGTTGTTGGTTTCGTAAATGCATCCTTGATGAACCTTACTCAAGCCATTGGGGTGATTATGGGTGCAAACATTGGGACAACAGTTACTGCACAGCTTGTTGCATTCAAATTAACAGACATTGCCCCGCTAATTGTTGCAATTGGGGTGATTATGCAGCTTGTCTCAAAAAAACGAAAACACTCAGATATTGCTGAAGTTTTAATTGGTTTTGGTATTTTATTTATTGGAATGCACACAATGTCAAGCGTATTAAAACCACTTGCAGCTGAACCATTCTTTACAAATCTGTTAATGGATCTTGAAAACCCAGTTCTTGGATTATTCGTAGGTCTTGGAATGACGCTTATGATTCAAAGCAGTAGTGCAACAATTGGACTTTTGATTGCTGTAGCATCAACAGGTGCATTAAGCCTTGCTGTTGCATTTCCAATATTATTTGGTGACAACATCGGAACTTGTGTGACAGCCCTTCTTTCAAGTATTGGTGCAAACAGGACTGCAAAAAGAGCAGCTCTCATGCACTTGATATTCAATATTACAGGTGCATTAATATTCATGGTTTTGATTTACACAACACCGTTAATTCCATGGATTCAAAGTTTAAGCGCAGGTAGTGTTGAAAGGCAGATTGCAAATGCACACACGATATTCAACGTTACAAACACGCTTATAATGCTCCCATTTGCAGGATTTTTCGTTTATGCAGTTGAAAAATTAATACCGATAAAAGACTACGAAAAAGAATTTATGCCCATAAAACATCTTGATTCAAGAATTATTATGGAAACACCATCCATTGCTGTTGGTCTTGGGGTAAAAGAAGTCGTGGAAATGGGAAAATTTGTACGTGAAAACTTAAGACTCTCAAAAGAGGCCCTTGTAAATAAAAATGTCCAGAGTATCAAAGAAGTGCACGAAAAAGAAAAAATAATCGATACAATGGCTCACGAAATTACAAATCACTTAATTGAACTTTCGAACCAAGAAATTTCGGATAGTCAAAAATTAAAAATTACAAGCCTTATAAGTAACGTTACAAGCCTCGAAAGGATTGGCGACCTTGCAGAAGACATTGTAGAACATGCTGAAAATGTAATTGAAGACAATATCGAATTTACAAACACTGCAGTTGATGAACTCAATTTCATGTTTGATAAAGTAATAGTTTCGATAGACACTGCAATAGAAGCTTTTGAAACTGAAGATGAAGTACTGGTCGAAAAAGTAACATTCCTTGAAGATGAAGTCGACAACCTTGAAAAAACATTTAGAAAACAGCACATAAAAAGATTAAACGCTAAAGAATGTGCCCCAAAAGCAAGTATTGTATTTTTGGACATTATTGGATATCTTGAAAGGATATCTGACCACGCTGTAAAAATTGCAACAGGCCTTGAAGAAGAAGAGTTTGATGCATAAAAAATTTTAATTTTTAATTTTTTAAAAACAGAAACAAAACAATTATAATAAAAAATCTATTTTTAAAGTTCATTTAAATCTTTACAAATGCAAAATTCACATATCGAAAGTTCATTTGATTGTGCATTTTTTATCGGACAGTAATAATTTCCATTTTTTTCGATTATCTGCTTTCCACCAGGAAATCTTGTAGTTAAAGCGTGTAGTGGTCGTTCATTTATAAAAATTAAGTAATTTATAACTGTTTTTACAAGTTTTTCGTAAGATTCTCGTCCAGTTTGTTTAGAACCCATACTGCAAAGTCTTAAATCAACCCGTTTTATTTCTTCATCTTCAATTTCAAAATCTTCAATTTCTTCTTCGGTTTTATTTTTTATTTCTTTCAAAACTTCGGGGAAAAATGTAAAAAAGTCTTCAATATATCCTTTTTTATAATCTTGTGGCAAATAAGTCATATCTTTTTCTAAATAGACTTTTGCATTCATTAAATCAAAAATACTTACATCGTAAGATTCTTCTTTGAGTTTAGAAAAAAATTTTCTGCTTTTCATAAGTTTCACAAAAATATTGGATTATTAAGTAAATATTATCTAATTATCCAAATAGACTTTCAACACCAAAACAGATCATTGCAACGATTACTCCGCCAAGAACCATTTTTAGCCCCGAAATTAAAAGATTATCTCTTGAGAGCTTTCCAATGAAAATTCCAAGTCCTAAAAGTATCAATAAAGTAAATGCTATTGCCATTATTAAAGCAGTGCTCTGTTCAAATATAAAAAACGGAATTACGGGAATTACCGCACCAACACAGGTTGATAAACCATCATAGGTCCCACTGTACATCGTTTTATTTAATTTGTACTGGTATTCATGAGTTCCTTTTAAATTCCCGTTACCAATTAACAGGCTTTTTTCCTTTTTTTCCCGTTCTTCTTCAATTATTGCACGTTCTGCAGTTAATGCACCAAGTATATTTGATATACCGTTTGCAATTCCACCGCCGATTCCTGCTGCAATAATTATCGAGGTTTCCCCACCACTTGCACCGATAACTACCCCAAGTGTCGAAAGCGAACCATCGATCAAACCCCTCACAACATATCTTGTATCAAATTCCTGCTTGAAATTTCTTAAAACTTCTTTAATTTCCACTAAAAATCCCCTTTTTAATTTTGAGAGTTACTCTAATTTATCATCGGCCACGTGCCATATCAAATTATCGAGAATACTAACTTCTACAATATTGTCTGCTTTTTTAATTAATTTATCACAATCCTTGCTCAAATTAAGAAGGTGCAATTGCTTTCCATGCTGAGTATATTTCTCTGCAACCGTATTTATTGCTTCAATTGCGGAATGATCATAAACCCTTGATTTATTAAAGTCTATAACCACATCAATTGGGTCATTTTCATAATCAAATAGGTCTTTGAATTTTGATGTTGATGCAAAAAACAAAGGGCCGTGAAGCATGTATACTTTTTTGTTCTTCATAGATTTTGTACTTGCCCATACATCTTTTCCTCGATCCCATGCAAAAACAAGTGCTGCTAATATAATTCCCAAAAATACCGCTGTTGCAAGGTCTAATACAACAGTCATGATTGAAACAACTGCAATAATTACTGCATCGGAAAGTGGTATTTTTTTCAAAATTCTAAAGCTAGACCACTCGAAAGTGCCAATTACAACGATAAACATGACTCCAACAAGTGCTGCAAGCGGAATCATTTCAATTATCGGAGCGCCCCATACAATAAATACCAGCAATAGTACTGCAGCAGAAGCTCCTGAAAGCCTGCCTCGTCCACCGCCCCGAATATTTATCATGCTTTGGCCGATCATTGCACAGCCACCCATTCCGCCAAAAAATCCGTTTAAGATGTTTGCAATACCCTGACCAATACATTCCTTATTACTTCTACCGCGAGTTTCGGTTAATTCATCAATTAATCTTAAAGTCATTAATGATTCGATTAATCCAACACATGCTGCTAAGAATGAATAGGGAAGAACCGTTTTAATTGTATCCCAATTTAACGGAACATTTGGCAAAGCAAAGGAGGGCATTGAAACTGCGAGCGTTGTTTTTAGAGGTTCTATTGATTTTATAAAATCAAGAACTGTTAAAACTGTGTATCCTGCATTATTTAAGAAATACGAAATTATCGTTACAGTAATTATTGCCACAAGCGTTGCGGGAACTGCACGTGTGATTTTTGGCAGGAAAATTGATATAGCCATTGTTATTGCAATTAAAACAAGCATTATTGAAAGAATTGGCCAAGGCAGTAAATTTCCATCTGCACCATAAAATTGACCGATTTGTGATAAAAATATTATTATTGCAAGCCCATTTACAAATCCAAGCATTACCGGGTGCGGAATAAGTCTTACAAACTTACCAACTTTAGATATACCAAAAAATACCTGAAGAATACCCATCAATAAAACCGCAATAAAAAGATATCCAAGTGCAGACTCCATTCCACTGGTTTGAACTTTTGATATCACCAATGGGGCAAATATAACTGCAACAGAACCTGTAGCTCCACTTATCATTCCAGGACGTCCCCCAAGTAATGCAGTTACAATTCCCATAATAAATGCGGCATAAAGTCCGATTGTAGGATCAATTCCAAGAATAAATGAAAATGCAATTGCTTCTGGAACCAGTGCCAGCGCTACGGTTAAGCCGGATAGCACATCATTTTTTACACTTCCATTTTTTGGAATTACCAATTCAACTATTTTATTTTTTAAATCCTTAGTTTCATTCGTGTTTATTTTTTCATTCATTTTTAAATACCTTATATTTTATTGATTAAACGAATTTTTCGCTTTAAATTATTTTTTAAGATTTACAATATTTTCTGCAAGTTCGTAATTTACAAAAAAGTCATCGAGTATATTTTTTAAAGATCCAACTGAATTAGATTTAATATTAACTTTAATCTGTTCATTATCAAATTTAGTGTCAATTATAAGTCCATCGTCTATATCGTCAACTTTTAAGCTGTCTATAATTTTTTCTTTTGAATCGTAAGTCATTTCAAAATCTATTTTCATAAAAATCATTCTTTTAAATTTTTAAAATCGAGCCCTCTTCTTTTAAGCTCTTTATATATTTCTTCAGAAACTTCCGGGCACTCTAACGCTTTTTCTGCCTGTTCGCGTGTCATGAGCCCATATCTAATCATTGCAGAAACTCTATCGTATTCAAAACTAAATCCGTGCTTTTTCTTAAATTCAACAAGCGCTGGAGCAAGTACTAAACAGTTTGTCGTGTATCCACCAAGATCGGGTTTTTCCCAAGGAATTTCTTTTAATATCTTATATCTATCTTCTTCTGTTAATTTATATGCAACGAGGAGCCTCAACATATTTATTCCTTTTTTCATCTCCCTTATTGCAGTTGTACCAAATGGAAGTTCGTGTCCCGTCACAATCGTGTCGATATTCGTCTGTCTTGCAAACTGCCAGAGTTCGTGCATATTCATGTCAGAACATACTCTGCATGGAGATTCTCCTTTGGAAATGGTTTCCTTGAAGAATTTCGTAAAATCCTTGTTTATTACAAGCCAGTCTACTCCAAAATATTTTGCAACGTTTTTACAGTTTGTAAGCGCTTCTTCTGCTAAATAGCCGTTATCAACAGTTACACATAAAGGCCTAATTCTAAGTTCTTTTACGAGTAAATAAAGAGCAACAACGCTATCTTTTCCGCCAGAAAATCCCAAAATACAGTTGTATTTGTTATTTCTAATTCTGAGTTCATCTAAATATTCCATTACTTCGTTTTTCATTTCTTCGAAGTTTCTTGGAAATTTTAAGGCGTTTAAGCATTCGATGCAGATGTTTTTTCCTTCGTGTTTGAACATCGGGCGTGTTTTGCTGTTGTGAAGGCAAATTTCACAGTTTACCGTGTTTTTTCCTTTAATTTTTTCCATGATCTTCTACCAATACTAACTACTTAATTAAATTACTTAAATACATAACTCCAATAAAAATAATTTTACAAAAATTCTTTTTAAAATTTAGAGATTGATTTTCTTTTTAAAATTATATTCCCAATTAAATCGCAAATGAAATATATTCTTTTTTACAAATGAATATCCATAGTAATTATTATTAAAATTACGAAGGGGTTTAAAATGGGTTTTAAAGAAGATTTACAAAAATTATCCGTACAAGTTGGCGAAAGAAAAGATTATATCAATAATGAAGAAACTACAAAACAGTCATTAATAATTCCTTTTGTTCAAACACTCGGTTTTGAAGTATTTAATCCCTTGGAAGTACGGCCAGAATATATCGCCGATTTTGGAAAGAAAAAAGGCGAAAAAGTCGATTATGCTCTTTTTAAAGATAAAAAACCAGTCATGTTTATTGAAGCTAAATCAGTTACTGAAAATTTAAAAAACCATGATGCACAGCTTTCAAGGTATTTTAATGCAGTTCCAGAAGTTAAACTTGCAATTTTAACTAATGGTGTAGATTATAAATTTTTTACAGATTTAAATTCTGAAAATATGATGGATGATAGTCCGTTTTTAACGTTAAATATCATGGATTTAAAGGATAGTGATTATGAAACCCTTCAAAAATTTAGAAAAGATGAATTCACCAAAGAAGAATTATTAAATCATGCCGAAGAACTTGTTTACATGTCGGCATTAAGGGGAACCCTCAGAAATTTGTTTAAAAATCCAAATGACGATTTTGTAAGGTTTTTAATAAAAGATGTAAGTGAAATAAGAGTTACAAGTGCAGTGATTGAACGTTTTAGACCCCTAGTAAAAAAAGCAATATCTAATACAGTTTTAGATATTGTTTCTACAAGTTTATCTAAAGATGAACATTTAGAAGAACCAGAAGTTATTGAACCCGAAATTTTAACTGAAATTCAGGAAACTGAAAATTCACAAAAAAGAGAAGTAATTACGACACAAGAAGAACTCAGTGCGTATGATAGGGTTGTGCAGATACTTGGGAAATACGGTAAAGATATTTCAGATGTAAATTATAAAGATACAACAATTTACTTTGGAATATACCGTAAAAATATAACAAACTGGTTTTTGAGGTTTAATTTAGATTCTCAAACTAAACATATTATTACCAAACTAGAAATGGACGAAGCTAAATTATTGAGTAATGGTTTCGAAGTTGGACCGCCACAGAAAAGAAATGGCAATAGCAGAATATATTTTAATTCGATAGAAGACCTCGAAAAATTAGAAAATTTAATTGTAAAATGCTATGACCAATTAAAATAATCTCTTTTTAAATTTTAAAAAGAATATCTTTAATTTTTACATCTTTTTTATAATTTTAACCATTTTTAGAAAAAATACCTTAATATATAAGTAAAAAACACTCAATATTATATAAGTTTAAATAGGATATTAAAAAAGCCTAAAAATCTGTGCATTTGTAAATTATAATACGTTCTATTCTTCATACGAGTTTATCCCGGTGAATATAATGGATTTAAGAAAAAAGATAAGAATTGTAGAAAATTTTCCAATAGAAGGAATAAGCTTTAAAGATGTAACTCCGATTTTAAAAGACCCAAAAGCAATGAAGCATACGACAAAAGAGATTGCAAAATACCTCGAAGATAAAAATGTCGATGTTATAGTTGGCCCTGAAGCACGCGGTTTTTTATTCGGTGTTCCTGTTGCTCATGAACTTGATATAGGGTTTGTTCCAGTTCGAAAACCGGGAAAATTACCTTACAAAACTTTTTCAGTTGATTATGCACTTGAATACGGATCAGACAGCCTTGAAATTCACAGCGATGGAATTGAAAAAGGCCAGAACGTTGCAATAGTTGACGACCTTCTTGCAACCGGCGGAACTGTTTTAGGTGTTAGTAAACTTGTAGAAAAACTTGGCGGGCACGTTTCAGCGCTTAATTTTGTAATCGAACTCACAGAATTAAAGGGAAGGGATAAATTAAAAGGATACGACATACAGTCGCTTGTTAAATACGATTTATAACGCTTTTTTTAAATACTAATTATTTTGATTTTGGTGAAGAATATGGTTGAATTATTGGCCCCTGCAAGAGATTTATCGGGCTTGATTACTGCATTCAATAATGGTGCAGATTCAGTGTACTGCGGACTAAAAGAAATGAGTATGCGTGCAACCGCTAAAAATTTCGAAAGAAATGAGCTAATTGAAGGCATTAACCTCGCACACGATGCAAATAAGCGAGTATATCTATGCACAAACACGGTAGTTTACGAAGATGACGTTTTAAATGTAAATGAAATACTCGAATTTGCTAAATCTGCGGAAGTGGATGCCGTAATTGTAAATGATATTGGAGCGATGAGCCTTGCAGATGAATTAGGACTTGAAATTCACGTGAGCGTTCAAAACAACATTACAAATTCAAAAACTGCTGAATTCTTTTCGAAATTTGCAAAAAGAGTTGTTTTATCAAGAGAACTTACATTAACCCAAATTAAACAGATTAAAGAAAATTTAAAACTAAATAAAGTTGATTTAGAACTTGAAGGATTTATTCACGGGGCACTCTGCACTGCAATGAGTGGAAGATGCTATTTGAGTTCATATTTATTTAATAGAAATGCAAACTGCGGAGACTGCTTACAGCCTTGCAGACGTTCTTGGAAATTAGTAAATGAACACGCAGACGGAACTCACGAGCTAATTTGCGAAGGAAAATATCTTCTTTCACCAAAGGATCTCTGCATGATTGAACATATCCCAGAAATGATAGATGTTTTTGACTGCTTTAAAATTGAAGGGCGTGCTAAAAACGTAGATTACGTGATGCGTGCAACAAAAACGTACCGAAATGCCATTGATTCAGTAATTGATGGAACTTATGAAGAAAAATTGCCATTATTTAAAAAAGAACTCGATAAGATCTACAATCGAGGATACGATACAGGATTTTATTTCAGAGATATTGCCTGTAACCACGATTTACAGTACGAATTTGAAGGAAATATTTCGCCTTACAAAAAAATTGAAGTTGGAAAGGTTGTAAATTACTTTAAAAAGGTCGATGTTGCAGAAATCACCCTTATTGACGATTTAAATGTTGGAGACAGCGTTTTAATAATCGGGCAAACTACAGGATGCATTGAAGAAAAAATTGAGTCAATGCAGGTCGAAGGCGAAAACATTACTACTGCCAAAAAAGGTCAAAATGTTGGAATCAAACTTGAAAATTTAGTAAGAGAAAATGACAAAGTTTACATTCTAAAAGAGGATTAATTTAGTTTTTAAATTAAAATTCCGAAATTAGTACACTAAATTTTTATATTTAGAAGTATGAATTATGAATATCAAACTCATGGTGATTATAATGAAAGAAGATAAGATGTCTAAATTTGCACATATTACAAGCGTACACCCTTGCTACAACGAAAAACTCCACCACAAAATTGGAAGAGTTCATTTGCCCGTTGCACCAAAATGTAATATTGCGTGCAGATTCTGTAAAAGGAGTATCGGAGATGAATCAGTCTGTGAAGACAGGCCCGGTGTTTCACATCACATCATGAAACCAGCAGAAGTTGAAAATTATTTAAATGATTTACTTGAAAGAAGTCCAAACATCAAAGTTGCAGGAATTGCAGGACCTGGAGACAGCTTGTTCAATGAAGAAACTTTTGAAACATTGGAAGTTTTAAAAGAAAAATTCCCTGATTTAGTTAGATGTCTTTCAACAAACGGACTTTTACTTCCAAAATATGCTGAAAGATTGGCAGAACTTGGAGTAAAAACCGTAACAGTAACGGTAAACGCGGTAGATCCAAAAATTCAAGCACAGATTGTTGACTGGATATACTACGAAGGAAAAGTTTACCGTGGAGAAGAAGGTGCTGAAATTTTAATCAAAAACCAGATTGAAGGAGTTAAAAAACTGGCAGAATTTGATGTTGCAGTTAAAATTAACACGGTATTGATCCCTGAAATAAACATGGACCATATTGTGGAAATTGCAAAAACTTTCGAAAAAGATGCGTTCGTTCATAACGTAATTCCTTTAATTCCAATGTACAAAATGGAAAATTTAAGAAAACCAACCTGTGATGAAATAAGCAACATAAGAGATACTGCCGAAGAATACCTCCACCAGTTTAGAGCATGCCAGCAGTGTAGGGCAGATGCAGCAGGACTTATTACCGAACACAAACACCTTGGAGAAAAAGGTAAAAAATTAGACATTTACGATTTAAAACACTTCTCACACTAATTTCTTTTTTAAATTTTTTATTTTTTTAACCATAAGGTATAAATGATACTTTTTAAAGATAAAAGCTAGATAAGAAACATGATTTTTTAAAGGTGCTATTTATGGAAAATGTGGTAATTACCGTTGTTGGTGTTGATAAACCAGGTATCGTTGCAGAAGTTACAAAAGTTCTCGCACAAAACAGTGCAAACATCGTAGATATCAGGCAGACAATCATGGAAGACCTGTTCACAATGATCATGCTTGTTGATATTTCTAAAATAAGTTCAGACTTTTCAGAATTAAACGTTGCTCTTGAAAAGCTCGGATCAGAAATCGGAGTTAAAATAAACGTGCAACACGAAAATATCTTTAAATACATGCACAGAATTTAACTTTTTTAAATTTTCAAAAATACTTTTTTTAAACTTTAAAATAAAAATTAAAAGAGAATTAATCATTTAACGTAATTATTTAAATATTTTAAGCTCTTCTTGAAGTTTTACCGCTTCATTCATCCATTCTTCTTCTATCGGCTTTTCTGATGCAACCATTACTATGGTTTTATCCCTAATTGTTTTTCGAATTCTCATTCCTTCTGGAAAAACACGGTTCATAAAATCAAGGACCCTATCAATAAAATCCTCTTTTGCATCGTGAATTACCATGTTTAAATCAACTTCTGAATCTGTAACGACTTCAAATCTTGAAGGCTGATCCATAACATTTATTTTTGCTAAAAGCTCTGTTGCGTAAGTTTCATCATCAATATTTAATTTAGTTATCGTCTTTCCGTCAGATTTCTTTGATTCATCTATTGTTGCAATATCCCTTAATCTTATCAGCTTTGAAGTTGATTTTGGCAAAATTCCAATTATAAAATATGGAACGTCCTGTTTGCATATCATTTTTGCCTTTATGATAGATTTTCCTAAAACGAGGTCTTCGAGAGACGTTTGAATAATTCTTTCGTAAATTGCTTTTCCAGCTTCGTCATTACATTCGACATCAATATAAGCCATATTACCCCTGAATCTTAAAAATGGATGATTATTTTCTAAAGTAATATATTGTAAAAATAGTATATAAATAAAGTCTTAGCCACCTGAAACAATTGGAACCAGTCTTAAAGTGTCTTTTTCAAAAAGATCATCAGTTTCAGAAAGAATTTCGCCATTTCGAACAACGAGATTGTCTTTTACGTCTATCTTTTCGATGAAATCTTTTAACTTTGCATTTTCCGGCAGTTCAATTTCGGACAATTCTCCAGCATTCTTTATAAAAACTTTCAAAAGAACCACCTGATTTTAAAATAATAAAAAAATAGTTAAAAATGAAAAATAAATAAATTATTCTTCTTTTTCAAGACCGCACATTTTTCTTAATTTTGCGCCGACTTCTTCGATTTGTAAGTCTCCTTCGAGTCTTCTCATTGATTTTAAATGAGCATAGCTTACCTGTTTTTCGAGAAGGAATTCTTTTGTGAATCTTCCATCTTGGATTTCTCTTAAGATTTCTTTCATTGCAGCTTTTGAATCAGCTGTAACGATTCTGCTTCTTCTTGTAAGTCCACCGTATTCTGCAGTGTTACTTACATCGTTCCACATGTTTTTGAATCCTTTTTGGTAGATTAAGTCAACGATTAATTTCAATTCGTGGCAGGTTTCAAAGTATGCCATTTCTGGTGCGTATCCTGCTTCAACGAGTGTTTCAAATCCTGCTTTGATTAATTCGGTAACTCCACCGCATAAAACAGCTTGTTCACCGAAAAGGTCAGTTTCTGTTTCTTCTTTGAAAGTTGTCTGGATAACTCCAGCTCTTGATAAACCGATTCCTTTTGCCATTGCTGAAACAATATCAAATGCGTTGTTTGTTGCATCAATTTCGATACAGATTAAACCTGGAACACCGAAACCTTCTTCGTATGTTCTTCTAACCATTTTTCCAGGTGATTTTGGAGCAACTAATACCACGTTAACTCCTTTTGGTGGAACAATGAATCCATAGTGGATGTTAAAACCATGTGAAAAGCTGAGTGTTTTTCCTTCTTTTAAATATGGTTTTATCTGGCTTTCATAAACTTCTGCCTGTAATTCATCAGGTATTAAGATGTGGATGATGTCCGCTTTTTCAGCAGCTTCTTCAATGGTCATTACATTGTGACCGTCTGCTTTAGCGTTGTTCCATGAAGCACCGTTTTTTCTTAAACCAACAACAACGTTTAATCCGCTGTCTTTCATGTTTAAGGACTGTGCTCTACCTTGACTTCCATAACCGATTACTGCAATTGTTTTTTCTTTTAAAGCATCTAATTTAAAATCTGAGTCATAGAATACCTTCATTGTCTTCACCTCTAATCTCACAATCTTTTATAGTATAATCATATATAATGATATCTAAAATTAGGCATAAACTATAATAAATTACGGCAAAACACGAACTTTTGGGCGAGGCGATATTAATGGATCGGGGGGCTATTCAGCTAAAAAAGACTCTTTGGAAACTTACAAAATTTTCAGAAGATTATTTTGCATTACTGGTTATTTTAGGTTCAATTATTGGTTTTTTTAATCCGAGTATATTTGGATGGGCAATCCCCCACATTTCTCTGTTTCTCGGAATTATCATGTTTGGAATGGGTATGACATTAAATAAAGATGATTTTAAAACAGTTTTAGAAAGGCCAATTGACGTAGTCTTTGGATCAATTTTACAGTTTAGTTTAATGCCACTGCTTGCTTTTTTAGTGATTACAATATTTCATCTACCAACAGAACTTGCATTAGGGTTCATTTTACTGGGTTCATGCCCGGGAGGCACTGCATCAAATGTAATAACATACCTTGCAAAAGGAGACGTTGCACTCTCAGTTGCGATCACGACATTTTCAACACTTCTCGCACCAATGATTACCCCCATACTGGTACTATGGTTTGCTGGAACGTGGATAGATGTTTCAGCATATTCGATGTTTCTATCAATTGTAAAAATTGTATTAATTCCAGTAATTCTAGGAGTAATTATAAATAATTCACTTGGAAAAAAAATTGATTCGATAAGGCATGTTTTACCGCTTTTATCGGTTGTTGCAATAGTTTTAATCGTTGGTGCAATAATTGGAGTTAATTCAGAAAAAATTGTATCTTCAGGAGTTATTGTTTTACTTGCAGTAATAATCCACAATGCTTTCGGACTTTTATTTGGATATATCGGAACAAAAATCATTGGAATGGATGAAAAAAAATCAAGGGCTGTTACAATAGAAGTTGGAGTTCAAAATTCGGGACTTGCAGTAGCACTTGCAACAATCCATTTTTCACCACTTGCAGCAGTTCCTGGAGCAATTTTTAGCGTCTGGCATAATATTACAGGGCCAATTCTCGCAAACTACTGGTCTAAAAAAGATAAAAAGGAATCTTTTGTTTAATCCGTTCAAATTATAACTCATTTATATTTCATTTATAAATTTTTTTAAATCCGAAAAATTTTCTGGCTTTACATACAGCCTAAACCAGTTATCTTCAAAACCCCATAATATGGAGGGTATTTTCTTTTCTTTTAGTTTTAAATAGCCATAAAAAAGTCTAGATATTTTATCCATAATGTCAATTTCTCGAAATTCTGATATTAATTCAATTTTATCGTTTCTGTAAGGTATTCTAACGTTACAAATCCCTAATTTTTCAGAATTTATATCCTGAAATATCACTGTATCGTAGGTGCATAATTTTGAAAAGTATGCATTTATCGTATTCATCGAAATATCATTTTTTTCACACATCCACTCTTCATATACGCAGATATCTTTAAAAGGATGGTTTCTAGATACAATATTTTCCCAAATCTGATTTAGGGGCGCTTTTGAATAATAATTTCTGGTTTCGATATCCTCACCGTTCATGAGTACCACCCCAAAAACGTTATATAAAATAAATAAAACTAAAAGAATCAAACAGTTCAAAAGTTTAAAGGCAATAATATATCTGCCGTTCTTTGATATATATTATTCGGATAATCCATTCTTTAAACTTAATTTAGACAATTAATTGAAAGTAATACGAAAAAAAAGAAAAAATGACGGCTACCTACTAAATAAATAATTATAATATTCATTTAAAAATATATTAATGGGCAAAATATAATAATCCAAAAGAAGGGGATAATTATATAAATTTTAAAAATTATAAATTTTATCAGGAAATAATCTTTGATATTGCCTAAAACTCCGTTTTTTACGAAATTTTATGGGAATAATCGAAAATTAATTCCTACGAACTCTCTATTTAAGCTAAATCAGCTTATTAAATTGAGGCATTTGTTTTTGGAGCCCCCCTTCAAAAAATGCTTAATTTTTTTTCTATTTTTAAAAAAGTTTAGAGTTACCCCAATTTGGAAAATAAAATTTACATAGTATAATATTTTTCTTTTGTTCACAACCTATCAATTTTTTATACACCTCCTAACAAAGTTATGATTTATACTAAATAGCTTAATTTGGTGATTTTGTGGGGATTGGCGATATTTTCAACGCGGGAAAATTTAAAAAAGAAATTGAAAATTTAAAAAAGGAAAACGAACGTTTAACTCAAGAAATTGAAAATTTAAGAAAAGAAAACGATGAATTAAATAAAAAAGAGTTAAATCTTGAGCAATTGAAATATCTTGATTTAAAAAAGGAAATTGAAAATCTCGAAAGTACAAAGAAAGAGAAAGAAAATGCCTTAAAAATTTCTTTAGAGAATTTGGATCAAAAACGACAAGATAAAATATACCATATAAATGCAGAAATTAAAAGATTAGAAGAAGAAAAACAAGCTAAAATTAAAGGAATCGATCTAGAACTAAAAGCATTTACAAAAAAGACCAATTTAGAAATGAAAAAATTAAAAGAAAGAAAAAATGAACTTTTAGATACTATCGAGGATCTTGAAAAGAAAATTATCTCTTTTGAAGAAGAAATTTTAATACAATCTTTTGGATTTTATGATCCAAGGTATAATTTAACCACCTCCGAAGCATACAAAAATAAATTAACAGAAGTAAGAACTCAACAAAAAGAAATGGTTAAGAATAAAAAAGCTGTTGATTATTTTGACGGTTGGGAACTAAATGGAAGTAAAAAAGAAGGTCAAAAGATGAACAATGATAATATAAAACTCATTGTTAGGTCTTTTAATAATGAATGTGAAGCCAGTGTTTTCAAAGTTAAATATAATAATATAGATGCGAGTGAAAAAAGAATTAGAACGTCTTATGATACATTAAATAAGTTGGGGGAAAGAAATAGAATAACAATTACCTCCAGATACCTCAATTTGAAATTACAGGAATTGTATTTGGCTTATGAATACGAATTAAAGAAAAGGGAAGAACGTGAAGAACAAGCGAGAATAAAAGAACAGATGAGGGAAGAAGCCAGGGTTTTGAAAGAAATAGAAACAATGAAAGCCAAAATTGAAAAAGAAGAAACTCATTTTAAACAGGCAGTTGCCGGGATAAAAGAAAAAATGGAAAATGCGACTGAAACTCAGAAATTAAAATATGAAGAAAAATTAAGGGAACTCGAAGAGAAAATTAGGCTTTTAGAAAAAGATAAAGAAGATGTATACAACAGAGAACAGAATACAAGGGCAGGTTATGTATACATTATTTCGAATATCGGTTCGTTTGGGGATGACATATATAAAATCGGAATGACTAGACGTCTTGAACCATTTGAACGGGTAAGAGAACTTAGTGGGGCTTCCGTCCCATTCCCATTCGATGTTCATGCCATGGTATTTAGTGAAGATGCTCCAAAACTTGAAAATGCACTCCATAATTACTTTAGAGATAGACAATTAAATAAAGTAAACAACAAAAAAGAATTTTTCAAAGTTAATCTTCATGAAGTGGAGAAAGTTGTTAAAGAAAATCATAACAAAGTCGTTGAATTCACGAAAATTGCTGAAGCTGAACAATATCGCCAAAGTATTGCAATGGATAACAAAATAACTGAAAAAGAAGAAAAAATAGGGTATGAAGCTTAATTAGTAGGGGTGTCAATAATGCATTGTACAGAATGTGGATCTGAAGTTTTTGAAAACGAAAAATTTTGTCATAATTGTGGGGCCAAAATTAGTAGAAATTTTAAAACAGATATGTCAATTACTACGAACGAGGTTAAAGAACCTGCAATGCAAGTTAAAACGATAGAAGCTCCAAAAACCGCCAAAGTCATCGCAGTTACAAATGACCGGAAACCTACCACAATGGTAAAAATCATCGCAATAATTCTTTCAATATTTTTACCAGGTGTAGGTCATATGATTTTGGGTGGTTCTTATATAAATAAAGGACTCTGGATTTTTATTGGCACGATTGCATGTGCTGTAACAAGTTTTTTAATCCTTCCAATTCTCATACTTATGGGGCTCTGGATTTACGCCATTTTTGATCTTGCAAAAGTCCAAACTATTGATTAAACTACTTTTTTTATTTTTAAATATAAATCTCAAAAATAATTTGCTATTTAAAATATACATTCTTAAAAAACGTTTAAAAAAGAAAATTATGCTTTATTTGATTTTAAAATTTTAGATCCTCGCATAAGAGCAGTAAGTCCAGTTCTTGCAATTTCTTTTATGCCCATTGGCCTTACAAGGTCTAAAAAGGCGTTTACTTTTTGTTCGTCGCCAGTAATTTCAACAGTGAGTGTTTCAGTGCTTAAATCGATAATTTTTCCCCTAAATATATTTGCATACTGGATTACCTGAGATTTACTATCTTCAGTAGGCGCATAAACTTTTACAAGACATAATTCTCTTTGTACTGACTTTTTACTGTTTAAATCGGTAACTTTTACAACTTCTACCAATTTATTCAACTGTTTTACAACCTGTTCAAGTACTGTATCATCTCCCTGAACAACTATTGTCATTCTTGCAACATCAGGGTTTTCAGTGCTTCCAACAGTCATGCTTGAGATATTAAACCATCTTCTGGTAAACAGACCTGAAATTCTCTGCAATACGCCAGGTTTGTGCAAAACCAAAACTGAAATGATGTGTTTGTGTTCCATTGCAATCACCCGATTAGACCTTAGGACTAAGTATTTTTTTCATTTCGCTAAAGCATTGAGCTTTTGGAGTTGGCTCCTGTCGGTCAGGGAATAATATATTTGTCATGTTTCCTCCAGGAGGTACCATATGCAGTGCTTCTGACGGGTCGATTATGATATCGAGTAAATATGGTTTTCCACTGTTTAATGCAGTTTTGAAAGCTTCATTAATATCTTCAGGTTTTTCAACTCTCAAAGCACCGATTCCATAGCTTTCTGCAAGTTTTATGAAGTCAGGTGTTTCCCCAAGGTGTACTGCACACTGTCTTTTTCCATAGTATAAGTTCTGCCATTGGTAAACCATTCCAAGTGTCCTGTTGTCAAAAATTACAACGATAACAGGTATTTCGTATTCTGCAATTGTTGCAAGTTCTTGTGAATTCATTAAAAATCCACCGTCTCCAGTTACAGCAATTACATTTGCATCAGGCCTTGCAAATTTAGCACCAATTGCCGCAGGGAATCCAAAGCCCATCGTACCCTGACCTCCTGATGAAAGGAAAGATTTTGGAGCGCTTGTTTGGAAATAGTGTGCCATCCACATCTGATTTTGACCTACATCGGTAGTAAGAACCGTGTTTGTTAAACCGGGATCAACTTCTCTAAGTGCCGCCATCATTTCTTTGATAACCTTTTGGGGTTTTATTGGAGTATTGTCAAATTCCATTACAGGCATGGACTTTTTCTGAAGTTTTTTAACATTTTCCATCCATTCTGTTTTATTTACCATTTCTTTTTTCATCAAATGGATCAGAATATCTTTTAAAATTGCTTTTGCATCTCCAACTATTGGGATATCTACTCCAACATTCTTTCCAATCTCTGCTGGGTCAATATCTATGTGGATTACCTTTGTGTTTGGTGCAAAGCTTGAAAGATCCCCAGTAATCCTATCTGAAAACCTGCATCCGATTGCAATTAAAACATCGCTTTCGTAAACAGAATAATTTGAAGCTTGTGTTCCGTGCATCCCAACCATACCTAATGAAAGAGGGTGTTCTTCAGGGAAAACGCCTTTACCCATTAAAGTAGTACAAACTGGAATTTGAGCATATTCTGATAATTTTATAAGTTCAGGAGTTGCATTTGCAATCTGAACCCCGCCGCCTGCAATAATAACAGGTCTTTGTGCGATTTTCATTAATTCTGCAGCTTTTTTGATCTGTAAAGGGTGTCCAAATTTCGTTGGTTTATATCCTTGAAGATTAATTTCAGCAGGAATTGGGTATTTTTCTAAGTCTAAATCATCATCCTGAACATCTTTTGGCAAATCAACATGAACTGCACCGGGCCTTCCCGTTTTTGCAATTTCAAATGCTTTTCTAAATATTTTTGGAATTTCGCTTGTTTTTTGAATCTGGAAGTTGTGCTTTGTAATCGGCATGAAGATTCCAAGTGCGTCAATCTCTTGGAATGCATCATTTCCTATTAATTTTGTTGGAACCTGTCCAGTTAATGCAACAACTGGAGAAGAGTCTGCATGTGCTGTTGCAACTCCTGTAACAAGGTTTGTAGCACCTGGACCAGATGTAGCAACACATACACCTACATCGCCACTTGCTCTTGCATATCCATCAGCTGCGTGTGCTGCAGCCTGTTCGTGCCTTGTTAAAATGTGTAAAAAGTCACTTTGATAGAGTGCGTCGTAAAAGGGAAGTAATTGGCCCCCAGGGTATCCGAAAAGGACTTTTACATTTTCTGCTTCTAGGGCCTTCATCATAGCCTCTGCTCCTTTCATGAGATCACCAAGTAATAAAGACGTAATGGATTTAAAATTAATTCGTTTTTAATTTATTAACTCAAAATCTTATATAAATATTATGAAAACATAAAAATTGTAAGAATTGTTTATTTTAATTATCTCATCAGACATATATTAAATTAATTCAATGTGAAAGTATGATTTTAGGTATCTGTGATGGCCATGCTTCAAGTGCGTCGTTAATTGATGAAAAAAAAGTAATCTATGCTGCAAGCGAAGAAAGATTTACAAGAAAAAAGAATTTTAGAGGATATCCAGTAAATTCCATAGATTACGGGTTAAATTCTTTTGTAAGTAATGAGGATAAATTATCGGCAATTACTGTTGGTGGGCAGTTTAGAAAGGGGGGGCGGCTAAAAAAACTTAAAATTCTTCAGGAAAATTTAGAAATCCCGATGTATTACTTTAATCATCATTTATGCCATGCTGCAAGCTATAAACTATCAAATTTTAAAGAATGCCTAATTCTAACAATGGACGGTGGAGGAGATGGACTTTCTTCAACGCTATCTATAGGAAAAGGTTCAAAAATAGAAACGATTGCTCAAAGTGATTTAATCGATTCAGTAGGCGATTTTTACGCATCAATTACGGAACTACTGGGATTTAAACCAATGGAAGATGAAGGAAAAGTTATGAGTCTTTCAAGTTTTGAATCAAGTGATTCTAAAATTAATCTCGATACTATTGATTACAACGAAAAAACTAAATCTTTTAAAAATTATCGCGGAGTAATCGGCTCTGAATCTACAAAAGCATTAAAAAGAATTTTAGATTATTCAACGCCAAATAATTCATACGATATTCAAATTTCAAAATTTGCTCAAAGTAAATTAGAAGAAGTTGTTTTAAAACTTTTAAAGCAGTTTGTAAATGAAACAGGGATTAAAAATATTGTATTTAGCGGTGGGGTTGCACAAAACGTCAAATTGAATAAAAAAATAAGTGAACAGGAGTTTGTGGATAATTTATACGTCCCCCCATTTACAGGGGATGAAGGTTTAGCAATTGGATCGTCGATTTTGTGTTCTAAAAAAGATTTTGATTTAAAAAATACCTATTTAGGTTATGAAATTGATAATTATAATGTTGAAAAACTTGTTGAATCAGAAAAAAACTTCAAATTTAAATATGTCGAAGAAAAGGACATTCCTGAAATTATTGGCTCATTGATTCTGAATAATAAACTTGTATGCGTTTCAAGACAAAAAATGGAATTTGGACCTCGTGCTCTTGGAAACAGAAGTATATTAGGACTTCCAACAAAAGAAAATTCGAAAAGACTTGCAAAAACTCTTAAAAGAAATTCATTCATGCCTTATGCTCCAACAATTCTTAATGAATACTCTGAAATTTATTTAAAAAACAAGTTAGAAAGCCCGTACATGACCATGCTCTTTGATTGTTTTGAATCTAACAAAAAGGATATTGAAGGAACCGTTCATGTCGATGGAACTACAAGAGCGCAAACACTAAAAAAAGAATTTAACGAAACATATTACAATATTGTTAATTTTGTAAATGATAAAACAAAAATTCCTGCAGTTTTAAATACCAGTTTCAATTTACATGGTGAACCGATTGTCTGCAGTGAAATCGATGCTATAAATTCATTTAAAAAAGTTGGAGATGCACTTTTACTTGGAAATTATTTGATTGAAAAAATTAATTAGGAGAATATTTATGATCACAATTGATGGAAGTTATCTTGAAGGCGGAGGGCAGATTGTAAGAACCGCGGTTTCTCTTTCTGCAATAACTAAAAAACCAGTTAAAATCATAAATATTCGAAAAAACAGAAAAAATCCAGGGTTATCAAACCAACATATCGCTTGTGTATCGGCAGTTTCAAAAATTTGTAATGCAAAAGTTGAAGGGCTTATAAAAGGCTCTGAAACTTTAGTTTTTTATCCTGGGGAAATTATTTCTAAAAATTTTGAAATAGATATTAAAACTGCGGGAAGCATTTCTCTTGTTATTCAATCAATACTCCCGATTGCCCTTGCAATAGATAAAAATATTGAAATTACAATAATTGGTGGAACTAATGTCGAATTTTCACCACCAATCGATTATATTAAAAATATAACATTGAAATTTTTGGAAAATATAGGAATTAATTCAGAAATAACGATATTAAAACGAGGATTTTTCCCAAAAGGTGGAGGGATTGTCAAAATAACGCTAAAACCCTCAAAAATAAATCCATATGAACTAATTGAAAATGAAAATATCGAAATTAAAGGAATTGTTTTCAACCAGAACCTCGATGAAAATATTTCAAAAAGAATTAAAAAGTCAGCAAGTGATGAATTATTAAACAGCGGATTTTGCCCAGAAATTAAACTTGAAAAAACAAATGGCGAAAGTTCAGGTGTTGGAATATTTTTGTATACAAATTATATCGGTTCAGACTGCCTTGGAAAAAAAGGACTTTTATCTGAAGCCGTTGGAAAAACCGCATCTGAAAAGTTATTTGAAGAATTAACTACAAAAATGGCAATAGATTCGCATTTGGCCGATCAAATAATTCCATTTATGCCTTTTTCAGATATTAAAATAGGCGTTTCAAAAATTACAAACCATACACTGACAAATATTTATGTTGTCGAAAAATTCTTTGATGTTAAGTATAATATCAAAAAATACGAAGAAAAAAATGCAAACGGATACATAATATCCACTAAAGGTGTTTAAATTATGTATAATTACTTTGAAACTACCGCAGATATTGGGATAATTGCTTTTGGAAAAACTCTTGAAGAATCTTTTGAAAATTCTGCAAGAGGCTTATCAAATATTATGGTTGATATCGAATCAATTGAAAAAATTGAAAAGCATTCGTTTAAAGTTATTTCTGAAGACCTTTTCGGGCTTTTATATGACTTCTTAACAGAACTTTTGATACTCCATGATTCGGAGTTGTTAATATTTTCGGAATTTAATGTAAAAATCGAGAAAAACAAATGTTATGAATTAAGTTGTGTTGCTTTTGGAGATAGGTACTCAAAAGACAAATACGAACCAAAAGAAGAGGTAAAAGCAATTACATATCACAGAATGGAAATAATTAAGAACGAAAACTGCTGGAAA
Source organism: Methanococcus maripaludis (assembly GCF_002945325.1). Classification (NCBI taxonomy): domain Archaea; kingdom Methanobacteriati; phylum Methanobacteriota; class Methanococci; order Methanococcales; family Methanococcaceae; genus Methanococcus; species Methanococcus maripaludis. The sequence goes on from NZ_CP026606.1 coordinate 324,225, forward strand.
ACACAGTTTATCGTAGATTTGTAATTTAACATTTCATTGAGATATCATATGCAGTATCTGCCCATGAATCCATGATAAATCTTGCATTTCTCCGACCAGACTTTTTGATGGCCATTTTTCTTAAAGTAAATATAGTTTCGTCCAATTCTTCTTTGGACATCATTGGAGCTTTTAATAACATTTCTACTGCCATTTTATCCATTTTGGAATCTTCTTCCAGACTCATAAATTATCCCCGAAAATCTGTCTATCCTGTATAAATTTAAAATATTAATATTAATTTTAATAAATTACGTTTATAATAATACTAATTTTAAATATATTATTATGATATATATAAATATCTGTAAAAGATAATATTAAAAAATTCCTGCATTCGGTTAGATATATATGTATAAAAGTCGATATAGGAATTGTTTTTAATGGCAAGGGTGAAACTATGGACGTATCAATTATTGGGGCATCAGGCAAAATTGGGAGTGTTTTATCATTGCTTTTAGCAAAAGAAAGCTACATAAAAAATATTAATTTAATTGCCCGAAATAGTTCCATCAATAAGTTAAAAGGACTTAAAATGGACCTTTATGATGCAATGGCCGCCGCGGGACAGGATACTAACATTGACATATGCTGTGACGATGATTTATCATGTACTGCTAACTCAGATATTACCATAATTACAGCAGGTATGGCCAGAACTGGAGAGATGTCGAGAATCGACCTTATGAAGGGAAATGCAAAAATTGTAAAAAATTATGTGAAAAATATTGCTAATTTTGGGGATACTAAAATATTCATGATTTCAAATCCTGTTGACCTGATGACTTACAAAGCACTTATCGAAAGTGGCTATGAAAAAAATCAAGTCTTTGGACTTGGAACGCACCTTGATTCAATGCGATTTAAAGTAGCAGTTGCAAAACATTTTGAGGTTCACCTTGATGATGTTAGAACAAGGATTGTTGGAGAACATGGCGACAGCATGGTTCCAGTAATCAGCGCGACTGCAGTAGGTGGAATTCCAATCAAAAGATTGCCAAAATATGAAGATTTCCCGTATGAAAAGATACTTGAAAGAATTAAAGGTTATGGGCAAGAAATCATAACTTTAAAAAACGGTTCTGAATACGGCCCTGCATCAGCAATTGTAAACATTGTACGATGTATTGCACATGATGAAAAACGACTTTTAACCCTTTCTACATACATCGAAGACGAAATCGAGGGTATTGAAGGAGGCTGCTGTATAGGAGTTCCTGTAAAAGTAGGCAAAAATGGAATTGAAGAAGTAATCCATATAAAAATGGAAGATAATGAAATTGAAGGATTTAAAAAATCTTTTGAATTAGTTAAAGGATACTGCAGACAGATTGAATCTATTTAATAAATGGGAAGATAGCGTGGAAGTTTCTGAAAGAATAATCATAGGAAATAAAATTTCAAAAATCACGATTGTTGCAAATATTGGCTTATCCATTCTAAAAATACTTACAGGAGTATTTGGTAGGAGTAGTGCTTTAATTGCGGATGGAATGCATTCATTTTCTGATATTTTAAGTACAGTTGTGGTTATGCTTGGATTAAAACTTTCAGAAAAGCCTGCAGATGAATCCCACCCGTATGGTCATGAAAGAATCGAACCTGCATTAACAAAAATTTTAGCGGTAATTTTACTTGTAACTGCCTTGATGATTTTTTACTGTGGATTAACCACCATTATTGGCGGAAATTACCAAATCCCTGGAAATATAACCATAATTGCGGCTTTGATCTCCATTTTTACAAAAGAATGGATGTATAAGTACACCAAAAAAGGTGCTGACCGAATTGAAAGTTCAGCACTCCTTGCAGATGCCTGGCACCACAGATCTGATGCATTTTCATCAGTTGGAACATTAATTGGTGTTGTTGGCGCAAAACTTGGGTATCCAATACTTGATCCCATTGCATCAATAGTAATTTCATTATTTATTGCAAAAATGGCATTTGAAATATATTTCAAAGCATTAAACCAGCTTCTCGATAGGGCGGCGGATTCAAAAACTATTGAAGAAATTAAAAAAATAATTCTTTCGGTTGACGGTGTTTTGGAGATAGATGTATTAAAAACGAGAATTCATTCAAACAAAATCTATGTTGACGTTGAAATTTCAGTTGATAAAGATTTATCATTAATTGAAGCGCATAACATCTCTGAAAACGTCCACTCACAAATTGAAAGAAAATTAAAAAGAGTAAAACACTGTATGGTTCATGTGAACCCGTATTTAAAATAATAAGTTAACTTAAACTTCCTACAACCTTTTCAAACATTAATTCGGTCGGATCTTCCAAAGTTATTCCGTTGTTTCTTTTTCCAATATTATCCATTACGTGATTTACGATTTCGTCTAAGTCTCTTGTGTGAATCATCCTTTCTTTTTCAATTAGGTAATTATCAACACCCAGAAGTTTTTCAGGATAGCATGAAATCGTTGGAACTCCCAAAACTGCTGCTTCACGGTTCATCGTTCCGCCAGCTCCAATCATTGCATCTGAATAATAAAGTAAAGATATTGCATCGATTGTTTTTGGAACAATTACACCCATTGATACATATTTTTCCCTTTGATCTTCATCTCTTGGAAATGCAACAATATTGCAGTCCATTTGACTCTTTAATTTATCAATTATCATTGGAATAATGTCTTTTTTCCCGTTACAGTACGAAGAATTTGGCCTTGGCCTCATTATTGTTATAGGCAATGATTCATCGATATTTAACTTTTCCTTTATCGATTCATCAATTGAAAAAGAAGAATTTAACCTTGAATTAACATTAGAAACTTCACACGTTCCTTCAAAAGAATCGATGTATTTTCCAAAAGAACTTCCGTTTAAAACCAGCTTTGTGCCTTCTGGACAGATTATGTCGTTTACAAGGGGGACTGTTAATCTATTCTGTGCACTTGCGTGTTCATTGTCTAAAACAAATATTGAATGGATATTCATTCCAAAAGCTACTCTTGGAAGCTCTACTGAGTGTTTTGCAATTGCGATTTTTGGTTCCAACTTCTTTGCAATTTTTGTGAGTTCAATTACTCTTTTTGAAGAATTTATGAGCTTTTCTTCTAACGAATCTGCATGGTTTCCAACAGAAATATAATCATAACCATAAATGTCGATTAAATCTTCTAAACTTTGAAATTTTCTCGCTGTTATATAATATTCAATTCCTTCCCGGTTAAACTTGTCAATTAACTGCGAGAAATAATGAATATGAGGGGAATTTGTTAAATCGATCCATACATCCATAAAATCACCAATATATCTCTACTGGATCACTAAAATTATTCTATTTAGCAATAATATTGAATCAAAAAGTTCTTAATAAAGTAGCACTGTTTTATATATAATTATTGGTATTTGAAATTTATTATCTTTTGTATGGGAGATTATGATTGTTGTAGGGATTGATCACGGCACATCCGGAATTACCGCATGTGTGATGGAAAACAAAACTGTAAAATCTATTTTTAAGATGAAAAGAACCGAAATAAACGAAAATTCTTTTTTAAAAGAACTTGAAAAACATGTTAATTTAAATGAAATCGACCTGATGGGTGTATGCTACTCTATGGGCGATGGAATAGCTAAAATAACGGATATAAAACGGGTTGAAAACAGGGGTGTAATTAACCTTGAAGGAATTGGAAAAAAAATTGGTGGCGGAACGAAAGTTTATGATGAAATAAAATCATCAGATATTCCAGCAATTGTTATTCCAGGACTTCACAATAGCGTAAAAAGTATGGATAAAAGATTTAACGCCCTTTTTTCGCATATTGCATCTCCTGAAAAAATATCCATCTGCTACAATGCATACAAAACGTTTGGTTTTGAAAATTTCATTCTTTCAGACATTTCTTCAAACACAGTTACGCTTTTAATAAAAGACGGTAAAATATTTGGCGGATTTGATGCTTGCGTTGGTGCTGTTGGAATATTACACGGGCCCCTTGATCTAGAATTAATTAGAAATATCGATGCAAATAAAATCACTGCAAATGAAGCTTTTTCAAAAGCAGGTGTTGTTAAAGTTACAGATTCTTACAAAGGCGTTGAAGATACAAAATTTGAAATTATGAATAACTATAAAAAAGACGATAAATGCACTTTGGCAGTTGATTCACTCGTTTTAAGTGTTTCAATGGAAATAAATTCGTTAATGTTTTTAACACCTGAAAGAAATGTAATTCTTGCAGGATCCATTGGAACATGGGAAAACCCGAACGTTTCTGAAATGATAAAAGAAAATATCGATGGAAATGTTCTTGTTTTAAATGGGGAAAGTGGTGCAATAGGCAGTGCAATGATTGCAGAAGATATCCTAAATGGTAAAAAGGAAATTCTTGGAATACCGGTTGATTTTTAAATTTTCTAAATTTCCAGTAGATTACACCATAACTATTATATACCACTTTTCAATATATGGTAGTTGCCGCTCTTTTAAAACCATGATGATATGAGTGGGCGCCATCCGGATAAAAAAATTTTTTTAAGTGATGAAGGAGGTCATAATATGGCTGTATATGTTAAATTTGAAATATCACAAGAACTCGAAGAAAAAACTGCGGAAGTAGTTGCTAACGCTGAAAAAATCAAAAAAGGCGCTAACGAAGTTACAAAAGCAGTAGAAAAAGGAATTGCAAAATTAGTTGTAATCGCACAAGATGTACAACCTGAAGAAATCGTTGCACACATTCCAGTAATTTGCGACGAAAAAGGAATTGCATACTCATACAGTTCAACAAAAGAAGCTTTAGGAAAAGCTGCTGGTTTAGAAGTACCTACATCAGCTATTGCAGTTGTTGCTGAAGGAAGCGCTGACGAATTAAAAGATTTAGTTGAAAAATTAAATGGATTAAAAGCATAAGTTTAGCAGCTAACAATTAAATAAAATCAGGTGATTTAAATGGCTGATGATATGGTATACCAGGAAGCAGTGGCTGCTGAAGTTATCCAAGTTAACGGAAGAACAGGAGTTACTGGTGAAATTTTCCAGGTAAGATGCAAAATCTTAGGTGGAAAAGACACAGGAAGGATTTTAACAAGAAACGTGAAAGGACCTGTTAAATTAGGCGACCTTATCATGTTAAGAGAAACCGAAAGAGAAGCAAAACAACTCGGTAAAAGAAGAAAATAATTCCCGCTAGGTGATTACAATGGAATGGAAAACATGTAGCTTTTGTGAAGGCACAATTGAACCTGGATGCGGAAAAAAATACGTTAAAAAAGACGGTTCAGTTATGCACTTCTGTTCATCAAAGTGTGAAAAAAATTTCAAACTCGGAAGAGTTGGAAGAAAATTAAAATGGACTAACACTTTCAAAAGAATTAACAGAGGACAATAATTCCTCTAAATCTCTTTTAATATTTGTTTTGAATTAAAATTAACTTTTTTGAAAAATATTTTAAAAATTTAAAAAAAAGAAATTAGTGTCTTAATTATTCGACTGTTATTTTATAGATTATTGTATTTATAGAACCTTCAACCCCTTCCCATGAGCGGTAGTAATCAAATGTTAGCTCTACTTCGCCTGATTCAGTTGCATTAAAAGTCCATTCGTGAACTCCACCTGCACCAACGATTCCATCATCTGTTTCATCTTCAATGTATTCGTCAGACAATAATTCTATTTTATCATCATCACTTATCGAATAATTCCAAGTGTAGCCAGTTGTAGGGTTTTCATCAAGTTTTATCGATATATTTTCCCCAATAGCAACTTTTTCATTGATAGTTTCTATTTCAACGTCTGTAAAATCTTCCACTGGTTCAATATATGGTTCAAGGTATGGATATTCATATTTTGGTAAATTAATCGTTTTTACAGTTTTCCAAGTATTTTCATCAATTACGTGTATTTCATAGTTTGAAAACGTGTAGAGATAGTCTCCAATATACAAAGACCTTAAAACGCTGTAGTCTTTGAAAACGTCATCTTTAACCATTTTAATTCCACTTTCTTTAACTTCGAAAGCGTATGCGTGGCTTCCTGCGGGAAGTACGAGTATTTCTTTTTCAGCATCCCACAAAAATGCATGGTGTTCGTAAAGGGCAACTGACCAGTACTCGTTTAATGAATATTTTGAAAGTTCTTTTGGATTTTCAAGATCAGTTGCATCGAATAATGAAATTTTTACCATATTTGAATCGTCTTTTCCAATCCCAATTAATTTATTATTTCCAATTGGATGTAAATAAGTAGAATATCCAGGAATTTTCAGTTCCCCTAGTAACTCCGGATTTTTTGGATCGTCTAAATCAATTACAAGTAACGGATCCGTCTCTTTATATGTTACAACATATGCTTTATCCCCCATAAATCTTGCAGAGTATATTCTTTCTCCTTCTTCAAGACCAGTCACTTTTCCAATAACATCCATATTTTCATCGAATACGTAGATGTTATTTGTTTGAATATCTCTAAATCTCCAGTCATTTCCAATTGTTGTTGCAATTCTTAAATTTCCTTCGTATTCGTCCATTGAAAAGCTGTTTAAAATGGTTCCAGGAACTTTTCCACTTGTTACTTTGAAGTCATCGAGACTTATTTTTGCAATACCTGTTCCTTCAAGTTCTTCCCAGTGTTCTTTCAAATAAATTTCATAATCATTTTCAATTTCATTTTCTAAATTATTTATTTCTTCTGAGGATAGTGTTTTTATGTAATCTTCGAGAATTTCAGTCATCTGTACGTATTTTGCACTGTCTCCAAAATCAGTATTTGAAAATACTCGATCAAGTTTGTCTGTAACTTCTTTTGGGAAATATTTATCAGCATTTTCCGCCACAAACTTCATCATCAGTTTATCTTCATCGTAATCCAGTTCATAAGCAAAATAAATATTTTCTTCTGAAACATATATTGTATTACTGTATGAACCAACCAGTGCAGCCGTATTTTCAATTTCTCCGCTTTCAACGTTTATTGATGAAATAATATACGTTGTTTCAAAGTTTTGGCGAATAATTTCGGGAATTACTGGAAGATAAATATCATCGTATCCTATTTTAACGTTATTCCAGATTATTGGCCCGGTTATTCCATATTCCTGAATTATTATGTATAATTCACCATCAATTAATCTTGAATCAACATATGACCCGTTTAAATCTTTTGCCCAGACCAATTCAGGCGTTTTTGGATTTGAAATATTGTAATTTTTAATTCCATCATAAGTAATTACGACTAAATTATCCCCTTCAAGGTAAAGATTGCCACCATCAGTGATATTTCCAATTACCTGAGCAGTTTCAGGAGGTAATGCATCAATTACGTAAGTACTCTGCCCACCATAATAATTAACCCATGCTGGACTTTGCGTCGTGTAAAATATATATTTTCCATTTGTTTTTACAATATCAGCTTCATCAACGCCCACTACCTGAACATTTGTCTCGGAATACCTCGCATCGGAATACCCAGAATCCCTTAAACTGTCTTCATTGGCAGTCGCATAAGTTATATCCTCTTTTACTGCAATATTACTGCTACCATAATAATAGCCTGAATCAGATGCCAGTTTTAAAAAATTATTAAAATTTCCCTCTGAATCTGCGGGAACCATATCAAAGTCTCCAGTATAACTTATTCCAGAATCGTTTTCCGGGTTATAAGTTAAAAAAACTGCAGAAGTTACTAAAATTAGCCCTAAAATAATAATTATATTGCGATTCATAAAATCACCATTTATATTAATAATAAACAATGTGTATTAACACTTAAAAATAGTTTTTAAATCGTTCGGTGAGTTCCGAACAGTTTTTAATTGAAAATAAAAAAAATGATTAATTTGATCTGTATGTTATTTTCGAAATTACGTGATATGCGATGAGTAAACTTATTAATATCAATCCTGTACCGATTAAAAGATTTAAATCAGAATTAACGACATTTACAGATTCTGAAATCCTGCAAGCCGTTACTTCAAATTCAGCACTTTTTAGAGCATCGTTTGTAGCCTGAAAAGTTGAATCCATTAACTGCATTTTGCTTCCAAGTTTAAGAAACAATATACTGTATAAACCGCTTAAAAATACGATTACAGACATCGGGAACAATATAATCATTTTTTCAAGATCATTCATAATTAAATACTGTCCTTTTTCCGTTAATCCATAGTATACCCATTTTCGACCATCTTCATTCTTTTTTACAAGCTCTCCATCAACCAGTATCGATAAATGTTCATGTACAGTTGATTTGGATAGTTTCAGACTTTTTGAAAGTTCTGTTACTGTGTAATTTTTATTTCCGAGTGCTTTTAAAATGGATATTCTTGAACGCGAAGATAGTGCTTTTAAAAATTTTTTATTAACTTCAAGACCTGTCATACTCAACCACTTAATAAAATTTAAGAAAAAAATAATTTATTATTCTTCTTCAGAGTCTTTCCTCTTCTTCCATCTTCTATATAAAATGTACGCTACAACTGCTAAAACGATAATTAGTCCAATAAATGTATAGTTAGTTCCTTCCTGTTTTACCTGGCTGTTAGCGGGATCCAGTTCAAATTCCTGTGTAATGGTGAATTCTTCGTGGTATTCATTAAAGTATGTCAGTGTTGCAGTGATATTTGTTTTTGAATCTCCAAAAACTTCTAATTCGTATATTCCAGAATCTGAATCATCTTCTTCCAAATCTCCGATATATCGAATATAGTTATCGTTTAATTCAACTGCACCATCAATTTCAAGTACGCAGTGCTTTAATTTTGAAGTTCCCCTGTTTGCAAGCGCAATTGTTACTTCCTGACCTCCAGAAATTGCTTTCACACCATCAAGATATAAAAACGGCTGGTTATCAAAAATTGTACTTTTTACTTTCAGATTTATCGGAATTGATGAAGTATATTCTGCACCATCTTCCCCAATCCATTCAATATTTGCATTTATTGAATAAATCCCATCTTCAGTCGTTGGAATTGCGTATGCATCAACTGTTATCAATTTCTGGGTTTGAGGGGATAGTGATTCCAAATAAAACGTCGTTGGTCCAACAATGTTTAAATCACTTGTTCCAGCTAAATTTAGCGTTAAATATTTTGCAGTTCCAGTTCCCTGGTTTTTAATATATACTTCAAGCTCTTCAGATTCTGAAGGGTTTATGGGGTTGTTATCGTCTAAATTAATTTCAAATTTAGCAATACCATATATTGGAACGTAATATATTTTTGTTAATGTTTTTTCTCGTTCATTTGGTTCGTCTCCTAATTCATATTCTGTTGCAGTTACAGTAACATCAATTCTATACTCGTCAGAAGGTGCATTCTCGCTTACATGTATTTTAAAGTATGCCGTATCACTTTCGCCCTCGTTAAGATGTGAAATTTCAGCTACACCTGTTTCAGGGTTTACTTGCTTTATTTCAAACGGATAATGTGGGCTTATCTCTACTTTTATATCCTTTAACTGCTTATCGTAGTTGTCGTTAACCACTTTTATCCAGATGTTTACATCGTCTCCAGGATGTATAACGTTTGGATTTGTTTCACCAAATTCAGAATTATCTACAACATACTGAGGATCATCCACAGATAATGCATAAGAACTTGTTAATAATGCAAATACAAGTAATAATAGTCCAGACTTAGCCAAAAGTCTCATCATATCACTCTTTTTAATTTTTAAGGTTGGATGTTATTTAACAAAATCATATATTAACTAACAATTACATTATCCCACCAACCATCTCAATTTTTTTATTTTGTATTTTTAGTTTTAAAGAATTATTCCAGTATTTTCTAAATCTTATCCTTTGGTTTATTCATCTTGAAAGTACTGAAAATTCCATATCTGCATAAAATTTTACCATTCAGCACTTAAGCCTCTTTTTTAACAACTTCGGTTTCAACAACCTCTCCATCCTTAACCTTATCGATTTCGAGAATTTCACCATCTTTCATCCGAATAACCTTTGTAGCGTATTTTATCATGTAGTTATCGTGAGTAACCATTACAATCGTCATTCCTTCGTGGTGTAAGTTCTCAAGTATCTCCATTACCTGTTTACCACTTTTACTGTCAAGATTTCCCGTAGGCTCATCTGCAAACAGTAGTTTTGGATTATTTGAAAGGGATCTTGCAATTGCAACCCTTTGCTGCTGTCCGCCTGAAAGTTGTGAGGGTTTATAATTTTCTCTTTCACTAAGACCTACGATATTCAATAATTCTTTAGCTCGTTTTTGTCTGAACGTTTCTTCTTTTCCATCCAGTGTCATAGGGAGTTCAACATTTCCTAAAGCAGTTAATGTCCCGATTAAATGGAATTGCTGGAATATAAATCCACTAATCTTTCTTCTAAATACTGCACGTTCATTTTCGTTCATTTTCGTGGTTTTTTTACCTTTTATGTAAACATCGCCTTTTGAAGGGACATCTAAAAGACCCAAAACATTCATTAATGTGGATTTTCCACAGCCACTCGGGCCCATTATCATTACAAATTCCCCTTCTTCAATTTTTAAATTAACCCCTTTCAAAACGTTGGATTTAGCTTCACCAACCCCATAAGTCTTGATTACATTTTTTGTTTCTATTAATATCATAATTATTCCCCTCTCAAAGTATCAACAGGGTTTAATTTTGCACCGCTTCTTGCAGGGAAATAACCGCTTAATATTCCAACTACAAATGAAAATACTAAAACTCCTACAATTAATTCCCAGGAAATCCATGCTCTAATCAATCCATATCCCGAAATTGCTGCGATATACTCGATAGCTTTTGCAATTAATATTCCAAGTATCGTTCCAATAATTCCGCCGAATAATCCTAAAAATCCAGCTTCAACTACAAATATTGAGAGGATTGTATTGTTTTCTGCACCGAGTGCTTTTAAAATTCCAATATCTTTTCTCCTTTCTAAAATACTCATGTGCATTGTGTTTGAAATTCCAACTGCTCCAACAAGAAGAGAAATTCCTGCAACACCAACTAAAAATATTGTTAAAACACTGAAAATACTGCTAATTGATTCAGCAAGCTGTTCTGCAGTTAAAACTGAGAAGTTTTCGTCCCCTCTTGAATCTTCAAGTTCGTCTTCAATATCTTCTGAAACTTTGGTTACATCTTCTCCGTCTTTTATTTTAACCATAAACATGTTGTACTCATCATCCACATCAAAAACCTCTGATGCAGCTTCATAAGGTATTACAATAGAATTATCGTCGTCAGGGTTTCCAATCTGTTCTAAAATACCCACAACTTTGTACTTTTTATCATTGATTTCAATTTTATCCCCAATATCTATTTCTCTATCGAATGTATCGTGTGCAAGGCTGTAACCAATAACACAGGTGTATTTATCGCTGTCTTTCATCCACCTACCTTTTTCAAGCTCATAACCATAAGCTTCTGTAAAAAATATCTGGTAGGTTGAAGATTTCGTTGCAAAAACACTCGAATAATACTCCTGATCGTGATAAGTTACCTGTGTTCCACCAAACCACCCATACAATACAACATCAACACCCCTAACGCCTTCTACTGCCTTTAAATCTTGATCATTAAAATTTTTAGACATTGCAATACTTGTGATCTGCTGTGAGGGGTATACGGTAATAACACTGGCCCCTGCTTTGGATATTTCTTCAGTAATATAATTCTGAACACCATACCCAAGAGAGATCAGACTAACTATTGCTAAAATGCCTATAACAATACCAATTATTGTTAAAAGACTCTGTGTCTTTTTTTGAGTTATGTTTCTTCCCGCAAAAGAAACAACGTCTTTTGGTTTCATTGATTTTCACCGGGTTTACCGATTGAAATTTGATAATTTAAATAAGTTCACTTAAACGAAAGAGTTTAATCATTATAAAATAGGTAATCTTGAGTTTATATTAGTTCTGACTTAAATTTAAAAATAAAAGACCTTAAAAAATTAAAAAAAAGGATTAATATTCTTCGCACTGCTTTTCAAAGTATGCTGTTGGGTGCCCACATGAAGGACATTCAACTGGCGCATCTTTTCCTTTTACAAGGTATCCGCATTTTCTGCAGGTCCAGTATATTTCTTCACCTTTTTTAAACATTGAACCATTTTCAAGCTGTGCAATTAATTTTTGGTACCTTTGTTCGTGGTGCTTTTCAGCTTCTGCAATTGCAAGTAATCTGTCTGAAATTTCAGCTAATCCTTCTTCTTTTGCAATTTTTGCAAATTCTGGATACATTTCAGTGTGTTCGTAATTTTCACCAGATGCTGCAGCTTTTAAATTTTCTACAGTAGTTTTGTATGCTGTAGGAACTGCTGCTCCATCAATAAGAATTTCAGCAGGTTCATTATCTTTTTTAAGCGAATTTATTAATTTAAATAACCATTTCGCATGCTCTCGCTCTTGTTCCGCAGTCATGGTAAATATTTCTGCTATTTTTTCGTAGCCTTCTTTTTGAGCAATTTTTGCGTATATTGTATACCTATTTCTAGCCTGACTTTCCCCAATAAATGCTTTTGAAAGATTTTCCATTGTTTTTTGCAAAACATTCACCTCTTTTGCCATATATCAGATTATGGTATTCATTTTATATATTATTTGTACTTTTAAACAGGTTATACACTTTCAAGTTAAATGAATAAATCACTGGAATAAAAAAAAATAAAAAAATATGACAAGATAAAACTTAAAAGAGTGCAAGTATTCCTTTAATAATGCCCGTATTCGCTACTTCGATACTTGAAGCCATTGCAATGTCTTTAAATTTGTCCTTCAAGCACGGTTCTGCAGATACTGCTTCATTTAGCAGTTTTTGAGTTTCCAAAAGATCAGACGAATCGATATTTCTTGACAGTAAAAACACTGCAGATATTGCTGCAACAGATTTATTATCATTCCTAAGCTCTTCTGAAAGTTTTAATAATGCATTTTCCAGATTATCCATGTTGTAGCTATTTTTCGAAAGTTTTCTGCTTAGAGCATCCCCATCAATTACTTCTGAAGGATATATCACAACTTTATTATCCTTTTCAAAGTTTTCGAGTCTTCTTTTTGAAGTAACAGAATCCGAATCAATTACCTCAATTTTTGAAATTTTAGGCAATTCTTCCTTTTTAATAACTTCTTTTTCATCAGTTTCAGTTTTTTCAGGAACCGATTCAATCTTACTCATCAATTTTTTGAGCCTTATATCAATTCCCTTCACAAAATGCAGAAATATACTTTGATTAAATTTATTAATCGTTTTTTCAGTTTTTCCTGAAATTTTGTAGGCTGATTTGACAAATTCCGAAATTTTAATCTTTCCAGAATTAATTTCGTTTAAAAATTTGTAAATTATTGAAATTTTCTCATCTTCGTCTAATGGAAGAGTATGTGCGTGCATTTTCGAATTTAAAAAATTATCATACCATTTTTCAAAATCTCGTTCTATTAAGTTGAATTTAAATATTACAAACTCTAAAACTTCATTATTTTTACAATAATTTAAAAATGCAGCCAGTGATTTTGTATATGTATCATAAGATGCGTTCGTTACTTCTTCAGCATAAATTTTAAATGTTTTATATGCTTTTTCAATTTCTTCTCTCGTAAATTTAGGATTTTCGAACGTATCCATTCCTTTTTCGGATAACTTTATAGAATAACCGGTTAATCCAGGATTATTTCCCATATCTATAAATCCCTTTTGTTTTAAGGTATCAATGTTTCGATAAAGATCTGCCCGATCTAACGATAATTCTTCTTTAAATATTTCACACGACAAAAAAGCGTCATCATCCCTGCTGTTTATCTTATAAAGATGTTTTAAAATGTTTTGTTGAATATCTTCATCACTGATATTTCCGGCCATAAGCTGCACCTTCAATTAATATTAACACTAAACTAAAATAAAATCAGAACAATTAACTATTGCAAATATAGTGGTAAAAAATATTTAACCGTTATGATTTAGTTTTTTTAGAAATTTAATGTCAAAAAAGTTTAAATTATGGATAATATTTAAAAAAAAGTTTAACATTTGATTATAATTATTACTTTAAATTTATTTTGTAGCCGTGAGGACACTTTTCAGGACGATCTATAAATTCATATAACTTTTCGATCGTTTTGTCAGATACAGCATGCTCTATTTTACATGCCTCTTCTTGTGCAAACTCAAGATCAAGACCTAAAATTTCAGTTAAAAAAATATTCAATAATCCTGTGTTTTCGAATCGTTTCTTTTGCAATTTTTTCGCCAGAACTTTTAAGATTTATTCCAATATACGGCTGATAATCTATCAATCCGTCACCGTGCAGTTTTTTTGCCATACTGGTTACTGCTGCGGGCTGAACCTTCATTAATTTTGCAAGTTCGGTTGTTTTTACCGGCCTTTTATTTTCTTTAATAAATAAAAATATGTTTTCGAGATAGTCCTCAATATTTTGTGATACCATGTTATCGCCAAATGAAAAGATATATATAGTTTCAAAAAGTTATAGAATTTAAGCTAAGTTAAATTATTTAATTTATCTTAATTAATTTGTATATATAACTTTGGTGGTCATATGGAAAATCTTTTGCTCAAAGACCCAGGATCATATATGGTAGTTAAGGTTGAAGGACACTGTAGAAAATTTTATGAACTTGGAATTCTTCCAGGCTGTAAAATAACCCTGATATCACGAACTAACCGAGGCCCTGTACTGATTAGGGTTGGAAACTCAAAAGTTGCCCTTGGAAGAGGCATGGCAGAATCGATTTTTGTAGAATAATTTAAGAAAATTCTATTCATAAAAATTTATAACATAATTTACAAAAAAATATTTAAGTCAGCTTAAATTATTTAACCTAATTAAAATTATGTGAAAAACTTTTGTGTGATAAATATGGAAAATTTAAAAAAAGAGAAAAAAGAAAATATTTTAGAAAGAATTCTCGTTAAAATTTCAAAAAAAATAGTGAAAGCCAGCTGCTCATGCTGTAGCGAGAAGAAAAACTGCAAAGGAAAGTGTAATACGGAATAAAAACTGGTGAATATGATGGATGAGAAGAATATTATTGCACTGCTTGGTCAACCAAACGTTGGAAAAACTACCCTTTTCAACCACCTAACCGGAATGAAACAGAGAATCGGAAACTGGCCTGGCGTTACTGTTGAAAAAAAGGAAGGGTTCTTTAAAAAAAATAGTGAAAGCTACATTGTAGTCGATTTACCAGGAATATATTCATTGATGTCGGATTCGATAGATCAAAAGATTGCAAGAGACTATCTCATCGAAAATAATGAAATAACAGTTATTGATGTAATCGACACCCCGAATATAAACAGGAACCTTTATTTGACGATACAACTTTTAGACCTTGGAATAAGCCCAATTTTATGCCTAAATTTAATCGATGAAGCGGAAAAATTTGGTATTTTTATAAATGATCAAAAACTGAGTGAAAAATTAGGTGTTCCAGTTATAAGGACTTCTGGAAGACATAAAATCGGAATTGATAACTTAAAAGAAACAATTTACAAATACAAAGCGGGTGAACCTGTAAAAATTACATATTCGCCACTTTTGGAAGAAAATATCGAAAAAATAATCAATAAATTAGAAAATACTCAGTATAATATCAGTGAAACCTATGAAAGGCTTCCTAAAAGATGGATTGCAATATCACTTCTTGAAAAAGACCCTGATGTCGTAAATGAATTTTCAAAATATCCAGAATTTATAAAATATGTAAAAGACATGAAACTTGAAATAGAGGACGAAATAAAACATGACGTTGAAAGCTACATTGTAGAACAGAGATACAAAAAATGTGATGAGATTTTAGCAGGCGTCATGGTAAATAGCGAATTATATGAAGATATAGATACAATTGTAATTCACCCAATTTACGGATTCATGATATTTGCTGTAGTACTCTACACCATGTACAACTTCGTATTTGGTGTTGGGGACATTTTTGCAGGATTTATAGGTACATTCTTTGAAATACTTGGAAATTATTTGATGACTATCCTTCCACAATCACTTTCTGGAGTAATTGTTGATGGATTACTTGCAGGAGTTGGAGGAGTACTCGAATTCTTCCCAATAGTATTCTTGATAATGTTTTCGCTATCAATTCTTGAAGATACAGGCTATTTATCAAGAGTTACTGCACTGACACATTCGATCATGTCTAAAATAGGATTAAGCGGAAAATCATTTATCCCATTAATTACAGGTTTTGGATGCAGTGTTCCTGCATTAATGGGTACGAGGTTTATCTCAAGCCATAAAGAAAGGTTAATTACGCTTTTAGTAACGCCCCTTGTTCCATGCTCTGCAAGATTTGTTATAATCGGATTTTTTGCATCATTTTTCTTCATAGAACATGCTGCACTTTTTACATTAAGCATTCTTGCAATTACATTTGCACTGCTCTTTTTGGTGTCATACGTATTAAGTAAATTCATGAAAGGTGAATCTGAAGAATACATCTTTGAATTACCCCCATACAGGATTCCAGATTGGGACAATATTATTAAAATGACCTGGGAAAAAAGCAAAGAATTTCTAAAAAAAGCAGGAACCGTTATTGCCGCAGGTTCCATTTTATTCTATGGACTTGTAAATTACCCCTCTCCCGATGCAAATTACGCCGCAGTTGTTGGAAAAATACTCGAACATGTAACGATTTACATGGGGCTTGACTGGAGAGCTGCTATATCCCTCGTATTTGGAATATTTGCAAAAGAACTTGTTGTTTCAAGTTTTAGCATACTGTATCCAGAAAATATCTCGGCAGCATTCAGCCCATTAAAAGCTTTCGTATTAACGCTTGTTTCGGTACTTTATATTCCCTGCCTTGCAACGCTTGCAACACTATACCTTGAAACGAGAAGTTTGAAATGGACTGCCTTTGGAATAGGTTACAATTTAGCACTTGCAACAGTTGTTGGAATAATAACATATAACCTTGGAACACTTCTTGGATTTTAATCCCGACCTTACTTTTTTTTACTTTGACCATTTAGAAAAAATTTTATACCATTTTAAATCAGGTTTGTATTATACTATATTTGAGGAGATAATTATGGATATAACGATTAGATTGGAAGATAAAAGTGATTTTAAAACTGTGGAAAATATAACAAGAGAAGCTTTTTGGGACGTATATCGACCAGGATGTGAAGAACATTTAGTTCTCCATAAATTAAGAAAAACAGATGTTTTTATTAAAGAACTGGATTTTATTGCTCTTGAAGGTGAAACTATTGTTGGAAATATTATTTATTCGATTGCAGATGTAATTAATAAAAATGATGAAAAATTTAAAATATTATGCATGGGACCTATTTCTGTGCTTCCTAATTATCAGGGTAAGGGGATTGGAACTCTCTTAATGAACCATTCCATCAAAGTTGCTAGAAAATTAAGATATCCTGGAATAATAATTTTTGGAAATCCCAATTATTACCATCGATTTGGTTTTAAAAATGCTAAAAATTACGACATCCAAACTTCAGAAGGCGAAAATTTCGAAGAATTTATGGCACTTGAATTAAATGAAGGTTCTCTTTATAATATTTCAGGCAAATTCTATGTAAATCCAGTTTTCATAGTTACTGAGGAAGAATTGAAAATTTTTGAAAAAGAGTTTCCATATAAAGAGAAACATGTTAAAGATTCTCAATTAAAATAAGACTTTTATTCAAGGCGTAATTAATTTAGATATTTTAATATAGTAATAATAATTAATATTTTTAAAAGCATTAATAAATTAAATAATATAAAAAAAGAAAATTAATTAGATTCTATTGTAATAGCAACTTTTAAAGCGTTTTCAACGTTTTTACCGCTAATTTTTTCATCAACTGACGCTAAATCATTTAACTTTTCAGTTATAGATTCAGAAATCAATTGTACTAATTCAGCAGGTGCTATTGCAGAATAAAGGTACGGTTTTTTACCGAGGCCTTCTCTATCCATTTTCTTTCGAATAACGTACTCTTCATTGTACATTTCAAATATTGATTCTCGAATAGTTGACGGGTATACTCCAGTTCCTTTCGCTATTTCTTCCACAGTGCTTTGTGGATTCATTCTTAAAAATATGTATATTTTTGCCCTAACTTCACTTGATAAAAGGGAAGATACATTGGCAATTAATGTTTTTTCGACACTCAGAATAGTTTTACTCATATTGACACCAAAATATTTTCGTTGGATTTATGTTCTTTGGATTTGGGTAAATAGTTATATATAAATAATGGCCTCAAAAGTATATTACTTTTCAAGATATATAAAGGGGTATTCGATTTTTTATTGTTGACCCCTAACAAAAAAGTTATTTGGCGTTAATAAAGTATTTATTTTTCAATCATGACCGAAGTCGATTTTACTAATGCAGTTACCGTATCTCCAACTTTTAAGCCAAGTTCTTTTTCTGCGTCAAGTGTAATTACTGAAACAATTGTATTTCCTCCACCAATGTCCACTTTGACTTTTGCAACTACCTGCCCCTCCACAATTTCAAGTATTTTTCCAGTAAACTGATTTCTAATACTCATTTTCATATATATCCCCCGTTTAAGATTATTTATTTATGATATAATTTTGAATTTAACAACATATAAACTTTCCAGTATTAAGATAACCTTTTTATATTTGGTTACGATAGTAATGATGTTATGGTACGGCCATAATTTGGACATTTCTCCAAATTTTGTTTTCTCTGCGATTTTTTAAAAATTAAACCTGCAGTGAATGCTATTTTTTTGAATTGAATTCTTTAAAATGGTGTAAAAA